>NZ_WKJO01000002.1 GCF_009674605.1 Haloferax litoreum
ATGGAACTCACGCGTAAGACCATCGCGAAGGCGATAGCCGTCGTGTTCATCTTCAACCTCGTCGTGATGGGTGCCGGTGCCTGGTTCGCGTATCAGGAAGCTCCACCCATCCCCGAAGAGGTCGTCGGCCCCGACGGTGACGTCGTCGTCAGTGGAGAAGAGATTCGAGACGGCAAGACGGTGTTCCAGCAGAACGGCCTGATGAACCACGGGTCCATACTCGGCAATGGTGCGTACTACGGCGTCGACTACACTGCCGACGCACTCGAGTTGAAAGTCCAGTACATGCGGGACTACTACGCCCAAGAGCGCTATGGTGAGGCGTACGACGCGCTCGCATCGGAAGAACAGGCTGCCGTCGCAGATGTCGTCGCAAACGACCTCGACGAGACGTACGACGGTGGCGCAATTCAGTACTCTGCGGCGGAGCAGTACGCCCACGAACGAGTTCGTGAGGAGTACGTCAAACGGTATCACGAGGGAGACCACGAACGGGGCGTTCCCTCGGGAATGATAGACTCTGCGGCCGATGCAGAACAGTTCGCCGACTTCGCCATGTGGACGGCGTGGTTCTCGCACACCGACCGGCCGGGGAGTACGCACTCGTACACGAACGACTGGCCGTACAACCCCGGGGCAGGGAACGATGCCACTGCCGCTTCGATGACGTGGAGTGTCATCGCAATGGTCCTCCTCGTCGCCGGCGCGGGTCTCGGTATCTGGCTGTACAAGTCCATCGAACTCCCCGAACCGTCGGCAGAGGGAATCTCGGTCCCTGAACCCGGCGACGTGAGTGTCTTCCCGAGTCAGCGAGCCGCACTTCGGTTCATTCCTGTCGCGGCGGGATTGTTCCTCGCACAGGTGTTACTCGGCGGGTTGCTCGCGCACTTCTACATCGAACGGGCCGGGTTCTTCGGCGTCGAAGAGATACTCGGCGTCCACATCCTCCAACTCCTCCCGTTCTCGCTGGCGAAGACGTGGCACATCGACCTCGGGATTCTGTGGATTGCGGCGACGTGGCTCGGTGCTGGATTGTTCCTCCCACCGTTGTTGACCGGGTACGAACCGCCGAAGCAATCGAGATACATCGACGTCCTGCTCGGGGCTATCGTCGTCGTCACCGTCGGTGGCCTCAGTGGGATTTGGCTCGGTGCGAACGGGTACATCGACGGACCACTATGGTGGATTCTCGGAAACGAAGGCCTCGAGTACCTCGAAGTCGGGAAGTTCTGGCAGTTCGGTATCCTCGCTGGATTCGGCATCTGGGCGGTACTCGCAATCCGCGGGTTGAAACCGCTCTTGGACAGGGAACCACTCTACGGACTGGCGCACATGATACTGTACGCCGGTGGGTCGATTGCGCTCTTGTTCACCGCGGGGTTCCTCTTCACTCCGGAGACGAACATCGCCGTCACGGAGTTCTGGCGGTGGTGGGTCGTCCACATGTGGGTCGAAGGTGCCTTCGAGTTCTTCATCGTCGCTATCGTCGGCCTGACGTTGGTGTCGATGAACCTGCTCTCGCGCCGCAGTGCCGAGAAGGCGGTCATGCTCCAAGCACTCCTCGTGATGGGGACGGGCATCATCGGCGTCTCGCACCACTACTGGTGGGTCGGAATGCCGACATGTGGGTCCCTATCGGGAGCGTCTTCTCGACGCTCGAACTCATCCCGTTGGTGTTCATCCTCTACGAGGCACTCGGTCAGTACCGAGCGATGAATGCCGACAGTGGATTCCCGTATCGCCTCACGTTCATGTTCATCATCGCCAGTGGCGTCTGGAACTTCGTCGGCGCGGGCGTCCTCGGATTCTTCATCAACCTTCCGCTCATCAACTACTACGAACACGGCACGTACCTCACCGTCGGCCACGCGCACGCCGCGATGTTCGGCGCGTTCGGCTTCCTCGCACTGGGCATGGTCACCTACATGCTCCAGCTTGCAATCGACCCCGCACGCTGGGACGGGTCGTGGCTTCGTGCCGCGTTCTGGTGTTGGAACGTGGGCCTCGTGTTGATGGTGTTCGTGTCTGTCCTTCCGGTTGGGTTCCTCCAGTTGGAGACGGCGTTCACCGCCGGATACGACGCTGCCCGGAGCGTGGCGTTCTACGACCAACCGTTGGTCCAGTCACTCTTCTGGGCGCGCCTCCCCGGAGACTCACTCATCATCCTCGGCACGGTCATCTACGCTGCGGACCTCGTCAGAAAACGGTTCGTCCTGCGCGAATCGGCTGACGACCCGAGTGTCGAAGATATGGCCGTCGCCGAAGGTGTGCTGAGCGACGACTAAGCGACCCTCGTCCGGTTTTCCGCTCGGTGGGTGCTCACCCACGACCTGACACAGTTGGGGTGCGCTGACTGCGCTACTATTTCTCATCTGGGCCCGTACCGGTCGTTTGTGCCCGAGTACGACCCTGTGGAATCGGACCTCATCAGACAGTTTACCGGACTCGTCGTCGAGAGTCTTTACGTCACGCAAGATTTCAGAACGGCCACTGTTGGGTGCCGATACTGTCGGGACACGAGACTCGTGTCGGGCGACTCAGTCAGCGTGGCGCTCTCCTGTTACGAAGATTTCAGTTGGGAAATCGAAGGCGTCTACTGTGCATCTCACGGAGTCGACGCCGTCGAGTCGGTGATGGACGTTCGTGCAGAACAACAGGCGGTCGTCAGTGCCGTTTTGGAGGCGTCGGGTTACTACCCGCCGAGAGGAACCTTTCAGCCTGACGCACTCACCCTCGGTGATGTCTCGCTTCTCGATTTCAGCCCGACCGAGGCAGGGTATCGAACGTAGCGACCGACTCACGACGCTCCAACTCCGGGAGACCAGTCCCTCGTGTGTACACCCGCCGCTCGACAAAAACGAGTGGCCAGAACCTACTCGACCACGACGACGCCTTTCATGCCCACCGTCTCGTGGGGCACACAGGAGTACGTGTACGTACCCGTCTCCTCGAACGTGTGTTCGAAGGTGTGGCTGCTACTCCCGGCGAGTTCGGACTCGAAGGACCCGTCCGTATCCACGACGTTGTGTGACCCTCCTTCTCCGGTCCACTCCCACGTGACCGTCGTCCCTGTGGAGATTCGAATCGCCGCGGGACCGAATCCGAACGCTCCGCCGTTCGCTTCGGTACCGACGTCGACAGTGACCGCGTCCGTTCCCGTTTTGTCTCTCACACCGTCGTAGTTCTCGACGTCTTCGAGCCATCCATCGAACGTCTGTCTCCCTGACGACTCGGCTGAGTCACTGTCTCCATTTGGGGACTCTGCCGTTTCTCCGTTGGTCGTCGTCGCAGTCGCCTCTGCCGTCTCGTCAGGCGAGGAGTCGGCGCTCGAACCAGTACACCCGGCGAGGGCGGTGGTAAGTACGCTGCTCGCCGCAAGTGCTGTAAACTGCCGTCGAGAGAGTTCGGTAGTTCGCGTCATCGTCTTCACGTCGTCACTCGTCCAGCCAATCGATTGTCCCGAACGTGTTCGGGTGAGTTCTCGTCAATCGCCACTCGCTTGGTCTGACGGCATCTTGCCGTCGTACCCCTCTGGAACGTACGCGCACAAGGGGTCGCTCGCAAGCGGGTCATCCGTGTGTGCATACGCGCGTGACCTGCTTCCGCCACAGACGTGCCGGTACTCGCAGACTCCACACTTCCCGCGAAGTGCATCGCGGTCACGAAGTGACTGGAATAACTCGCTTTCTCGGTACCGTTCGACGAGACCACCGTCCCGGACGGACCCTGCTGACTTCGGGAGGAACCCGGACGGATACAATTCGCCGGTGTGGCTCACGAACGCGAACCCGTCGCCAGCGGTGATTCCGAGACGGCGGCCGATACCGTCGCTCGATGGTGACCCACTCGCGTCTCGCCTGTGCTGAATCGCCACTCGTCGGTAGAACGGTGCTTCGGTCGTCTTCACGCCGAACGGTGCGTCTTTACTCACGTCGGAGAGCCACTCCATGACAGATTCGGCACGGTCGGGCGAAATTGATTCGAGGATACGGCCACGGCCGACGGGGACCAAGAAGAACACCGACCAGAGAACGGCGTCGAGTTCGTCGACGAGGTCGCGGAGTGCTGGCAGTTCGTCGACGGTTTGCGCGCACACTGTCGTGTTAATCTGGATAGGGAGGCCTGCATCACGCGCCGCACGGGCTGCTCGAACTGTCTCCTCGAAGCTCCCGTTTTCTCCTCGGAACGTGTCGTGCGTACTGGGCGTCGCGCCGTCGAGACTCACTGCGAGTCGCGTTACTCCAGCGTCGCTGAGGCGATGTACTGTCTCCGGCGTCAGCGACGACGTTCCACTCGGTGTCAGCGTCATTCGGAGTCCACGGGACGTGCCGTACTCGATTAGTTCGACGAGGTCAGGTCTCGCGAGTGGGTCTCCGCCCGAGAGAACGACGAGTTGACCCGGTCCGAACTCTCGCGTTTGGTCGAGGAGGCGCTTTCCCTCCGAGGTGGTCAGTTCGTCGGGGTGGCGCGCTGGCTGTGCGTCCGCGCGACAGTGGTCGCACGCGAGTTCACACGCTTGCGTTACTTCCCAGATGAGGACGAATGGACGTCGACTCGTGTCGATTGCCGCCGGGTCCGGTCCCGTCGATGGACGGGACTGCGGTGGGTGCGGTGCCATGGTCGTTTGGACGGTCTTTCTCGGACCGACGTGAACCACGTGGCGAACATGTTCGCGTGGATTGGACGTGAGCTGCGCGCTCCCTTCATCGAACATCTTCGGGATGAACTACCTACGACCTCGGTTCGACGTCACGAACATGGACGTCGAACCGTACTTGGTCGAAGCGGACGCACCGACTGCCAGAGCCATCGACTTCCTCGATGCGCGTGACCTTCCGCCACCGGAACCGCTCACGAAGACGCTCACACGTCTCGCCGAACTCGACGCCGAGACGGTGTTCGTCCAACTCAACGACCGGGAACCGAAATTTCTCTTCCCGAAGCTCGACGACCGAGGATTCGTCTATCGTTCGGTCGAGACGGACGAGGGGATGCTGACGGCGATTTGGGTACCGTGAGAGTGACGCTGTTCACTCGCACGTGACCATCTCGACCGCCCAGTCGAACAGTGTGCGCCGAACCGCGGCGTAGTACTCGTCTCCCACGTCGTCTCGGTGGAGTGGCAGATACGAGATATACAACAACGCCGACGCGAGTACGTTCGGGTCACCGGCGACGACATGTCCCTGTTCTTGCCACGCTTCGAGCGACGGGACGAGTAACTCTCGCTTGTCTGCTCGCGTCGTGGCCAACTCTTCTTCGGAGAGTCGCGACTGGAGGTGTTCACGTTCGTCACGTGTGATAGTTCGCGTGAAGATGGGGTTCTCGACCAGGGCGTCGGTCGAAATTTCGAGGAACCGCCGAATCGCTGTCTCAGGGTCGCTACGGTGTACGTCCAGTACCTCCCGGAGGTCGTCGTACACCTTCTGGGATTCGTTTCGAAGGACCGCAACGTAGAGCGCTTCTTTGGAGTCGAAGAACGAGTAGAACGTTCCTGCCGCGATACCCGCGGCATCCGTGAGGTCGGTAATCGTCGTTCCATCGAGGCCGTCAGCCACGAAGTGTGTGTATCCCGCGTCGAGTAACGCCGCTCGAACCTCACGCCGTCTTTCGTCTGTAAACTGTGGCATCGAACAGTGTCACCTCGCCCCCGCGTTCACTGCGTCTTCCTCGGACCGGCTTTCGTGGTCGTTCATCGTCTACTGTATCGTGTTTCCTCATATGAATACTATTCGAACTCAGTTCATTTTTTGGTGGCCAACTGTGCCCAAGAACCCCAGTAACCGGGTTATTTGTCGATTTTTGGCCTTCAGGTGGCACTTTCTCAAATGAATGAATACGCAGTAATATTCATATGGTGGGGGAACCGAGGTATAACCATGCCCGAACAACTCGAAACCCCACTCACACATCGAGTGATTGAGTCCCCGCTGGGCCGCTTGCTCCACTCACGCGTCTTCGAACGACTGAAAATCTCGTCTGTCGACCGCGAGTTCGGTGTGCTGCGAGCACGCGCCGCCGCCGACGTCGCAGGTGAAGATGTCGATGCCTTCCTCGACGAACTGGGTGTCACCGACCCGATAGACGATTCGCTCCGACGAAAGATAGAGACCACGTTACAGCACCACAGTACGGTCAAATCTGAATACGAGTCTGTCGCCGACAGGTGGGACGAGGTGTTCTGGGGAGATACGGAGTCGACACTCGACGAACGGACCCGACTCGAAAAGCGGCGCCGTGAATACGGGTCGCGATGGGTGTCTCCCCAAAAGGAGTTCAAGTTCATCACGAAAGCAGACATCGTCGATATCGTCGACTTCGATATCCCTTCCCCGCAATCGGCTATCGAACGGTGGCGCGGATACGATGGGTCCGACGTGTACGGTCCACCGGAGTCGATGCCAGACGTCGCAGTCTCTCGGACGATGCGGGGACCAGAGACGCGTGAGTATCTCGTTCGGTTCGAGTCGCCGTCGGCGTTCTTCGACGACACTGCCTACGCCCGCGTTTACGAACCGGCGGACTCCTCTCAGGACGACGAACTCCCGACGATTATCTTCGCAACGGGGTTGGCGATGGCGTGCGACCTCATGGAGTACTGGACCGAAGAGGAGTACGTCGGCCGTGATTTGGCACCACAAGGCTACCGGGTCGTCCTCCCGATTCCGCCGTGGCACGGTCGTCGAGAAATCCCCGGTTACTACACGGGCGAACCGTACCTTGCTCGGATGCCCAGTAGTGGGGTCGAACTCTACGAAGGGCAGGCGAAAGAGATTGCAGTCCTCGTCCAGTGGCTTCGCTCACAAGGTGCACCCACAGTTGGTGTCGGTGGGTTGAGCCTCGGTGGTATCGTCACGTCGTTCGTCGCTGCGTACGCAGATACGTGGCCGTCCGAGATGCAACCGGATTTCGCTATTCCCGTGGCGGCATCAGCGAAGATTGCAGACCTCCTGTTCGAGAGTTCGCTCACGAAATCCCTCGGGGTAACGGGGGCGCTCGAAGCGGCGGGATGGACGCGAGACGAGATGTCCCATCTCGACAGCGTCCTCACTGCCCCGACGACACCCGGTCTCGACCCCGACCGAATCTATCCGGTCGGTGGTCTCGTCGACGAGATGACGCAGTATCCGACGATGCGGCAGACGCTCGACGAGTGGGGTGTTCCCGCCGAGAACCGTCTCGAATGGGATTGTGGTCACTTCGGTGTCACACTCCGAGCGATGCGTACCGACACGTTCCAAGAGTTCCTCATCGACGCACTCGAAACCCATTCAGAGGACGGTCCAGTCCAGTAGTTCGACCACGTTCTCCACCTTCGAACTACCCGTCACCGTCACCGTCACCTATCACAATTCCCGAATTTGTCACAATCGATAATGTAATAATACATCACTCGTATGAACGTGGTATGAGCACAGACCACAAACAAAACGGTCACTCCGAGTGGTGCCCGGATTGTGGTACTGAGATGTTGTTTACTGGGACGATACCAACTGGCTACGCACAGTTCTTCTGTGAACAGTGTCGGTACCGCCGTGACCGATTCGTCGGTGACGACTGACTGTTCTCGTAGGCCGCGAACACACACGTCGGGAGGTCTGCGGTACTCCTTTCGGCATCAGACGTAGACGCGAGTGACGAACCCGCCGCACCCACACCGGTCGACGAACTCCCAGTCGAGGGAGTGAAACTCGTCTTCGAGGACTGGATAGAGATACGACGAGGGATGGCCGTGTGCCTCGTGTGTGACGAGGTTGACGTGTCTTCCCGGCGCAGTACGTTCGATGGCGGAGCGTGCATCTTGGACGACACGTTCTCTGCTCTCAGCGTGTTCTGGATGTTCGAGGTTCGCCGACCACGAGGTGTCGTGTCGTTCGGTGTCTGGTGTGGATGGTTCTTCTGTGGTCATGGTCGTTCGACTGTTTTGGCTTGTAGGATGGTGTGCTAGACTCCGAATATGTTCGTACAGGGTCTCTCAGTGATGAAATTGGCACTTCACTATACCCGTCAGTGGTGCCACGACTCAACTGGAGGGTGACGATAGATGCTATCGACGACTCGGCGACGGACGTTACAGGCACTTGGACTCGGTGGTGTGGCATCGCTTGCAGGGTGTGCCAATCAAGCACCGACTGCGGCGCAGTCGTTGGAGACGACGACCGAACCGGCCCAACAACAGAGTCCGAACGTAGTCGATATGGTCGCGGCTGACCCGACGGACATCCCCGACCCAATCGACCGCAACGAACCAGCAGAAGTGGACGTGACACTTCGCCCCGAGGAGGTGACCGCCGAGGTCGAAGACGGCGTGACGTTCACGTACATGACGTACAACGGGCAGGTACCCGGGCCGTTCATTCGCGTCAGACAGGGTGATACGGTCAATCTGACCTTCGAGAACCCAGAAGAGAACTCGATGCCGCACAACGTCGACTTCCACGCCGTCGCCGGTCCGGGTGGTGGCGCAGAAGCGACGATGACGAATCCCGGTGAGACGGCGAACCTCAGGTTCAAAGCGACGTACCCTGGCGCGTACATCTACCACTGTGCCGTTCCGAATCTCGACATGCACATCAGCGCGGGGATGTTCGGTCTCATCCTCGTCGAACCACCGGAGGGACTCCCGGACGTCGACCACGAAGTGTACATCGGACAGCACGAACTCTACACCGACAAGAAAGCGGGTACAGAGGGACACCACGGGTTCGACTTCGACGCCATGCGGAACGAAGAACCAACGTACGTCCTGATGAACGGTGAGAAGTTCGCGTGGACTGACGCTGGTCGTGGCCCTGCCGTGACTGCGAAGACGGGAGAGACAGTCCGCATCTTCTTCGTAGATGGCGGGCCGAACCTCTCCAGTAGTTTCCACCCAATCGGGAGCGTCTGGGAGACACTGTATCCCGATGGGTCGCTCACTACGGAACCACAGACCCACATCCAGACACGACTCGTTCCGCCGGGGAGTACCGCGATAGCGACGATGAGTTCACCAGTTCCCGGTGATTTCAAACTCGTCGACCACTCGCTGTCGCGAGTCGCCCGGAAAGGTTGCATGGCCGTCGTCCGCGCGGAAGGCTCAGAGGACCCGGAGATATTCGACTCAGACCCGAAGTGAGTGCCCGAAGCGACACTTCCTCGGGGTCTTTTTTGCCGTCGTGGTCGACCCAGTAGTCGTCTCCGCCGAGACCTCGTCGGCTCTCTCGAACATGTCCGGGGGAATCGACAGGGGCAGTCGTTCCGTACTCGACTGTATGGCTGGACGTTTCTCACCCTTCGGTGGCACCGACGAGAGCGACCTGTACGACGACTACGGGGAGTTCGTCCCAGAACACGTCCCGGAACCGGGTCCGTTCCTGGACGGACACCGCATCCTCACCGGCGACGAACACGTCACCTTCCACGAACGGACTCGGGACGTGTTCGAGGAACGGACCGTGTACGACACGACGTTCAACTACAACCTCGCCCGGTTGAACCTCGACACTCGTCACGAGGACGCCGGATTTCGGTATGCCGTCGAGACAGGTGACTCGTCGGTCCTTCGTGCCGAGTTCACTCCGACGACGCCGTTTTGCCCCCAATCGCACACACTCGCACTCGGTGCGTTCCGTGCGTGGAACGGGCTGTCAGACAGACACGATTTCGACCTCGTTCGTGTTCGCGTCTCGGCCATGCACCAGCAAAGCGACGCCATCAACGAACAACTCGCGGCGCTCGAAACGAGGTATCTCGACACAGGCACCGTCCCCGATGCGTCGACTGACCTCTCGACGGTCGATTCAGCGATGCGGTGATACCCGACAACGGAATTGATACGAACCCTTATCATATGTTGTTGCATATAATGAAACAGTGTCCGACGATACGAAACAACAACCGCGCGTCTGCCTTCGCGTCAACCCCGGGGACGACACGAAGATATTCAGGCTTCGTGCTGCAGACGACCTCCTCCGACTGCTCGTCGATGCACACGTATCGGAGTTCACGATGTCTGAACTGGCCGCCGAGACTAACCACAGTCGGTCGACCGTCTGGCGTGCAGTCGGACTCCTCGACGAACTCGGTGCCATCGAGGTCCGAGAGACGCCCCAACGGAAGTACGTCTCCATCGACTCGGCACACCTCCAGAAGGACGACCCGATACTTGCAATCGAACAGGTCGAGTATCACGACCCCATCCGGGAGTTCGTCCACCGAGTCGAAGACGCGGTGACAGAGACGAGCGGTATCGAAGAACTCCTCGGCGTCCTCGTGTTTGGGAGTGTCGCCCGTGGCGAAGCAGACCGGAAGAGCGACATCGACCTCTTCGTGCTCGTCGATGGCGACAGAACCGTCGCTCGACGCGTCGCCTCTGAAATTGGGGCCGAGCTCGGTGAAGTGCGATTCGACGGTGACCGGTACACGTTCGAATCGTTCGTCGAATCACCAGAGAGCGCGAAACGCGCAGGAGACAAGTTGCGAGAGATATTCGGCGAAGGGGTCACAGTCTACGGCAGTGAGGCGTTCCAACGAGCCCGAAAAGCGGTGATGGAACGTGAGCGGTAACCGAATCGAGTCACTCGTCGACGAGGTGCAAGCGGCGTTCGACCAGCGACCCGACGAGATAGAGTCCGGGCTGGACACCAACGAAGCGGACGTGCTGCAACTTCGGAAGTCGTGTCGGCTGTTGGCGGGTGCGGCATCGTTGCTCGACGAGGGGTTCTACACTATCGTCATCGAGACGTCGTTCGTCGCCATCGAGCGCGTCGTCGAGTTCAAACTACTCGAACGTGGTGTCGAACCGCGTGACCTCCCTGGAACTCATCCCGGCGTCTATACGGAAGCGGCGAGGCGTGGCATCCTCTCCGAGTACGTCGCGGACAACCTCCAAGACCTGTGGCGGAACCACCGCGCGAAGACGTACTATCAAGACGGTCTCGCGGCACGAGTCCGTGCAGAGAAACTGTTCGAGTTGGCCACCGAGACGCACGAGTACGTCGTGAACCAATCCGTGAAGAGACACGAGTGCCTCTGCGAGTGACCAGCAGACGTCGAGTGATTTCCGCGGACACGAGCTGAGTCACAGAGCGACTCAGAACCCGAGCGAACTGATGCCACGAACGAGTGCTGGGCCGCCGGTCACGAGGGCCGCACCGAGAACCACGAGGACGACACCGGCGACGACGCCCCGAGTGACGCGTTCGAGGTCACCGAGCCAAATCCACGAGAAGACGACGGTGAACAGTGGCGCCGTGGCGACGAGTGGGTCGACGACTGCGATTCGTCCCTCCGGTGCTGCGAGCGCAGTGAACATCGAGAGGAGCGCTACCGACGTGATGACTCCGCTCGCGGCGAACACGAAGTACGACCGGCGAGGGCGATTTAGAACCCGCTCTCGGCCGACGACGGCGACGTAGGCACCGAGTGTGAGGAGTGCGGCGAACTCGTTGATGGCGACTGCTTCGAGTGGCGTCGCTTCACCGGCGGCGAGGCCCCACCGCCGGGCGACGTTGCCGAGGGCGAAGAATGCAGCAGCGGCGAGTGGAACGAGCAAGTCTTTGTTCGACCACCCTTCGAGGTCACCTCCTTTTGCGACAGAGAGGACGCCGAGGCCGACGACGAGGACGACGATGCCGACAGCAGTTGGGGCCGAGAGTGGCTCTCCGAGGAACCCTACTGCGAGCGCCGTCGCGAACAGTGGTCTCGCACTGACTACGGCGCTGGAGATACTCGCACCGACGCGTGCGTTCCCCGCGAAGATTGCGAGCCGACCTAATGCAGTTCCGATAGCACCAGCGGCGACGAAGATACCGATGGTTTCGAGCGAGAGGCCACTGAATGGATTGTCTTGGAACACGGCGAGTGCACCGAGGTAAATCGTCGAGTCGACGACGACGACGACGAGCGACGCTTGGAGCGGATTCCCTCCTCCCGAGAGTGCTCGCTTCTCGATGACTGGCGTGAACCCCCACATGACTGCCGGCGCGAACGCGAGAAGCAGGACAGAAAGTGGGGCCGAGAGGTCCATATTCTGTCTCGGTGGCACGTCTGTAAATATTCCGTGGAACCGGAGTCGTGTTCGACGACCCGTGGCCATGAACTGGGGACGGTCGTTCCGCAGTATGGACTACTGTTCGTGTTCGTTTGCGGGTGCGAACACGAGGACCGCCGTGCTTGGTTCGACTGCGTGCGGTGATATCTCCCGTTCGCCGCTGAACCGTGCGAGTTCGTTCGGGCGGATGTCGTATACCTCGTCGTCGAGTGTGAGTTCGAGGTGGCCCGACACGAGGTGGAGGACGATGTCCGTCCCCGGATGCGTGTGTGCTGGAACCGCTTGCCCAGCATCGAGTTTCAGTCTGACCGTCCGTGGTCGGTTGTCGTCGAATACCTCTGCGTGGGTCGTCTCGGGAAGTGAGTCGAGAGCGATGAGTTCGGGCATCTGTACTCTGTGAACGATTCTGCCGAGACGCGGTGAGTGTTGACCCGAACACGTTCGGGAGTAGCCGCCGGTCTTCCGGGTTTTCTCGGAGTCCCCAGACGGTGATGGTTTGCCAAGGGCACGATGAGTGTGGAGCGAACGGCCTCACGAACTCTCACCGACTGTGGGTTTCCGCGCGCATCTCGTCTCTCCCTCACCCGAGGACGAGTGGCCAGAGAAAGCGAATGAGGAGGTATGCGACGCCCGTCGTCAAGAGAATGACGACGCCGTCGAGCAACGCACCCGCCCGGAGCATATGGTCGCGCTCTATGTACCCCGTTCCGAAGACAATCGCGTTTGGTGGCGTCGCAACCGGCAGCGCGAACCCGTAACTGGCAGCGATGGCACCGGTCACCGCTAGCAACACCGACGCGAGTTCCGCCGACGTACCGAGTGCTTCGGCATACATCGGACCGATGTTGATCAGTAGTGGAGCGAGAATGGCTGCCATCGCGGTATTCGACGCCAACTCACCGACGACGACGACCATCGTAATCATCACGAGAAGCACGACGACGACCGACGTCCCTTCCAGTGACCCGAGGGTCACCTCGGCGAGCCACGTGGTCGCATTCGTGTCGGCCAACGCGTTTGCTAACGAGATTCCACCACCCAGAAGCAACAGCGTTCCCCAGTCGATATCGAGCAAGTCGTCCCACGTTGTCGCTCCGCTCACGACCAGTGTCGGTATCGCGAGTACCCCCACGAGGACGTAAAACAGGATTCCCTCGTGGCCGGCAGTCCCGAAGACGTTGGTGCCTGTCCCACCGAAGAGCGTGACATACCACGGGCGTGGAAGAACGTCAGCGAACAGAAATTCGAACCCACCGAGAAGCCACAGGAACGCGGTGCCAGCGAATATCAGGACAGTTCGGCGGGCTTGGGGTGAGAGAGACCCCATCGACCGAAGCTCGCTTCGGGCGCGCTTGCGTGCGTGACTCACGTCGAACTCCTCTGGTGGGTACACGACGTACGTCAGAAGAACCCACGCGACAGGGAGTGTGACAACCACCATCGGGAGCCCGATTGCGAGCCACTCGACGAAGGTGATGTCGTAGCCGATGAGTTCGGACACTTGGCCGACGACGATTGCGTTCGGTGGTGTTCCGATAAGCGTTCCCACGCCACCCAAACTCGCCGCGTATGCGATGCCGAGCAACATCCCTATCTGGAGGTTCGAGGCCGTCGGCGAGGCGCTCTCTTCGTCCAACTTCGTCAACTCGGTAACGCTCTCGACGATGCCGAGTACGATTGGCACCATCATCGCGACTGTCGCCGTGTTCGAGATGAGCATCGAAAGAAGCGCCGTCGCGACCATAACGCCCAAGACGAGACCTCGTGCCGTTGTTCCAAACCGGATGAGTATCGAAAACGCGATTCGTCGGTCGATACCGTGCGCCTGAAACGCCTCTGCGAGCATGAAACCCGCGAGGAGCAGGAAGATAACTGGGTCAGCGAAGCCCGCGACTGCGTCACCAAAGTCTGGATAGACACCGAATACCGTCAACAGAATCGGAATAATCAGGGCAGTGAGTGGGAGTGGAACCACCCCGGTAATCCAGAGCAGTGCCGCGAACACCATCGTCGCGACCGCGTACTGTCCGGCAACGGTCAGCGAATCGGACGTTGGGACAGTCGCGACGGCCACCATGGCCACTGTGGCCACAACAATCGTCGCGAACCCGGCGAGTTGTTTCGATGACAACGGTGTGTACCTGTCTGCTTCTCGGACAGTATTCAATGTTAGTAGTAATCGGTCCTGCGGAAACCCGCAGGCGCTGAGCGGGTGCCCGGGCCGTGCCGAAGAGAGAACAGTGAGCGTTCCACGGGTCACCCGACCCGTGGTCGTTTATGCTTCCACAGTGACGACGACGCTTCCCGCCTTGTGACCAGTGTCGACGTATCGGTGTGCGTCGGCGATGTCGTCGAGTGGATATTCTCGGTCGATAACTGGGCGGAGACTTCCTTCTTCGGCGAGGTTCCGCAGAGTGCGGAGGTTTGCCCGCTTCGTTCTCGTCGACGCTAGCCCAGTGGCCGCGAAGAGTGCCCGTTTGTCACCGACGAGTCGGGTCCACACCATCTGAAGGAGGATTCCTACAGAGGGGACAGTCGTCAGATATCGCCCGCCGGCGTCGAGCGAGTCTTTGCAAGCCGAATAGGACCGCTTCCCGACGGCATCGAAGATGACGTCGTACGTTTCACCAGTGGTCGTGAAGTCGGTGCGTGTGTAGTCGAGTACCGTGTCGGCACCGAGCGACTGTACCAACTCGACGTTATTGGTGCTACAGACGCCGGTGACCGTCGCGCCGAACTCTCGCGCGAGTTGCACGGCCGCCGTTCCAACTGACCCGGAGGCACCGTTGACGAGGATGGAGTCACCTGGCTGAACGTGTGCGTGGGCGTTCAGAAACTCTATCGCCGTCAGCCCACCGTCACAGATTGCCGCGGCTTCGCTGTAGTCGAGGTTCGACGGCATAGTCGCGATGGCCCCGTCTTCGGGGAGGCATAGATACTCGGCGTGTGCACCGCTTCCCGGGGCCGCGGTTCCGAACACGGCGTCGCCCGGGGCGAATCGCACGACGTTCCGGCCGATTGCCTCGATTTCGCCGGCGAACACGTCGCCCGGGACCGCGTTGGGCCTTCTGAGACCGCTGAAGAACCGAATGATGAACGGAGTCCCTTCACGGGCGGCCGAATCCGGTGGTCCGACTATCGTCGCCCGAACCCGAATGAGAACTTCGTCGTCGTCGGGGGTTGGCTTCGCCACCTCGTCGATGTGAAGGACGTCTGGTGAGCCATACGTCGTGGCCACGACGGCTTGCATACGTGTCTGCCCCTGGGCTGGCTGTTCTTCGACACTCGTTGTCATCGCAGAACAGCATAGGCGTGGAGGGAGCGTAAATTGAGACTACTTCTTCGCCTCTTCGAATCTCGCATGCGATGCTCGTCACGGCCGAGCGTTTCCACAGAGTCGTTCACCGAAGGCGTTCGACCGAACGACTCCCTGTGGACTCTGCCCCGTCGTTCTCGTCTCTTCGCTGGGCGGTGAACAGCACTCCAACCAACGAATGCGGACTGTGGACGTGGACGACTCGGAGGATGTTGACGACGAAGAACACGACACCGGTCAGTAGGAGAACTCTCCCGAGGAATCCACCGAGCGACGGAAGAGAGAACATCTTCGTGGCGACGAGAGTGAACGTGCCGGTGACGACGAGGCCGAAGTCGAAGGTGGCGATTCGGTCACTGTAGAGGTCGTCTATCATCGGGACTGGTTCGTACCCGAGCAGGTCGCTGTAGCGGTGGACCCAGACGACGAACGGAACGACGTGATAGAGTGTCCCGAAGACCACGAACCCGACGACACCGAGGACGAGAAGATAAAACGACGACGGCGCACCGAACCGAGTCGCGTACGCGAGTGGGTCGCCCAGCCACGCGAAGAACGTGAGGCCACTCCAGAGAGCCAGTGCAGGGACGACGACTGCGTACCGTGTGAGCATCGGGTTCCACTCGACAGACGTCTCAGTGAGACGGCGAGCGAGGACGATACTGAATCCAAAGAGCGTCACTGTGACCAGCACACCACCGACCCGTGCGACGAGTAGTGCATCGAACAGTCGACCAACTGCGAGAAGAACGACACCCACTGGGTACCCGACTTCTTCTGCACGTCGAAGCCAGATGTCGACGCCGTGGAGTTTCGTTTGCGTGAACATCGTTCCGAGTTGGTAGAGGGCCCCGAGTATCGTGGTCATCACGGCCCCGAAGAGTGCGAGGGTCACGTGAGTAGTGATAACTGCGCTCCGGGTCAGTGAGAGCGACGCGAAGACGGGATGGACACCGTCGACGGCGAGAAGCACCCCCACGGACGAGACGAGTACGAAGAACCCCAGCGCGAGGAGGAAGTGTCGTTCGGTGACGTCGTACTCAGACGTCGCCCCGAGGGTTCGTCCGACGTTGTACACGAAGAGCCAGAACCCGAGTAGCATCGCCCCACCGAACACCGGGAGCCATCCGAGTCTACTCGTGAGGAGACTGCCAGCAAATCCGAGTAATCCGCCGGCGACCAACCACAACTGCACAGTCGAGAGCCGTCGTGAGTGGAGTTCGACGCCCGACCAGACAGGCACGAATTGCGTCATCGCACCCATGATGGTGAGGCACACCCAACCGACGAGCACGAGGTGTACGTGTGCGAGATACCCTGTTCCCAGGACGACGCCGACAGCGACGCCCAGTTCGATTCCTATCCCGACGAGTAACAGGCCAAGGGCGACGACGAAGTGTCGAAGTGGCACGGTCATCGGAGGCTGTCGAGCAGTGTCGATGGTCCCTGGAACGACGCTCATAGCCGACCCTAGCGCACAGAGACTCGTACCGCTACCTCCGAACATCTTCGCCGGTCTCCAAACCTACCGTCCCTCGGAGTCGACTTCCAGACCGTACAGTCGGGTCACTGTTCGTACTGTTTCGTCGTCTCTTTCAGGGTCGTCGAGGGCCGCAATCGAAGGCGTGAGGATTTCCTCTACGATGGTTGCAGCCATCTGTTCGAGGGTCGATTGTTGTGCAGGGCTTACTGTCCCACCGGCTTCGAGTCGGGAGAGCGCGTGTTCGAGTTCACGCTCTTTGACTTCCTGTCCGTAGACTCGAAGTGCTCGTCTGAGTTGCTCTGGGTCGCGTTCGGGTTCTCTCATCTGTACTCCAACCACGCTTCGAGTGTCCTCAGACGGACGTCACTCTCTGAATCGGTACTGGAGACTGACTCGGTGAGAGGCGAGTCAGTGTGGTTCGGAATCGACTATCGCTTCGGGAACGTCGCGACGAATTCTGTCGGACTGCGTCGCTCGACGGCGTAGTTCTCGGCGTCGAACGCCGCAACCTCGGCTTGCATCTCGTAGAACAACGGTTTCGGGTCGTGGTCGTTGAGAATCGTCAGCGTCTCGCCACTCTCCAGTTCTTCGAACGCGGCGTGAATCTTCGGATGGCGTTCTGCCGGTGGAATCTCGCGAACGTCGAGTTTCGTGTCTGCCATACACGTCTCGGTTTCGAGTGTCCTACTGTGGGTGTTATCCCGAATATGTTCAGACTTCAGCCGTTTGTATCGCTCTATCGCATCGGTCTCTGAAGCGAATCGCTCGATGAGTCTGGCCGCGAGAGTGGGTCATCAAAAACAAAAGAATAATATATTTTTGAATTCATAGTCGGGTATGATGCGGAGATGCTGGGTGAAGCAGTGTCACCCGTGACACTCGAGGAGGTGGTTCCGCGATGACCACGTCTGTCCTCGTCGTTGGCGGGTACGGCATCGTCGGGCGGCACGTATGTCGACTCCTCGCGGAAAACCACGATACCCGTATCGTCGTCGCAGGTCGTACGCGGGAGAAGGCGTCTGCATTCGCTTCGACGCTGGACCGGGCTGTCTCCAGTGTGGTTGATTTACGCGACTCGAAGACGTTCTCTGAGGCGCTCGATGACGTCGACTGTGCCGTCGTCTGTGTCTCCCCTCCAGACGAATCGTTCGCACAGCGGTGTCTGGAGAGCGGGGTCGATTACGTCGATATCTCCCCGTCTGACTCCCACCTTCGGTCGATAGAGACGCTCGACGACACGGCAACGGCGAACGAGACAACTGCTGTCTTGAGTGTGGGTCTCGCTCCTGGCGTGACGAATCTCCTCGCTGAGAGTGCAATGGCGGAACTGGACACTGTCGATTCGATAGCACTCACTCTCGTGCTCGGTATCGGCGAACACGTCGGCCGAGACACGTTCGACTGGGTCGCCGATAGACTTCGAGACGAGTTCACGGTCCAAATCGGTGGGCACGAGCGACCAGTTCGGCCATTTTCCGACCCACGGATGGTCTCGATACCGGGCATCGGCCGCAGGCGAGTCTATCGTTACGACGTCGCCGACCAGCACGTCCTAGCTCGGACGACGGACGCCCCAACCGTCGGCACGTGGTTGTGTTACGACTCCACGTTGGCGACTAGATTGTCCGCATTCGCGGTAAGAACCGGTCTCGTAGAGACTGCAATCGACGCGGTAGGCCGAGAGGCAGTCGTCGATACTCTCGATGCAGGGACCAGCGCAGTCCCGTTTGGCTCCGACGAGTTCGTCGTCATCTCGAGTGTGAGTGGTCGCGTGAACGACGGTCCTGCGACAGTTCGCCGCTGGTTGCGTGGGCGAGACCAAGGTCGGGCGACGGCTATCGTCGCCGCTGCTATCACGAGTCTCGTTCTCGAATTGAACGTTCCACCCGGTGTGTATCACTCTCACGAGGCATTCGAGGGAGAACAATTCGAGCGCATTCTCAGAGAACACGGCTACGCCGTGGGCAGAGAGACGGTTTCATCGTCGACATAACCCACCGCCGACTCGAAGTCCGTCGGCGAGGGACGGTGGACCCATAGATTTATTGGATGTAAAGGAAACTTTACTGTAAAGGTCGCTTTACACCACGGCCTCGTACCACTCCCATGTCGAACCCACAAACACTCTCCAGCGAAGAATCGACTCGACGACTCTATCTCGGCCTATGGCTCTTTTCCGGTGTCTCACTCGCCGGATGTATCGTTCTGGGGTATCCGCTCGTTGGCACCGCCACGTTCGTTGGGTGTATCACGGCTGCCATCGTAGTCTTCAGTCGGTGCGATGGGCCCATCTTCGACGAGCGGGACCAGCGCCGGCAGGGTGAAGCGAGTCGCAGGACGCTTCGTGTCTTGGGAATCTCCTCGGCAGTCGTCTTCCCGGTGACGACTGCACTCTGGGCCCTCGGTGTAGTCGAGTGGCCTCTCTGGTTGACCCCCATCGCGTTCTTCGTCGCGGGCCTCGCGTTCGTGCACGTGGGTAGCACGATGTACGAAACGACGCAGGTTGCATGAACAACGCTCTCCGAACTCACCGCGAACAGCGGAACTTGACACAGGGGGAACTGGCGTCACTTGTCGACGTCACGCGGCAGACCATCAACTCCATCGAACGAGGCCGATATAACCCCAGTCTCGAACTTGCGTTGAAACTCGCACGCGAGTTCGAGTGCTCCGTCGGGGACCTTTTTTGGCTCGAGTCGGGCGAGTAAAGACGCACTCTTCATCCGCTCACGCCAGTGACACCGTTCGTGATACCGGGCCGACCGGGTTGTTTCTTCCACCGCCTGGACCACTCGGTGACAGACTGCTCATTCAGGTCGACGAAGTACAGTAGAGCACGACCCGTCTAGACACCGCGTGTTTCCGGCGTATCGCACGCCTGGAAGGCGGATATTCAGTCAGGGAGTGTTGGCTGCCACGTGGTTCAAAAATACACAAGCAGAATATTTTTGTATTCACGATTGGATACTGAAATACGATGATGGATGCGACGACAGACGTCCGCCCCGATGACGAGTCCCTCCACGACGAGTCTGCGGTCGTCGTCGAAGACCTCCGGTTCACGTATCCGGGGAACGACGAACCCACGTTGCGAGGACTAAACTTCAGTATCGGGTCCGGTGAGGTGTTCGGTTTCCTCGGACCGAGTGGTGCTGGGAAGAGCACCGCGCAGAAGGTCCTCGTCGGTCTCTTGGAGAAGTACGAGGGCCACGCCACTGTCCTTGGGCGAGAGGTGAGCGAGTGGGGCAGTGAGTATTACCAGCGAATCGGCGTCTCGTCGGAGTCACCGAATCAGTATCTCAAACTGACCGGGCGAGAGAACCTCGAACTCTTCGCGTCACTGTACGACGGCGAGACGCGGGACCTCGGCGAGTTACTCGCGATGGTCGGCTTGGAAGACGCTGCCGACCAACGAGTCGACGCGTACTCGAAGGGGATGCGGATGCGACTCAACTTCGTTCGGTCGCTGATTCACGACCCGGACCTCGTCTTTCTCGACGAACCCACGTCGGGACTTGACCCGACGAACGCACGGAACGTGAAGGACATCGTCCGGGGGTTGCAGAACGACGGTGTGTCGGTGTTTCTGACGACGCACGACATGACCGTCGCCGACGAACTGTGTGACCGGGTCGCGTTCATCGTCGACGGGACGATTCCCGTCCTCGATGCGCCAACCAGTCTGAAGAAAGAACACGGTGCCCCGTTGGTCAGTGTCGAGTACCGACAGAACGGTGCGCTCGAAACTGCGCAGTTCGACCTCGAATCACTCGGGGCCAACGCCCAATTCGAGCGACTGCTAGACGAGGTGCGCGTCGAACGCATCCACTCCAGCGAGGCGACACTGGAAGACGTCTTCATCGAGGTAACGGGTCGGGAGTTGGTCTAGATGTCCGTCCGGTCTATGGTGCCGTGGGACGCCCGACTGCAGTTTCGCTACGGGTTCTACGCAGTGTATGCAATCGTCACGGTCCTGTTTGGACTCGGACTCGCCCAGATACCCGAATCTGTTCGGACTGCTACACTCGTGATGGTCCTGTTCGCCGACCCCGGGTTCCTCGGATTCTACTTCGTCGGCGCACTCGTCCTCTTCGAGAAGAACGAGGGAGTCCTCCACGCACTCGTCACCTCACCACTCTCGGCGCGTGACTACCTCGTCTCGAAAGCGGTTTCACTGGCGTTCATCGCGGTTCTCGGTGCGACGACCATCGCAGTGTTCGTTCACGGTCTGGACTTCTCTCCCGTCTGGTTCCTGCTCGGTCTCAGTCTCACCGCCGTCTTATTTGCCCTCGTCGGGTTCGTGGCCGTCGCCAAATTCGACTCCTTGAACGCCTACTTCCTCACGGCGATTCTCTACACGATTCCGCTCTCGCTCCCGCTTCTCGACCACTTCGGTATCGTCGAACACCCCGCCTTCTACGTGTTCCCGACACAAGCATCGCTCGTGCTCATTAGCGCGGCATTCGAGGCAACCGCGACTTGGAAACTCGCGTATGGCGTCGGGTACCTCCTCGTGAGTGTCGCCGTTGCGTACGTCGCCGCTCGCCGCGCGTTCCTCACGCATATCGTCCGTGGGACACGACGCCCGACCACGAAGACGAGGCAGAAATCCGGGATTCTCTCGGGCCGCGACTTCGGTCCCATCGCGTCGCTCGCAGTGGCTGACCTCCGCAAGTGGGTCCGCGACCCGTTACTCATCTACATCGGTGTCTCCCCGTTCTTGATAGGGTTACTCGTACGAGTCGGCATCGACCCACTGGACGCTGCCGTCGGATTCGTCGATTTCGCGGCCTACTCGGACGAACTGCTCGCCGCCCTCATGTTCACCCCTGCCGGTACCCTGGGGTTCGCTGCTGGGTTCTTCATGCTCGAAGACCGTGAGCAGGGCATTTTACAGGCGCTCCGCGCGACGCCACTGACTGGGCGTGGCTATCTCCTCTACCGAGGTGTCGTCTTCCTCGGACTCGCGTTCCTCTCGACGCTCGTGATGGTGCCACTCGTCGACATCGGGACGCTCCCACTCGTCTCCTTCCTCGCTATCTCGTTCGTCGCATCTCTCCACACTGCTGTCGCCGGTCTACTGATGGCGAGTCTCGCGGCGAACACCGTCGAGGGCGTCGCTGTGAGCAAACTCCTCGGCTTCCTCATCATCGGCCCAGTCGCCGCAATCGCACTCGTCGGAGAACCGTTCCAGTTCGTTGCGGGCGTGCTCCCGCCATTTTGGGCGGCGAAAGCGGCTATCGCAGTCCTCGATGGAACTGGTGGCGAGTGGTTCTACCTCGCTGTTGGACTGGCGTATCAGGCAGTCGTCGTGGGTGCGTTACTCAGGGTGTTCCTTCGGCGGGCGGACTAACTGCGCTCTGGTTGCGCACGTCGTGGTCGCGGTCTGACGAACCGTGAACTCACGATTTATATATTCGTGATTCGTAGCAATCGTCGATGCGAGGATTCTCGGACGAGGAACGGGAGCGAATCCGGACTGACCTCGAAGAAGCAGGGCGAAAACTGTTCGCACAGTTCGGTCTCCAGAAGACGACCATCGCCGACCTCACCGACGAAGTCAACATCGGGACCAGCACGTTCTACCGATTTTTCGACTCCAAAGAGGACCTGTACCTCGCCGTCTTGGAGTCCGAGAGTGAGGAAGTTGCACAGCGTCTCGCACAGCAAGAAGCTCTGTCGAGTGACGACCCTCATGAGGTCGTCTCTGCACTTCTCCACTTCATTTTCGACGAAATCGAGACGAACCCACTCATCCGTCAACTCATCGTCTCAGACGAACTCGACCGATTGCGTGCCTACCAGTCGGAAGAAGCGCGCGAAGAAGAACGGCAATCGGACATCGACTCGATTCGGGCGTTCACAGACCGTCTCGTTGAGGCAGGCCGAATCTACAGCGACGACCCAGAACTGGTGGCCAGTTCGGTCGCGGCCATTCCATACTTCACACTCCACGAGGACGATATCGGCACTGAACGCTATCCCGAGGTTCGTGATTTCGTCATCGAGACGTTCGCACGTGGCCTCGTCGCAGACGACTGAGTCTCCACCCCACGTCGTTGTCTCGACGTGTATGATGGAGAATCGTGTTGGTCAGTCGTTTTGTCTCGCGAACTAAAATATGACGGTCCAACACCACATTTCGTTGTAGGTGACAATATTCGAAGAAATACAGTTATATTAAAAGAAACTGAGTTCCCTGTGAAGGTCGTGGGATGATGGATATCGGGGCTAACTTCTACCAAGTTGTCAAGGGAGTAATCGTCTTCGGGACCATCTTCTTTGGAATTATCTGGACGCTAACCAACTTCTACAACTATTTCCCACTCGTTCAACGCTTCGCTGACCGGGTGTTCGAACGGGCCAGTCGCCGAGTCTTCGGGCAGAGTGCTGACTCGGAAGCACAGCGAATAGACTCCAGAGACGGGGTGGGTCGACACGAGGACACGTCCGAGCTCCCCTCCATGGCGATTCTCGTTCCTGCGTACGAAGAAGCCGAAGTCGTTGGGAACTCGATTCGGTCTATCTTCGAAGCGGTGTATCCCAGTGAATTACTTTCCGTGATGGTCCTCGTCGAACCGGACGACGTCGCGACTCGTGACGTGCTCGACAGACTCTCGAGAACCTATCCCTTCGAGACAGTCGTCGTTCCAACCGATTACCCGGGTGAGCCGAACAAGCCCCGAGCGTTGAACTACGGCTTCGAATTCGTCGAAAGCGATGTCGTCGGCGTCGTCGACGCCGAGGTGATAATTGGCGCGAGCCTCCTCGAAGAGGCTGGACACACACTTGTCTCCGATGCCGATTTCGCCTTGAGCCACCTCGATATGGTCAACGAAGACGATGGGTGGTTGAATCTGCTCTTTCGTGCAGAGTACAGTTACTGGTACAACCTCGTCATCCCCTCGTTCGAACACGTCGGCTATCCCATCCCTCTGGGTGGGACGTCGTGTTTCTTCGGCCGGGGGGTCTTAGAAGACGTCTCCGACGCACGTTTCGACGCTGACGACTCGCCGTGGTCGACGACAGACCGCCAATGGCTCTCTGACCACGGCCTCGCGGGGTACATCCCGTGGGACCCGACGAACGTCACAGAAGACTTCGAACTCGGATTGAACCTGTGGACCAAGGACTACGAGTTTGCGTTTCTCGACGCCGTGACGAACGAGGAGTCACCAATCGAACTCAAGAGCTGGATAGAACAGCGAACTCGATGGAAGAAGGGGAAGATATACACGTTCGTCCAGTACCTCGACAGACCACCGGAGACGCTTCGCCAGCGATTCCACATCTACTGGCAGTCGTTACTGCCCCACCTCGGGCCGATAAACATCGCTGGGTTGCTGTTCGTCTTTTGGCTCACGACGATGACTGGGGCCGTCCCCTCGGTGCTCGTCAAGGGAATCTTGTCCCTCGGACTCTCCTTCCTCGTGTTGGTCGCCGCTCTCTACGCCCGTGGGTACTGGATTGTCTCGGACAAACCGCTCCCACAGCGACTCCAACGAACGTGTGTCGTCGCACTCTCGCTCTTTTTTTACTGGATATTCCAGTGGCTCGCGGACGTGCGTGCGATTTTACAGACGTATCAGGGCCAGTTCCACTGGACGAAGACCGCTCATCTCGGACGTAACCTGTCTGAAGTTGATTCGGGCCGTGGCATCCGCGTCTCCGACATCTCAGTGTCGCTTCTCGGAGGCGATGCGAACGATTCGTTGGATATCCCAACTTCGTCTACCAGTGTCGACCGGACGATACCGCGACGAAAACGTCTTGGCGCACTCGCCGTCGTTCTCGTCGTCGCGATGGTCCTCCGAATCGGTGCGCTCACACGCTGGAGCCTCTGGCTCGACGAAATTTACACGGTTACGTTCCGGGCGGCGGTGCCAATCGGCGAGTTGTTGGTGATTCCGTGGGACCCACACCCTCCACTGTACTTTATCCTCTTGCACCTGTGGATGTCGGTGGCCGGACAGACACAGTTCGGTGCAGGACTGTTTTCGGTGGTCTTCTCGGTTGCGACTGTCGGCATGGTCTACCTGCTCGCTAGGAGATTGTACGACGATGCGACGGGTCTCGTCGCGGCCAGTCTCGTCACGATATCGACGATGCACATCCACTTCGGGAGGACGATACGCATGTACAGTCTCCTCACGTTTCTCATCCTCGCGTCTTGGTATACCTACCTCCACCTCCCCGAACGGAACCGTTGGTCCGCGCTGACGTATCTCGTCGTCACTATCGCGATGCTGTACACACACGTGTACGCGGTGTTCGTCCTCTTGGCCCAGCACGGGTACACGGTGTTGACCGAGAGTAGTCGAGGGTTCAAACGACGGTGGATTGCCCTTCAAGTCGCCGTTTCGCTCCTGTACCTCCCGTGGGTGTACGTCCTCAGCCAGCAGGTTCTCGGGCAGGTCACCGATGCAAATCGTGCCGGGACTGCCATCAGTTGGATACCAGCGCCGTCGACTGAACTCCTCCGGGACACGTTTCTCATGTTCGCCGGCTTTCCGTCGTACTATCCGATTTTCAACGACTCGTGGGTTGCCTGGGGGGCCGCGCTCGTCGTCTTGTTGACCATCAACGTCACGATTATGTTTGCAATCGTCAGCTACGAACCCGCAGACGACGGGAGCATCGAATACCATCTCGTGGACCTCGGACGGGGGAGTCTCCTTGCGGTGTTCTTCATCGTCCCTATCGCTGTTCCGTTCGTTCTGTCGTACGTCCTCTTCCCAATCTACTTCCCGCGCTACGCACTTGCGGCGAGTCTTCCGCTCCTCGTCCTCGTCGCGAGAGGATTGGTCAACCTGGAGTACCAACCGGTGTGGCGGGCGGTCTTTTCGGTTGTCCTCGTCGCCGGCGCTATCACCACTGGAGTCGGGTACTACGCTGGAGACACCGTCGAAGACTGGGATGGGTCTGTCAGTGACGTCTCTGCGAACATCTCGCCCGACGACTTGCTCGTGATTCAACCGTTCTGGGTCGAAAACGACGTCTCCTACTACTACGGTGGTCCCGCAGTCGAGCGGATGATGCTTCCTGCGAGTCCCGACGTAACTGCCTCCGAGAGGTCTCTGTTGGCGACGAAGGTGAGCGAGCACGAGACGGTGTGGGTGGTCCGCTACCAGACTGACGACTCTGATGGCGTCCTCGGCACACTGAATCAGACGCACGACCTTCGATACGCCCGCGAGGACGAACTCATCAGCGTGTACCGGTTCGAACGGGCGACTCAGTAGTCCGTTTCGTGGCTACGACAGTCCATCTGCTTCGATGGCTCTCTCCCCACGAAGACCTCACTTTCCGATTGGAGCGTGTTCTCACTAGCCACTGTTTCAGCCCCGAAACCCCCCGGTAAATGCGTGTTGTCGGTTTTTACTATCAATCTCCAAAATAATTAACCGAGCGACGACTCGCCGATGACCGCGTTTCCTTGGCCAAGCCTCGACGACTATTTCGTATTTACCCGATTTCAAATAATTATTTTCACGACCGATTACGGATTGAATAACCTTATCAAACCAAATCGTAGATGATGATATAGAATGGAAGAAGCAACCCACTGGCCAACACTGGCTGATTTCCCCGACCCCACCACGGCGGAGCACGTAACGTACAATCCTCCAGTTGCAGAACTCCGTGAATATTCCGAACACCTCGAGACGACCACTGAGTTCGGTGCTCCGTCGTACGTGAGCGACTATCGCTCCCGAAGCGCGGCACAAACCGCGAACTCCATCGACGACTCGTTCGACGACGAGGACATCGCTGTGTTCGAACGTGCCATCGAGTGGACGAACGATTCCTCGAACGACGTGCTGTGTGTCGACCGGGTCGTCGGTCGGAACGAGGACGTTTCGGCCGTCTGCCGACTGTTTCTTCCCAAGGAGTACGGCCGCATCGCACTCGCGTGGGCGAAACTTCTCGAACCAGCCAACGGCGCAGAGCCTGATTTCGTGACCGTCCAACTCCCGGACGCAACCGACGAACCGTGCATCCGCGTCCTCCCCGAGGTAGGACTCACGACGGTCCTCGGAAGCGACTACACCGGTGAGGCGAAGAAGTCGTTCCTTCGACTGTTCATGCACCGGGCGAAACAGGCAGGCGGTCTCGGCCTCCACGCCGGCAGTAAACGAGTGTGCCTCGAAGACGGTGACGACCGGCGCGAAGTCGGCCAACTCTACCTCGGGCTTTCCGGGACGGGGAAGTCGACGCTGACCAGCCACGGACTTTGGCTCGACGACCCCGAGGGTGCAGAGATGCTCCAAGACGACGTGTGTGCGTTGCTCCCGTCGGGTACTGTCGCCGGGAGTGAAGGTGGTGGCCTCTACATCAAAACACTCGGCCTCGACGAGACCGAACAACCCGAACTTTACGGGGCCGCAACGGACGCGAGCGCCGTCCTCGAGAACGTCGCTGTCGACGACGATGGGAGTGTCGAATTCGACGAACCACGGTACGGACGCAATGCGCGAGCCGTGATTCAGCGAGACTGCCTCCAAAGTTCGGCAACGGATATCGACCTCGACAGCGTCGACCAGGTGTTCTTCATCACGCGAAACCCACTGATGCCGCCGATTGCCAAACTCGACGAGACGCAGGCCGCTGTCGCGTTCATGCTGGGCGAGTCCGTCGAGACGAGCGCTGGCGACCCATCACGAATCGGCGAACCGATTCGTGTCGTCGGAACGAACCCATTCATCGTCGGTTCGGAGGGTGAAGAGGGGAACCGATTCCGTGACCTCATCGACAACCTCGACGTCGATTGCTTCGTCATCAATACTGGTGCTGTCGGCACCGACGACCCAGTCGACGTCGGCGTCGAAGAGACGGTCGCCATCCTCGAAGGCGTCGCCCGTGAGAGCATCGAATGGGCCTACGACGAGACGCTTGGCCTGACCGTTCCGACGAACGTCCCCGGCATCGACGTCGCTCAGTACGTCGTCGCAGACCACGTCGAAGACTTCGCCGACGCACACGGGAAACTCCGCGACGAGCGTCGGTCGTACCTTGCGCAGTTCGACGAACTCGACGACGATATCGTCGACGCGGCGTACTGAACCCACGCAGCGGTATTCTTCCATAATCCCTTTTGAACGCCGCACAGTGGGCGACACATCGACAGTGAGAGTAGTGGTCGACGACGTCACCCCACAAGAGAACTGAGAGGACGGTGAGACGATGGTGTTAGGACGAGGTAAAATCCACTACTTGGTGGGGTTCCCGGTTCGACCGGTGATTATTCGATCACTGTTTCTAACGCATCCATAACACGGTCGACTTTGTCGACTTCGGCGTTGTAGCCCATGTGACCGACGCGGAGGATATCGTCTTCGAGGTCGGCGAGTCCTGTCGAGAGGACGATGTCGTGTCGTTCGTTGAGTTCGCGTTGCAGTGCTTTCGCCTCGCCGGGCACGTGGAGGGCCGTGACCGTCGGTGCACTCCGCTCTGGGTCGGGGTAGAGGTCGAGTTCGAGTGCCGCGCCTCGCTCCCGGCAGTGTGCGGCGGCAGTCTCGTGGCGTTCGTAGACTGACTCGATTCCTTCTTCGAGCAGCATCTCCAACGATTCGTCTAAAGCGGCGACGTTGGCCACGAGGTGCGTATACGGGAACCTGTCGCTGGTGTCACGCCACGGGAGCAGGTTCGTATAGAGGGACGTTGGGTCGCGTTCTTCTGCGACTTCCCACGCTCGGTCGCTGACGGCGACAGTCGTCAGTCCCGGTGGCGAACTGAACGCCTTTTGGGACGCACCGAGGTTGATATCGATGTACTCGCTTGGGACGGGCGTCCCACCGAGCGAGGAGACGGCGTCGACGATGGTCAATACGTCGTGGTCGTGGAGTAGTTCGAGGACTGGTTCGATGTCGTTGAGGGTTCCCGTCGGCGTCTCACAGTGGACCATCGTCGCGACTTTGAAATCTCCCTCGTCGAGTGCCTCCTCGACACCGGCGTAATCGAGTGGGTCGGTGTAGTCGGCACCGACGAGCGTCGGATTGCCGCCGTAGTTCTCCACGAAGTCGGCGAACCCATCTCCGTAGAGCCCGTTCGAGACGCAGAGAACGTCGTCACCGGGGGCGACCGTCGAGGCGATGGCCGCTTCGAGGCCGAGAATCCCCTCACCTCCCATGACAAGTACGTCGTCGTCGGTGTCGTAGATGGTCTGCAATTTTGCACAGACCTCGTCGTACGTGTCGAAGAACGACTGCTCGACGTCGGGATTCGGCATCGGGTCACTCATCCGGTCACGAACCCGTGGCGGGACCGCCGTCGGGCCGGGTGTCATCAGCATAGTCGGCCGTTTCGCGGGAGGTGGTATAAGCCGTGATGATGTCTGTCGGCCGTGGCGTGCAATCGCGTCACCGCCGAACGGGAAGACACAAAAGCCGACCTGCAACACTATCACCATGAGCAAACTCTCGCCCGCGGACCTCGACCGCTACATCTTCTCGCGGACGGGTGCGGCCAACGACGACCTGCTCGTCGGCGCTGGCTACGGCGAAGATGCCGCTGCCGTCGCAACCGACGAGGGGACGATGGTCGTCACTACCGACCCAATCTCGCTCGCCGCGAAGCGTATCGGAACGCTCGGTGTCGCGATTGCGAGCAACGATGTCGCTGCCTGTGGTGGCATCCCGACGTGGCTCGTAAGCACAATCCTCCTTCCCGAACCCGACGTCGACGTACTCGACGACATCACCGCTCAACTCGACGCCGAAGCCACCCGGTTAGGAATCACTATCGTTGGTGGGCACACCGAAACCGTCGCTGGTCTCTCACGCCCACTTCTCTCGCTGACGTGTCTGGGGCCAACTGACCGCTACGTGCCCACGTCGGGTGCGTCGCCCGGTGACGCGGTGATACTCACGAAAGGGGCGGGTATCGAAGGGACCGCCGTCCTCGCGACTGACTTCCGCGACGACCTCGAATCGGCTGGCGTCGGCGTCGATACCGTCGACCGGGCAGCAGGGTTCTTCGGCGACATCAGCGTCCTCCCCGAATCCGCCGTCCTCGCTCCCGTCGCGACAGCGATGCACGACCCGACTGAGGGTGGGGTCCTCAACGGCCTGGTCGAACTCGCCTGCGCTTCGGACGTCCGTATCGACGTAGAGAGAGACGCTGTCCCCGTTCGCCCCGAGACACGGACGGTGTGTGCGGCGATGGGTGTCGACCCACTTCGCATCCTTGGGTCGGGTGCACTCCTTGCGACAGTTCCTGCCGACGAGACTGACTCAGTGCTCGCAGCACTCGCCGACGAAGGTATCGAAGCGACGGTGGTCGCAACGGTCGAACAACCGACTGACGAGGACGAGTGTGGTGTCGTCTTGGACGGCGAGCACTACACTGGCGGTGTTCAGGACGACATGTACGACCTTTGGGACTGAGTGTACGCTGCAACAGCCCGGGCCGTATCTGTGGCAGACACGGACGGATTCCGTGCTCTCTCGATGCAAATGTTCTGGATAGTATGATTGAAACGCACCACTTCCGTTACAATCGCAAGCAGGTGGCAGATTCCGAAACCGTATTGAATCCAGCGTTCGCGCATATCGCTGAGATTAGTTCACAAATTCGATTGCTCACTTTGGCTCCACCGGAGTCTTCATTTCGAAAATACAATTTCATTTCCGAATTAGACAATCTTTACATGCAGTAGTAACAACCACCCGACGATGCAACCCGACCAAGACTGGTGGCCAAATCAGTTGAGACTGGACATCCTCGACCAGAACGCTCACGAAGTCGACCCGATGGGCGAAGCGTTCGACTACGCCGAAGCGTTCGAGTCACTCGACTTCGACGCCGTGAAGGAGGATATCGAAGCTGTGATGACCACCTCGCAGGAGTGGTGGCCTGCTGACTACGGTCACTACGGTCCCCTCTTCATTCGGATGGCGTGGCACAGCGCCGGCACGTATCGCACCACTGATGGTCGCGGTGGCGCGGCCGGTGGCATGCAGCGCTTCGCACCTCTCAACAGTTGGCCCGACAACGCGAACCTCGACAAGGCACGCCGACTGCTCTGGCCCGTCAAGCAGAAATACGGTCGTAAACTCTCGTGGGGCGACCTGCTGGTTCTGGCAGGGAACGTCGCTCTGGAGTCCATGGGCTTCGAGACGTTCGGATTCGCGGGAGGGCGTGAAGATGCCTTCGAGCCCGACAAGTCTGTCTACTGGGGCCCCGAGAACGAGATGGAGGCATCCGACCGGTTCACCGACGACGGACAACTCGAAGAGCCACTCGGAGCCACCGTGATGGGTCTCATCTACGTGAACCCAGAAGGTCCGGATGGACAACCCGACCCAGAAGCGTCGGCGAAGAACATCCGAGAGTCGTTCGGTCGCATGGCGATGAACGACGAGGAGACGGCGGCGCTCATCGCCGGCGGGCACACGTTCGGGAAAGTCCACGGTGCCGACTCTGGTGACAACCTCGGGCCAGAGCCCGAAGCGGCCCCAATCGAAGAACAGGGCCTCGGGTGGAAGAGCGAGTTCGGCTCCGGCAAAGGCGCCGACACGATTACCAGTGGTATCGAGGGCCCGTGGACGTCCGCACCGATTCAGTGGGACATGGGCTACATCGACAACCTGCTCGACTACGAGTGGGAGCCAGAGAAAGGCCCCGGCGGCGCGTGGCAGTGGACCACGAAGAACGACGAGTTAGACGCCGCTGCACCGGGCGTCGAGGACTCGTCGGAGAAGGAAGACGTGATGATGCTGACGACGGACATCGCGCTCAAGCGGGACCCAGACTACCGCGAGATTATCGAGCGCTTCAACGAGAACCCTCACGAGTTCCAAGAGACCTTCGCGAAGGCGTGGTACAAACTCATCCACCGCGACATGGGCCCACCGTCTCGGTTCCTCGGTCCGGAAGTTCCGGACGAAGAGATGCTGTGGCAGGACCCCATCCCAGACGCTGACTACGACCTCATCGGCGAGGAGGAGATTGCCGACCTCAAAGCAGAGATTCTCGACTCCGAACTCTCCATCTCCCAACTCGTCAAGACTGCGTGGGCGTCGGCGTCGACGTACCGCGACAGCGACAAGCGCGGTGGTGCAAACGGAGGCCGCATCCGCCTCGAACCACAGCGGAACTGGGACGTTAACGAACCGGACCAACTGGAGGCAGTGCTCGGGGTCCTCGAAACTATTCAGGAGGACTTCAACAGTTCCCGGTCCGACGAGACGAGAGTCTCGCTCGCCGACCTCATCGTGCTCGGTGGGTGTGCCGCCGTCGAACAGGCGGCCGCAGATGCCGGGTACGACGTGGAGGTTCCGTTCGAACCTGGCCGCACCGACGCTTCCCAAGAACAGACCGACGTCGAATCCTTCGAGGTGCTCGAACCGAGCGCCGACGGGTTCCGAAACTACGTCGAAGACGGAAACGACCGACCGGCCGAAGAGTCCCTCGTCGACAAGGCGGACCTCCTCGACCTGACGGCACCCGAGATGACGGTACTGGTCGGCGGCATGCGCGCACTGAACGCCAACTACCAGCAGTCTGACCTCGGCGTCTTCACCGACGAACCGGAGACGCTGACCAACGACTTCTTCGCGAACCTGCTCTCTATGGACACGGAGTGGGAACCGTCCTCGGACGCCGAGGGCGTGTTCGAAGGCCGTGACCGAGAGTCGGGCGAACTCAAGTGGAAGGGGACGCGCGTGGACCTCATCTTCGGGTCGCACTCCCGCCTTCGTGCCATTGCGGAAGCCTACGGGTCTAACGATGCTGAAGAGAAGTTCGTTCACGACTTCGTCGATGCGTGGGATAAGGTCATGAGCCTCGACCGCTTCGACCTCGAGTAAATCGAGAACCACTGGAACGGTGACAGTGTCTGACCACCCATTGGGGTGGTGACACGCTCCCCTGACCGGTCTCACGACCGAATCGTGAAGCAGTGCGGAACGTAGTGGGTTGTGACCGTTTCTGTTAGACCACTCCCACCCGACCTGCAGTCGACGTTACCAGAACCGATTCTCGTCGAGGCGAGCGAGCGCTTCTTCGATTGTCGCTTCGTTGCGAGAGAAGGTGAAGCGAACCCAATCTGCAGACCCCTCCGTGTAGAAACTGCTTCCGGGGACTGCCGCGACACCCGCCTCGCGGATGAGGCGAAGTGTGAACGCTGTGTCGTCTTCGTCGCCCGGATACCGGGTGAGCATGTAGTAGGCACCGTCGGGCTTGACGGGGTCTAAACCGACCGCTCGGAGCCCGTCGTAGAGCGTGTTGCGGCGTCGCTCGTACGACGCAGAGAGGTTCTCGTAGTAATCATCTGGGAGGGAAAGCGCCTCGACGCCCGCTTTCTGGAACGGGGTCGGTGCACAGATGCTCGTGTAGTCGTGGACCTTTCTGAGTTCGGCGGAGAGTGGTTCGGGTGCGAGTGCGAACCCGACACGCCACCCCGTCACAGAGTAGGTCTTCGACATGCCCGTGCAGACGACGGTCCGTCCGGCGAGGCCGTCGATTTCGACGGGACTGCGGTACTCGTCGGTGTAGACGATGTGCTCGTAGATTTCGTCGGTGACGACGATGAGGTCTTCTGCGGCAGCGACGTCGGCGATGAGTTCGAGTTCACGAGGGGCGAAGACCTTCCCCGTCGGGTTGTGTGGGTGGTTGAGGATGAGGATAGACGCGTCTTTGGCGGCCTCTCTGAGCGTGTCTGGGTCGACTTCGAGGCCGTCAGTGATGTCGAGTGGAATCGGTCGCCCCCCTGCGAATTGGACCGCGGGGATGTAACTCTCGTAGGTCGGTTCGAAGTAGATGACGCCGTCGCCGGGGTCACAGAGTGCGAGGAGACTGGAGACGACTGCTTCGCTCGTTCCGGTCGTGACCGTGACTTCCGTCTCTGGGTCGTACGAGACGCCTTTCCACTCCTCGTACCGTTCTGCAATCGTCTCGCGGAGTTCCGGAAGCCCCCACGTAATCGTGTACTGACTCGAAGTATCGATTGCCGCCTTGGCGGCCTCTTTGACGCTCGGTGGCGTCTCGTCTTCGTCGGGAATCCCCTGTGAGAGGTTGATGGCGTCGTGTCTGTGTGCCTCACGTGTCATCTCCCGAATGACCGATTCGCGCATCCCCTCGACGCGGTCGCTCCCAATCTGCCGAGAAAACGAAGATGGATTTGGCATAGTTGGTATGTGCCTGTGTGGCATATGAATCCTGACGGTTCCGTGATTCGAAGACTCCGTCTCTCAGCCGTCGTGCGTCACCCAATGGGGCGAGAACTGAACAGTCAGTCGCGTCTCTAGTGGGTGAACGGTGTCTCTCCGATGTCGATACTCTCCAACGAAATCGTCCGCATCTCCACGTCTTCGAAGACAGCACCCCACCCTCCAACGACGACCGTCTCATCGCCCGTACCGAGTGTGAGGTTCTTGTGCGACCCCAGGTCTGAGAGTGCTAATCGTGACGGATTTCGCTCGTCACCGTGGAACGAGATGTCGGCGACGGTTCCTTCGACAGTGGTCTCACTTCCTTCTGCGAGGTCGATTCCTTCGGCGGTAATTCCGAGTTCGAACCCTCTTTCCCAAAGGGGTAAGAGATCCCGAATGAACTCTTCGATGGTGACGTAGGTGAACTGTTCGTCGTCGTCGAGGTAGACCGTCGGGTAGAGATTCCACAGGCAGGTGAGGAAGTACCAGTGAAAGACGAACGGCAGGATACGGTCGTAGACGAGGACGCCGTAGTCTTCGTCGGAGCGCGTGTTCGGTGCGAAACACGTCCGGTCTCGGTCGATGACGACGAGAAACGGTCCCGGGATGGTACACACACGAAGTTCTGAGAGAAGTCCATTCGGGTCGAACTCTGCAGGTGGTTCTTCACCCTGGTCGATGTAGACGGATGCACGAACGACGACACCTCGGTTGCGGGCCTCTCGAAGCGCGGGGGAGAGCGACTGGAGTTGTTCGAACGACCCAGCGACTTCCACGACGGTTCCTGCGTCGTCGATGAGGTCCTGTGCGTTCTCGACTGCTGTCTCGACACGCTTGGTGACACCGACTCGCGCGTCCATCCGTTCAGGAGTTCGGTATCGCTCGCGGACCGCTTCGGCAGCATCGTGGAGGAGTTCTCCCCTCGTCTCTAGGTCGGCCATCGCTGCCTCCGGGTCACACGGTCGAACGTAGAGTTTCTCTCGTTCGATGGTCTCGACGTACCCCTTCGATTCGAGACTTCGAAGAACGTCGTACACTTGCGAGACGGGTACGGCGCTCTCTCTGCCCACTTCGATAGCAGGCGAGACACCCATCTCAAGGAGTGTGAGGTAGGCGTCGGCTTGGTACGACGTGAGGTCCGCGTACTCGAGTGCCTGCGAAAGCGTCTCGCGGTCCATATCTACACCCACTCTATCGCTTACCATGAACACTTCGTCGGTTCCCTGTCCTGATTCGGGGAACTGTTCGTGTTCGCCTAGGCCAGTGGATTCTGACCGCCTGGCCTCTTTTCGGTGGGTGGCCGCTGTGGCTCACCCTCTGTTTTTCGTGGAACATCGTACGTGTACCGAGGTGCGTCGCCCCGGCCCACAGCACCATCAGAACAGAACCAAATGGAGACTTCGTCTTCTCGCTCTCGATGCCGCGAGTCACCTACCGGTTGGCCTGTCGATGTTCAAACTGACACTCGTTGGTCGAGTGGGTCTTCGAGTTCTCCCATCACTGCTTCGAGAGCGTCTGTCGCCGTGAGCAGTCCAACGACTTCACCATCTTGTAAGACCAGTGCGAGTTCCTGGTCTTCTGCTTGGAACTGGTCGAACGCGTCACTCACGTTCGTCTCTGCGGCCACCGTCGTCGGTGGTGCCGCAATCTCGGAGAACGAGAGGGAACCATCCTTCAGTTCTTCGAAGTGTTCGATTATCGATGGCGCGTACACGACTCCCTGGAAGTCGGTCAACTCCTCACCGACGAGTGGGAAGCGAGTATGCGGTGTCTTTCGAATCCGCTCGAAATTCTCTCCGGTGGAGGCTGTCGTCGAGAGTGCGATGATTTCGCTTGCCGGGACCATGATCTCACTGGTGGAGAGTTCCCCGACGTCCAGTGCGTTGAGCACTTCGTCGCGACGTTCTTCGGGGAGGTCCCCTTCTTCGAGCAGTGAGTGAAGCCGATTTCGAAGTTGGGCACGCGACTCGAGCACGTCTTCTTCGGTTTCGAGCCACGCCCCGGTCATCTCGATTCCGAACAGTTTGAGTGTCCCTTTTGCGATCCAGTCGCCGAACGTGATGAGCGGCGATATCAGCCAGTTGAACCAGTACAGGGGTGTCGCTCCGTACCGACACACCAGTCGTGAACGTTCGACACCGAGATAGGTCGGCGTCTGTTCACCGTGTGTGAGGTGAAGGAGGTTGATGATACCAAATGCGATGAGAGCGCCCACGCCGATCGAAGCAAGCGGCGTACTGGCGAAGTAGGGTTCGAACAGGGCTGCGAGTGCCGGTTCGGCCACGATACCGACGGCGATACTGGAGGCCGTAATACCCACTTGACAGGTCGTGAGATAGATTTCGAGGTTGTTCGTCATCTCCCACGCTCGTTCGAGAGCGGGATTTCCATCGATGAACTCTCCTTTACTAAACTGCCGAGCCCGGGTCAACGCGAACTCGATGGCGACGAAAAACCCGTTCGCGAGGATGAGTAGGATACCTGCAACGAGGCGTACGCCTATCTCTGTTGGGTTCATTGGAGCTCGTACCCGTATCGTTTCTGCTCTATCCTTTAGAAAGCGTTGATTGTCTTGTCTTATTTATATCTGATTGCCGATTCGCAAATATTCGAGCCAAATATGATGGTACCTGACAAGATTGTGGGCAAGGTTAACCCTTTTGCGCACCTGCTCTCGAAGTGAATCACGATGAGTGGACTCGACGATTTGGACCGAGAGATATTGTACATGCTCCAAGGCGAAGCGAGGCATACCTCTTCGACGGATATCGCGGATTCTCTCGACGTGTCAGCGAGTACGGTTCGGAACCGCATCCAACGACTCGAAGGAGACGGCGTTCTCCGGGGATACCACGCCGACGTGGACTACGAGTCGGCGGGATACCAACTGTTCACGCTTATCGTCTGCACGGCGCCAATTCCAGAACGTGAGGAACTAGCCGTTGCCGCCGCGGAAGTATCGGGTGTTGTCGAGGTACAAGAAGTGATGACGGGTGAATCGAACGTGTTGGTTCGTGCTATCGGCGAGGATGGTGACGACCTCAGCAGAATCGGTGAGGAACTGGACGAACTCGGACTTCAGGTACTGGACGAAGATTTGATTCGGAACACTCACCGCACACCATATGCCGGATTCGAGCAACAGTGAGGTAGGTGGCGATACAGTGTCAGAATCGACCACACGCTCGTGTGTGATGCTCGCAAAAAGCCGTCGCATGGTCCAAGCGAGGACCGTTCCCAAACCGGTGGGTGGTGTCTCACTGATAGAGTACGAAAAGACAGACGTTGAGTTCGATACTTTCGGCAACTCGAGGCCATCCTCTGAGTAGAACTCTCGAGCCGCATTTTTGTGCTTCAAGTCCTCATACTACGGCAATGATACTCGTCTCAACCGATTCATTCACTTGTGTAGGTGGGTACGATGACTGAGACGCCCGACGAGGTGAAGGAGTTGCGAGATGCGGCACGAGAGCTCGATGAAACACGCACTGCGGTGGAAGAACGTGGCGAATCTGAACTCCAAACCGCCGCCGAAGCGCTCGACAACGTCGAGCGGATTCTCGACCAGTACGAGTCTCGTGCGACGGACCGAGATGACCTCAAAGGGTACGTCCAATTCAGGGAGGCACTCTCTGATACGCTCGACGAAATTCCTCCCGACGTCTCCCACAGCGAATCGTTCATCGATGCCAACGATATCCTCACTACCGGCATCACGTCCACACTGTCGACGAGTGATTTCGGACGGGCTCGCGAGGCACTCGAACCGGTACGCAAAGATGCCCAACTCCTCCAGTCTTGGAAGACTGCACGTGAGGAGTACAAAACGGCACGCTACGCTGTCGAGCAGCGACACCGCGAAGTCGGCGAACGAATCGACGAACTCGAAGAACTACTCGCACTTGGCGAGGCAGACCTGGACCGCTCGACCGATGAGCTCTCAGAACCTATCGAGGCCTACAACGAGGCTGTAACGATGGCGTTCGACCAGTTCGTGGGTGAGACGCCTGCTCGTGAGGTGTTGGACCTGTTAGCAACCGCAGAGTCCTACCCGCTCGTCGAGTTGCCAACACCGCCTCAACGATTACGGACCTACCTCGATACAGCGGATATCGGGTCTGAACCGGTCTCCAGACTCACCGAGTTGGCGAAATTCTCACGGTCGAAACTCGACCACTACGTCGCCGACCCCGAGACGTTTTCGGCGGCGGTAGGGACGACCCAGACGTTTCTCTCGCAGCTATCAGATGCGGCAGATTCGCTCACCATTTCGTGGCCGCCCGCGCCAGCCCAGGAACTCAGGTGGCGAACGAGAGAACTAGTTGCAGTCGTCGGTCGCTTCGCAGACGAAGCGACGGTGGCACGTGCCCGTTCTGTGTACAGGCTCGCTTCGAATAGCGAGGGGGAGTTCGCTCGCCTCAGAGCGACTGCCGTCGCTCGTGAACAACTCACTGACGAGCAACGAGCGAAACTCGAACGGGGTGCAGTCGAAGCCGAGCTCGAAACGTTGCGAGCAGAGTCTCGACAACTCGAAGCCTGTCTGGAGCAGCACGGCCCACGTAGAGTATAGATTATAAGATGTCTGTGTAAATGATATGTATGACGATTGGCTACTAAATCTAATACTTGCTATGTGGAAATACCTGCTCAATTCTGCATGTATGTGGAGAATATTTTGTATATGGCTGTGAGTGATGAGACATATCTAATATTTATGTAGATAATCAAAATCTAGTATGGGTTCAGAATCCTCTGAAAAAAGTTTTTATAACTGGTACTAACTGAAACCTATTTGAATTTAAATGTATTAACTCGAAGCCGTGAGAGACACCCTTCCACTGAATCACGACTCGATCAGGGCTGGAATGAGTGACGATAGTACGACTGTAATGGATAGCGATTCTATTCTACGTCTCGAATCGCTTCCCAGTTTTGTCTCGAGGGAACGGTGCGAACGAAGGTACCGATGTGTATTACTACTGTACGTCTGTAATGGGGATGTCGGCCATCATCCTGAATTCTGTCGACATTGTGGGACTTAGGTCGACGACACGTCTTCGTCTGCCCTCCAGATAGCGAATGAACTCGGCCTACAGGAACAAATACGCCGTCAGAAGCCCCCTCGCAGGTGATTACAATGTCGGAGTACTTATTTTTTATCTCCCTATACAGAAAATTGGTCTATGTAGTATATCTGGAAGATACATCACCACTTTTACCAGTTAACGGGGTAAACGCGCTGAAAAAGACGAATTAAGGAAATAAGGCCACTTGCTAACGTGACTCGAATTTGACTGTTTGCCTAATACTATATGAAATTAGATATGATGTGAATTTTATCTATGTTGTGTGTGAACTGGTGTCTATGTGTGTTCCCATCGAATACTGAATTGCGGCCTGAGGGACGCTCCAACGGGTGTTCAAGAAAAACGGAGTCACCTGAACGAACTGTACGCGAGGGTGATGCACGCTGACGATGGACGACCTAGAACACGTCGTCTGCCAACGAGTTCGACGGCCCCTGCGGTGCGGTCTTCGTACATTTTCTTATTCCACTGTACGGTGGGAGACAACGTACTGGTGCCTCTCTCTCTCGCCGAGGGGCCGTCGGTGAGAATGTAGCCGCCAAAAAACTGCTCGAAACAGTTTCCTCTGCCCGCGGTGAGACCGGTCAGTTGGATTCCGGTTCGACGGTAACCGTGACGCTTTGGTCACCGACACGGAGGGTGTATTCACCCGGGATAGCCAGCACCCTCCCAGTTTCGTCGAGACGCCCAATCGATGCCGCATCGATGGGGACCGACACCGTCTCTGTGTCGCCAGGGTCGAGTGAGACACGCTCGAATCCGCAGAGTTCCCGGACCGGTGTTATGCGCGTTCCAGCCTGGTCGGTGACGTACACCTGTACGACGGTCGACCCGTGTCGGTCTCCGACGTTCTCCACAGGAACTTCGACTGTCGTGGTGCCGTGGGGTGAAATCCGCTCGTCCGTCACGGTCATCGAACCGAACTCGAAATCAGTGTAACTCAGCCCGTGACCAAATTCGAAGAGTGGGTCGTACGAAGGGAGGTGTTCGTCCGGACCGATTGGTGTCGGGTGAGGGAAGTGGTTGAACCGGGTTGGAAGGTGACCCGCGGAGAGAGGGAACGAAATCGGTAATCGTCCGCCGGGGTCGCACGCGCCGAAGAGTGTCTCCGCGACGGCCTGACCACCCATCGTCCCTGGGTAGTACGCAAGTAACAGCGACGGGAGATTCTCTGCCATCCACTCCACGGCCAGGGGTCGGCCAGTGACGAGGACACCAACGACAGGAGTCTCCGTCTCGTGCAACGCTTTCACGAGGTCACGCTGTGCATCGGGGAGTTCGAGCGTGGTTCGGTTCGGGAACTCGTCGGGGGCGGTGCCGCTCAGTTCCGTCGGCCCGAATTCGTGGATGTACCAGTTTTCTCCGACTGCGACCACCGCGACGTCCGCATCTTTCGCTGCCTCTACTGCGGCGTCGATGTCGACTGGGTCGTTTATCATCGTTCCCTGTTCGTAGGTTACTGTCCCGTCACACACGGATTCGATTCCATCTTTGATTGAGATGATGTCGGTACCCGCTTCGTCGGGGACACTCCACCCACCGAGTTGGTGAATGGGGTTGTCTGCGTTCGGCCCTGCGACGAGGATGTCGGCCTCCGGGTCCAGTGGGAGCGTGTCGTCGTTCTGAAGGAGTGTCATCGACTTCCGTGCTGTCTCTAACGCCTCGTCACGATGAGCATCGGCACCGACAACGTCTCGCGCTTCGTTCGCATCGACGAACGCATCTTCGAAGAGTCCGAGTCGGAATTTGAGGTCGAGCACGCGACTGACACTCTCGTCGAGAACGTCTTCTGCAATCTCACCCGCTTCGACGAGCGACACGAGGTGGTCCGCGTGAGCGATAGCGTCGACCGATGCGACGTCGAGTCCTGCGTCACGTGTCATTCGAACTGAGTCACGGTGGTCGCTCGCGACTAAGTGGTCCTCGTGAAGCATCCGAACCCCGTTCCAATCGGAGACGACGGTTCCATCGAATCCGAGTTTCCCTCGGAGAAGGTCTGTGAGGTATTCGCGCGACCCGTGTGCGGGTCGCCCGTCGATTGCGTTGTAGCAGGGCATGACAGACGCGACACCTTCGTCGATAGCGTCGAGGAACGATGGTAAGAAGATGTTTCGAAGGAGGTACGAGGAGACTTCGACAGGGGCGGTGTCTTCTCCGCGCGCGGGTTCACCATAGGCCGGGAAGTGCTTCGCCGTTGCCGCCACGGAGGTAGGGTCGTCGAGGCCGTCGCCTTGGTATCCGCGTACCATCGCACCTGCCAGCCGTCCGCACAAAAATGGGCTCTCGCCGAACGTCTCGAACGTGCGACCCCATCGTGGCTCTCGGGCAACGTCACAGGTGGGTGAATAGTTCTGCTGTGCCCCCGACTTTCTGACTTCGGTTGCAGTAACCGCTGCTGCTTTTTCGATGCCGTCTTCGTCCCACGTCGCTGCCATCCCGAGTCCGTTCGGGAATGCCGTCCCTTCGGCGACGTATGCATGCCCGTGGACTGCATCCACGTTGAACAACAGCGGAATTCCGAGTCGCGTCTTCGACAACGCGACTTCTTGAAGGCGATTGACCGTCTCGACCACGTCGTCTATCCGAGAGTCGACCGCTCCGGCCCACCCGAACGACGCAACAGCACCGACCCCATATTCCACGACTTCGTCTTCGACGTCTTCGACCGATTTGTACTCACTAAGCTGTCCCGCCCACGTGCCGACGAGTTGCCCGACTTTCTCTTCGACCGTCATTCGGTCGACGAGGTCCTCGACGCGCTTCTCCGTCGGGAGCGTCTCGTCTCTGTAGGGGGGCTGATTGCTTTCTGACTGCATACAGCGAAGAGAAATCCACTGCTACTTATATATTTGCCAACGCCTGGATACTGTCTCTCAGACAGTCGCGTTTTGCGACGAGGTGACGACGAGGCCCGACTTCTGGATGCGAAGTCGCTGGGTACTCTCGACGTCTTCGAAGGTTCGAGTCGTCCCGTCGGGCCACTCGACATCGAGCGTGACCGTCTCGTGTTCTCCAACCCCGACGTGCTCGGTACGGCTATCTTGCGAGAGATAGTCGACGTTCGCCGTTTGCTGGACTACGTGCTCGCGTTCTTCTGTACGGACGGTCACGACCGCACCGAGCGCCGTTGCGCCGTTCTCGTCGGTGACTCGGAACTGTATCGCCCCGGCGTCTGTCGTTGCCTGATTGTCGTAGACCACGAACCGGTCGTCGTACGTCGCGACGACGACTTCTTGCTGACCGTCGTGGTCGAAGTCGAGCGTCGCCATACCGCGACCATCGGTCTCTGCCATCCCGTGTGTGCTCGCGTTCACGTGTGCGAACCCATCGTCGTGCCGCTGAAAGACCATCGGATACGTGTAGACGGGGTTGGTTCGGTTGACTCTGACCACGATTTGCGTCGTGTGTACGATGTCCCGGTCGCCGTCGTTGTCGAAGTCTGTCGCGCTCGCTGCCCAGCCCCATCCACCGTGTCGGACGCCGAGTTCGTCTGCATCGTCGACGAACGTACCCTCGCCCTGATTGACCAGCAGTGTGTTGCCTTTGGTTCGTCCGGAGTGGACGACGAAGTCGAGGAGGCGCTTGAGCCGTTCGTACCGTTCTTTGGACATGTTCCCCTCGAGGTTGGGGAACCAGATGTTCGAGACGAAGACGTCGGGTCGTCCGTCCTCGGTGATGTCTGCCACTTCGGAAGACATCCCGTTCCGTGCCGTCGACCCGCCGAGGGTGTGGCGCTCGAACTGCCCGTCACCGGTGTTGACGTAGAGTGTGTCGTTGTTGTAGTCGTTCGCGACGTGAATGTCTGGGTAGCCATCACCAGTCACGTCGGCGAAACTGGCGGCGAGGCTCCAATGACGGCCGGTGATTCCCGCGGATTCGACTCGTTGGAACGTTCCGTCGACGTTCTCGTACAGATAGTTCTCGTTCCCGTTGTCGTCGCCGATGCCTTCGTCGAGACTGAAGTACCCTGCCGGTTTCCGGTCGTGCCACGACCCAGACTGGTAGACGAACAGGTCGGTGTCGCCGTCTTGGTCGTAATCTGCTGCAGTCGCGCCGAGGGGATACGTGAGGTTGCCGAGGCCGTATTCGGTTTTGACGAACGTTCCAGCGTCGTTTCGGAACGATATCACGGTCCCCTTGGTGGTGAACAAGAGCAAATCCGTCCATCCGTCGCGTTCGACGTCGACGAACACGGCGCTCTTGATGTGGTGGTCGACCGACGTCAGGGCGCCAGTCCGCGAGAAGTGGCCTCCGTCGTTCACGAACAGTGCTGGAGTTTCGCCACCGGTAGTCAGGAGGTCCGGCCACGAATCTCTGTTCACGTCCGCCACGTAGACGCCGGAGTTTCCGCTTCCGACGCCGCTCCCATCTGCTTCGTAGTCGAGGCCCGATTGCTCGGTGACGTCCGAGAACGCGAGTCGGGCAGGTTCGGGGGTGTCGGCGTCTTGGTCGAGGAACGTCGGTCCAAGTGAGAGTCCCGCGAGGACCACTGCGAGGGCCAGTGCAAACGTGAGAACACGGCGTGCGACCATCTAGACCACCGGAAGCGCCCGCAGTTCCCGCGGCGGTGCCAGGTAACTTCCTCGACGGAGCGTCTCGAGGTAGTCGACGATGCCGTGGTTTTCTGCTGGGACGTCGAAGTCGTACTCCTCGGGATTCATCGCCCGTCGCGTCTCGACGAAGTCGTCCATGGTTCGTTGGACGGAGTTAAACTCGAATCCTGCTCTGTCGTGTTGGTTCGTTGCGACACCCTCCGCTCTGCGGAGGATGCGGGGTTCGAACTGGTCGTCTCTGGCCCGAGCGACCTTTTGGGTGTGCCCGACGCGCCCACGGGAGTTGGCGTCTTCTTCGATGCGACCGACATCCTCCTCCGTGATGCCGCTGTCGCTGCCGAGTTTATCGCCCGTCGGTCCCACGTCGTCGGTCGTATGAGCGGGGCAGAACATCTCTGCGACACGCTCGTCTGATTGCTGGTCGTACCATCGGTCGAGGTCGATGAGGAGTGTCGAGGACGCAATCGTCGTCCCACCGGCGAACGGTCCCGACGAGAGTGTGACTGCATCCTCTGCGGGGAGGTTGCCGCGGAACCCGGACTTGAATCCCATCGAGAGTGGGGCGTCCTCTGGAATGCGCTCTTCGTCTAGCTTGTCGGCGGGAAGGCCCTTTCCAACGTACCCCGTGTGTCGGCCTTCTTTCGAGAACACTCCCTCGAACGTTGCGTCGACAGAGACTCCGTTCACCTCGTCGAGTTCACCGAAGAGCGCTTCTTCGGCGGCGAGGACGATGGACCCGATGTCGCTCGTCATGAGCAGTACAGCATCGTACGGGTCTGCTTTTGCAGGGTCTTCTCCGACAGCGTCGAGGACGTCTTCGGGTGTCGAAAGTTGGTCTGGGGTCTGCCCAACCGCATCGAAGTACCGTGGGGCGTATCCGAGCATGAAGAGGAGGCCACGGTTGAACGCCGCCCCCGCGTTGCCACCGGTCCCCCACTGAAAGGCTTCTTCGAGCGTTCGGAGGGCGGATTCTACCTGTTCTCGTTCTTCATCCGTGGGGGGAACCGACCCTTCGTACCCGAGTCCAATCGTGACGAGTTGTTGGGGCGGAACCGTGTTCCCGTGTGCGTCACGAACGAGGTACTCACCCCAGCGATGTTGCCCTGAGGGGATTGCGTCGGGGTCCCCCCGAGGAAATTCGGCCGTCGATGTCGATTCGGATTCGACGGACGTTGCCGGGTCGCCGCTCGTCGATTGCTCTCGCTCCATACACGCTGTGAGGGCACTCGTCCCGCCAATCGCCACGGCTGCTGTGACGAAATCGCGGCGGGAGAGCCCCCGTGCTCTGTTTGGGGCCACTGACCGTGGTAACGAGTGACACTACATAATTCTTGCGAGGCTCGGACGGGTCTCCCCCGCTCTGTCGACGAATCAGCGAGAGGTGTTACTGAAACTAAATGTGACTTCTAACCAAATGTTTATTAACAATGGGTAAGGTTTGCTAGCAGTACGCCATGTCAGACAGCACTGACCGCTTTAGCGACTTGATTAGCCGACGGAATTTCGTCGAACTAACCGGAGCAACTGGAATCGCAGCCCTCGCGGGTTGTAGTGGTGCTTCCAACGAAGGGGGAACGACCGACGACGATGGGTCGGGCGGGGACACGACCGAGTCCAACGGGGGCGGCTCAGGCGGTGACGACTCCGAATCGAGTGGGACGACTGTCCTCGACAAGAAGATGGTCGGTGCCACGAACAACGGCGTCCCGACGAACCTGCACCTGAACCCGGAAGCGACACAGAACTACGACCCACGAGCAGGGAACTTCGTCTTCGAACGCTTCGCAGCCTACAACTTTGCGACCGGTGAGTTCGAGATGGCCGCCCTCGAAGCGTGGTCTATCGAGGGACAGACGGTGACGCTCACGCTCCGCGACGACCTGACGTGGGACACTGGCGAGGACGTGACCGCACGTGACGTCCTGACCCAGTTCCGCCTGATGAAGAAGATGAAAGCGTCGCTCTGGGACTTCACCGAGAGCGTCGAACAGGGCGAAGACGACAAGACTGTCGTTCTCAACCTGAAGCGACCATCCAACCCGGAAGTCATCAAACACACTCTCGCCAACGGTTCACTCCGACTGTTCGCCTACCACCCGACCTTCGAACAGTTCCTCGACAAGGGAGCCGAAGAACTCCAGCAGTTCAAATACGAAGGAGACGTGGTGGCGAGTGGCCCCTTCTCGGTCGAGTCGAAGTCGAAGCAGTCGTGGGAACTCACGAGGAACCCCGAGTACTACGGCGCTGATAACATCAACTTCGCGGGTATCTCGCTTCTCTCGCGGGGAGACAATACGGCACTCCAACAGGGCCTGATGGGCCGCGAACTCGACTTCGTCACGAGCCTCTTCGCGCCGCCGAAGATTGTCGCCAACTTCCCCGACTCCGTCGAAGAAGTCGCTATATCCGCGAAGTGGGGGTACGGCGTCCTGTTCAACCACGACGACCCCGACTTCGGGAAGCGAAACGTCCGACAGGCCGTCGCCCACGTCATTAACCGCCAGCAGGTCGCCGAGAACGCAGGGCCGCGAACGAAAGCTCCCGCTCCGAAGGTCACTGGCGTCGCTCCGAACGACCAGGAAACGTGGCTCGGTGACGCGTACGACTCCTTCGAGAGTTACGGCATGGCAGAGTCCCAGACGGACAAAGCCGCTGCGCTCCTTCGTGAGGCTGGCTACTCGAAAGAAGGCGGTACGTGGAAACACAGCAGTGGCCGAACGCTCGGTGGAACGTACTACACACCCGCTGGCTGGACGGACTGGACCACGGCGACGAACACTGTCGTCGACCAGCTGAACTCGTTCGGCTTCGACTTCGAAATCAGCCAGAAACCGACGGGCGATTACTTCGGCGGCTACGTCGAATCCAACTTCAAGATAGGTGCGTTCTACTGGATGCCCGGAGGGGCGCGGTCGGCGTTCCCGTACTTCCCGCTCCGTTGGCAGCTCAACATCCCGGACATCGACGGCGGGCACAACTTCCCGGAGGGTGAACAGACGGTCCCCGGAATGGACGGCGGCGAGATGTCTATCGACCCACTGTCGGAGATTCAGGAAGTTTCGACCACGCAGGACCGAGCTACGACGGAGGAAATCATCAAGCGTGTCGCGTGGCACCACAATCAGAACCTTCCAGTGTTGGGACTGGTTTCGAAACTCGACCAGTCGTGGCTCACTGACGACGAGTGGGACATCCCGGAGGAAGGAAGCGACGAACGAGCAGTCAAGTGGCCAAGCGAGTGGCTCCCACGCCAGGGCCAGCTCATGGCCGAGAAATGACCGGATGGGAGTCACGTCACGATGAGTAACTACTACGTCCGTCGGACGGGCAGGGTGTTCGCTACTATCTTCGCGGTGGCGACGCTCACGTTCGGACTGATTCGCCTCCTTCCAGGCGGACCCTTCACGCAATTGCGCGCGCAACTGCTCCGACAGGGTGTTCCGGCATCGGAAGTCGACGCTCGGATTGCGAATCTCCAGAACATCAACCCCAACGAACCGCTCTGGCAGCAATATCTGGATTACATGGGTTCGGTGGCTCAGGGGAATTTCGGTGAGTCCATCTCGCTGGGCGAACCGGTGGCACGAGTCATCGCCGAAGCGGTGCCGTGGACGGTGTTCGTCGTCCTCGTGTCGACGATTCTCATGTTCGCCGTCGGTATCTTCCTCGGGTCGTTACAGGCCTACTGGGAAGGCTCTCGGTTCGACAAGGCGTTCAGTGGTCTCTCGATTGCCCTGATGTCGGTCCCCTTCTACGTCGTCGCCGTCATCTCACTGTACATCTTCTCGTACCAGTGGGGATGGTTGCCGACGGCGGGAACAGTCGGGGCCAGCGTCGAGAAGGAACTGAGCGTCCCGTTCTTGCTCAGTGCACTCGAACACAGCATCTTGCCCATCTTCTCGTACACGCTTGGCGGGATTGGTGGGCAGGCGTTAGCCATGCGTGGGAACAGTATCCAGGTACTCGGTAACGACTACGTCCGTGTCGCAAGACTCCGAGGACTCGCCGACCGCCGAATCGCAACCCGGTACGTCGCGAGGAACGCCATCCTTCCGATGTACACAGGATTCTTACTGCTCCTCGGATTCCGCCTGTCGGGGACCGTCATTCTGGAGCAGATATTCTCGTACACCGGACTCGGATACTACATGTTCGCCGCACTGAAGGCGAACGACTACCCGCTCATGATGGCGACGTTCCTCGTCATCACCGTCGCACTCATCGTCGGTGTCTACATCGCCGACCTGACTTACAGCAAGATAGACCCACGAATCAGTGCCGGAGGTTCTGATGAAGCGTACTGAGGGACACGAGTCCAGCACGCTGGCTACGGACGGTGCTGGCGTCGACTGGCGCGGTTCGGCTTCGTCGTCGGTGACGGTGACTCGTGAGGAGCGACTTCGGGAGTTCTACGAAGAAAACGTCTTGAAACCGATGATAGTCGCGTGGTCGGACAGCAGAACCCGACTCGGACTGCTCATCATCGGCTTCTACCTACTGTTGTCTCTCGTGGCCATCTTCGGTCTCTGGCGAGAACCCTCGACGAGTCAGGCTCCCCGGTACCTGATGCTGTTCGAGAACATGAAGTACCCACTCGGGACGACCGCATCGGGGACAGACCTCGCCGCACTCATCATCCACTCGACCCCTGACATCCTGTTGATGGTCACCTCGGGTGGACTCTGGGCGACCGGTATCGCTGTCCTCGTCGGAACCGTCGCTGGCTACAAGGGCGGTTCTGTCGGACGCGTGTTGATGTCGATATCGGACTTCGTCATGGCCATCCCCGGTCTGCCACTGGTGATGATTCTCGCGATTACGTTCAACCCCAAGAACCCTATCCTGCTCGGCATCATCATCAACATCAATTACTGGGCTGGCCTCGGCCGGTCCATCCATTCACAGGTACTGACGATTCGAGAGAATAACTACGTCGAAGCCTCACGGACGATGGGCGTGAGCACGCCGCGAATCATCCTGAAGGACGTGATTCCGAACATCATGCCGTACGTGACGGTCAACTTCGTGTTCGCCGCACGGTACGTCGTGTTCGCATCTATCGGCCTGTTCTTCCTCGGTGTGCTGCCGTACTCCGACCAGAACTGGGGTGTCACCCTGAACTTCGCGTACAGTGGTGGTGCCCTGTTCTCTTGGAGTGCTGCACACTGGCTTCTCGTCCCGATGGCCGCGATTATCGGTCTCTCGATTGGGCTCATCCTCCTCGGACAGGGTATGGACCGGGTGTTCAACCCGCGCGTTCGCACTCGTCTGACGGGAGAGTCTGAATCGACGGCTTCGGGCGACGAGAAAGACACCGGCATGACGGAGGTACTGTAGATGACAGCCAAACAGCACGGCACTGCCAACACCACGACATCCATGACGACAGACGACCCAATCATCGAAATCACCAACGCGGCCGTCACGTACGACGGCGGCGAGACGTTCGTGTTGGACCACGTGAGCACGTCTATCGAACGTGGGGAGATTCTCGGTATCGTGGGAGAGAGTGGGAGCGGCAAGTCGATGTTCGCCGACTCGATGCTCGACGCTATCCCCGACCCCGGACGACTGTCCGGTGAGATACTCTACCATCGCGACGATGGGACCACAGTCGACGTACTAGAACTCTCCGACGACGAACTCCGGGAGTTTCGGTGGGAAGAGGTTGCGATGGTCTTCCAGGGCGCGATGAGTTCGTTCAACCCGACGATGAAGATTGGTGGGCACTTCAAAGAGACGCTGAAGGCCCACGACGCTGACGTTACGTCGGGGATGGAGTTCGCCCGGGAACTCCTCTCTGACCTGTACCTCGACCCAGAGCGTGTGTTGGACTCGTACCCACACGAACTCTCCGGGGGGATGCAACAGCGAGCACTCATCGCGCTGTCGCTCATCCTCGAACCCGAGGTACTGGTGATGGACGAACCGACTGCCGCCCTCGACCTCCTGATGCAGCGTTCCATTCTGACGCTCCTCGAGGACTTACAGGAGAAGTACGATCTGACGATGGTGTTCATCACCCACGACCTGCCACTGGTCGCCGAACTCGCCGACCGGATGGCCGTCATGTACGCCTTCCAACTCATCGAGGTCGGCAATCGTGAGCAACTCATCGGGAATAGTGGTCACCCCTATACGCGCGCGTTACTCAACGCGACGCCCGACATCGAAGCACCACTCGACGAGATGCGACCAATCGAAGGACAGAGTCCAGCACCGATCAACGTTCCACAGGGGTGCTCGTTCGCACCACGTTGTCCACTTGCCACTGAAGAGTGCCGGGTCGAAGACCCAGCGTTCACGCAACTCGACTCCGGCCACGCCGTGGCCTGTCACCACCCCGAAGACGCACGAGACGAGATTACGCTGCACTTCGAGCGTTCCGAGGAGTCCGCAACGGTCTCAGGAGGTGATGATTCGTGAGCCGTGTCGACGAATCGTCGACTGGTTCCGACCAGCACGACGAACCACTCATCTCACTCGAGAACGTCGAAGTCCACTTCGAAAAAGAGCAGGGATTGTTCGAACTCTTCGAGGACCCGGACGTGGTCAAAGCAGTCGATGGCGTCTCACTCGACATCGAGGAGAACGATGTCCTCGCACTCGTTGGAGAGAGTGGGTGTGGGAAGACCACACTCGGGAAGACGACCATCGGACTCCAGCGGCCGACGGGTGGGACGGTGACGTACAAAGGCCAGGACATCTGGGCCGCCAAAGACGGCAACGGAGAGATGTCGTTCGACGAGATTCGGTCGTCACTCCAGATTATCCACCAAGACCCCGGAAGCTCGCTCAATCCAAACCGCCGGATTCTGAACATCCTCGCAGAACCGATCAAGCTCACTCACCCAGAGGTCGGTGCCAGCGAGCGGCGCGAGCGGATTCACGCGCTTCTCGAACGAGTCGGGATGAACCCTGCAGCGGACTTCGCCGACCGATACCCACACCAACTCAGTGGAGGAGAGAAACAGCGCGTGGCGCTTTCTCGTGCCCTCTTGATGAATCCCGACGTCATCCTCGCAGACGAGGCGATAAGCGCACTCGACGTCTCGTTACGGGTCGAAATGATGGACCTGATGCTCGATTTGCAGGCGGATTTCGACACCTCGTTCGTCTTCGTCTCTCACGACCTCTCGAACGCACGGTACTTCGCAGAACACGGAGATGGTCGCATCGGTGTGATGTATCTCGGGAATCTGGTCGAAGTCGGTCCAGCAGACCAACTCATCGACGACCCCAGTCACCCCTACACCAACGTCCTCCGCTGGGCGACACCTAACCTGTCCCGTCATTCGGGTGAGGCTGGTGAGCCACCGATGCGGAAGATAGACATCCCAGACCCAGTGAACCCACCGAGTGGATGTCGTTTCCACACTCGCTGTCCCGAAGCACGTGAAGCGTGCCGTGAGGTGACTCCACAACTACGGCAGTCCGGCGAGAGTGCCGGGCATCGCGTCGCCTGCTTCAGGGACGACCCGGACCATGCCTACTGGGATAGTGACCCTCTGACGGATTAAGATCGCTGACGTGAACCGTCGGTTGCGGTTTCCACTCTCTCCTCTGGTCACCGGTGCGAAACTAGACTTCCATCTCTGCCGGAATCTGACCGAAACCGGTCGAATCGGGACCTTGATAATCAGTGCTGGATACGACACTGTATGGCACGCTTAGAGACCATTGCCGACGTTATCTGCGAACAGCGTGACCGGTTCCCGCTGTTCGTCGCCATCGGTATCGTGATGGGACTCCTCCTCGGGTTCTCGCTGTTGTACCTCGAACCGGGAACTGCCGCGTACGCGATTGCACTCGTCGACGTTGGCCTCGTGGCGGTCACAGTGGTCGGATTTGGCGGTGGCTTTTGGCTCTGTACGAAGCGGTCGATGGAGGAGTGAGACGACCCTCAACGACTGGCGACGACGGTGAGCACTCGGAGACTTGTCGAGTTGTAGCGTCCTCCACGGAACCATCGCATTGCCACAGTTTCGTTCGTACTTCATATTCGGGTATCGCCGGGAACATTGTTGATGCATTCCTTGTAGTGGGAAAATAACGCAAGATAAAATGGCTATCAGTGAAAACTTATCAATATAATAATATAATTTTGACGCTCAACTGTAGACTCGGAATTAGTCATTGGACCGTGGCGCTTGCGGAAGTTGAGTTATCTGCACGAGACAAACTGTGGTCTGAACGGTACTTCAATTTCAATTATCGAAGACAGTACCTCCTCGCTCGTGTCTCTCGCGATATTCCGGGAGATAATCCGTTGCAGATTCAGTCCGACACTGCCCCCTTTAACTCCATCTTATTAAATAACTCTGTGTTACCTCTTATTGCATAAAATAACCAATACTAACGGTGGTCGATGTCGACCTCAGTCCGTCCGACTGCAACCTGTGTCGACGTTGTATCGACCGGTGAGAGCGGGGAGAGGAGCGTCGTGGGGGATCACGAGCCGCGTATCAGGGCAACGTTACTCGGGACGTCATGCACGACACGTTCGGTGACTGTTCCGAAGGGTATTCGGGACCCCTCGGTCCGCCCCGAGAGACCGACGCAGACAGTGTCGTACTGACTGGTCGCTTCGACGATCGCCCGACCGATATCGTCGTTGACGACGACCTGGACCTCGTACTCGCCGGGGTCGAGTCCCGCCGCCTCGGCGGCGTCGACGACGACCGATCGCCCCCGTTCCTCGGCGTCCGAGCCGCTCTTCCCTCGGGGCGGCTGAACGTTCAGCAGGGTCGGGACGGTCCCGTCGACGGTTGCGAATTCGACTGCCTGATGTGCAATGACGGGCGCATTGTGGCCAGGAGCGATGAGTGCAACCGGCGTCCCAATGGTCTCGTTTTTGAGGTTGACGAGTGAGACATCACAGCTAGCGTTCCGAACCACCGGGTCGACCGTCGCACCGAAGACATGGCCGTCCCGTCCGAGCGTCCCGTCCCAGCCGAGGATGGCCTCGTCGGCTACCTCCTCCTCGAGCACGTCGAGTATCGCCTCTCCGACGTCGGGAGCGACAACCGTTCTGGTTCGGAGAGTGACGTTCATCTCGGCTGCGATGTCGTGGGCGCTCTTCAGAAGTTCGCGCTGATGCTCGAAGCGGTCGGCCTCGACGTTCTGAAACGGTGAAGGATGTGCGACCGGTGTAACATTGACCGCGACAAGTTCGGGTGTCCCCCGGTCCTCGTTGGCGTGCGCGCTGGCCGCCGCCAGACGGAGGAGGCCTCGCTGTGTCGCCGGGTTCGCCACCGGAACGACCACGCGAAACGGCTCGGCTGGTTTCCCCCGAATCGCTTCGCTGAGGAGTCCTTCGCTCACAACACGCCCCCGTGTGTAGGTCGCATACCAGACGACCCCGAAGGCGACGATTCCCGACCCGATGACGACGACGACAGTCGCCATCTGCGAGACGACGACGAGCGACAGCACCACCCCTAGTATCGGGACGGCCGGGTAGAGAGGCCGTGGAAGCGTGAACGAGGGGTCGTAGCCGTCCGGATCGGCCCGTCGGAAGACGACGAGTGAGATGTGGACGAGCGAGTAGGCGACGAGGAAACTGAAGCTCGCTGCCTCTGCAAGCAGCGCGATGATAGTCTCCACTTCGAGGCCGACGAGAATCAACAGCGCCGTCACGCCGCCAGTGGCCGCGATGGCTCGATGAGGCGTGTAGAACTGAGGGTGGCTCACGTTGAACCAGTCGGTCACGACTCCGTCTCTGCCCATCGCGTAGATGACCCGCGAGGCTGCAAGTATCGAGGAGTTCGAACTCGATATCGCCGCGATGATGGCGGCGAAGACGATTGCGACTACCCCCGCCGGACCCAGGTAGGTGACGGCCACGTCCGAAACCGGGATGGGTGAGTCACCGAGCGACTCGAAGGGGATTACTCCAGTGCTGACGAGCATGACGAGGACGTAAAGGATGGTCACCAGCACCACCGAGAGAATCATCGACAGCGGGATGATTCGACCGGGATTCTTAATTTCACCCGCGACGGTGGCGATGATCTCGAAGCCGAGAAAAGAGATGAAGACGATGCCAGTCGTGGCGACGACACCACCGGGTCCGAAGGGGGCGAACGGTTCGAGGTTCCCAGGGTCGATGAAGAACACGCCGACTGCGACGAACACGAGGATGATGGCAGTCTCGACCCCAATGGTGACGTTCTGGAAGGCGCTAGACTCCTCGGTGCCGTAATAATTGACCCCAAGGAGGAGGACAAGACCGACGAGCCCGAGGCCGACGATGAAGACCCGTCCGTCGAGGAACGGAATCGGTTCGACGAGATACTGCCCGAAGCCAATCATGTAGAACGCGCTCGCGAACATCAGCCCTGTCCACATACCCCAGCCGACGATGGCCCCGAAGAGTCCGCCGAGTGCGCGATTGACGTAGTGATAGCTCCCGCCAGCGATGGGCATCCCGGTCGCCAGCTCGGAAAGCGAGAGTGCCGCGAGTAGCGCGACGAAGCCAGCGATAGCGTAAGATATCGAACTTGCGGGGCCAGCGGTTTCAGCGGCGATGCCTGGGAGGATGAATATTCCCGCACCGATCATCGTTCCCCCACCGAGCGTCATCGCTTCGACGAATCCGAGCGTACGTTCGAGTTCGTTCCCCTCGACGCTCATCTCTCCCACCCCCATCCCGTGGCGTCTACGTTCACTCGACATCCCTCACGATGAGCGCTGGGACGTCGAGCGCGTCGACGATTGCCGAGAGAACGTTCCCGATGATGCGCTCGCGGAGCGAGGGGTCGGTCTCGCCGAGGACGACGAGGTCGTACTCTGCTCCGAGTTCGACAATGTCGGTCTGTGGGTCACCACCCTTCGAGAGCTGCCAGTCGACCCTGTCGCGTCCGACTCCGTACTCGACGAGGCGGTCGACGGCACCCATGAGGAGTAATTCTCCCTGAGTTGGATCGGTGTCTTCTGGGACCGAGTGGAACAGGGTGGCGGTCTCGTTGCCCGCGAGCAACAGGTCGGCGACGACAGCAAGGATTCGGTTGAGGTTCACGTCCCCGCGAAGAGGAACGAGGACACGCTCGACGACCGTCGAACGACCAGCCGTCAGCACTGCGTCGCAGTCGTACTCGTCCGCGATGCGGTCGATGGTGGCCTCACGGTCGTGCGTGAAGACGAGCACCTCGGCGGGATCACCGTGCTCGTCGGCGACTGCGTCTAGCCGGTCGGTGGCCTTGGAACCGTACTGGTCCCTGAGCAGTGCCGGTTCGGCCTGGTCCGGTACCGGAAAGTACCCGAGTAAAACCACCTCGACGGCGCCGAGATGGTCGAGGACGTCGAGGGGTGGCGGCTCTGTCCCCGAGACATCGACCGGGACGAGAATCCTCAGCTCGTCGATACGCGTCATGATGTCTCGACAATTCTCTCCCGGGCCGTTTCAATCCTTCGCGGGGGTGGAGGCGTCTCCGTACACCGGAGGGACCCACGTTCCAGTGAGCAGCGGTCCGAATTGTCGAACGGTAAATCTAGGGCTTCGTCGAGGGGTTGTCCCCCGTTCTTCCTGCTCTCGTCCCTGAAACGAACCCAGCCGGTTTGTTGCACTCACCCACTGTATGTTGTACGCACCCCCAGCGAGCAACAGTTCGCCGAGCCAAGTGATACGCCTGCTCAACGAACCGGAGCAACCGCGACTTCGGAGGGGCTTCCATCCGGCCAAACTACTGGGCGAACCTGTGACTCTTCGAGAATCTCAACAGAGCCATCTTTCCCTGATAAACATGAATAGGTGGTGGTGACGGGCGTCTCGGGGTCACCTAACGAGAGGCTACGGTCCTCGTCGGTCGAGGTTGTCTTCGAGTGCCGCGACAACTGCCTCGTCGTCGTTGAAGAGGTCGTATCGCCGACATCGAACGTCGACGTAGGGCAACGCTCGGTGGAGGACGATTGCGTTGTCGGTCACGCTGAAGCCATCGAACCTGGACCACGGGATGAGCCGACGTTGGACGAACCATCGACTCTCTCTGCGCTGTTCTAGCCCCGCCGACGTCGCGCGATACGTGCGCTTGGAAGCCAATGATCTGAGCCCGATGACGAGTACCATTCCGAAAGGCAGGACTGGAGTTACCGCCCTCCACCCCAGTTGCCAGAAAGCCAAGCCAGCAAGTAGGCCAACGACGGCAAGCACGCCTGCCATCAACTTGATTCGAGTTCGGTGTGGCCACGCTGCCGACCATTCGATGGCGACGTGGGCATCGTCGACCGTCGCGGTAGCCAGTCGGGAACGGGCCATGAGAACGAGGTGGCTGCCCAGTGACGTGGCAACTATCCCGAGGAAGAAGCCGATGAAGCTAACGAGAGTGGTAGTGCTGGCCGCTTGGAGGTCCGTGACGGCAAACGAGACGAACAGAAAAGAGTCAAAGAGGTATACTCCCATCGGGATGATGCCGACAACGGGGACGAGAACTGCAACCCAGGTCGAGTCGAACCATCCAACGAGATCTCCCTGTCGGATAACTCGCCGCGCGACTACGGCGGTGAGGGCTGCCCCCACGACCCCAAGCGAACCGACAGCGACTGGCCAACTCGTCAGGTCCATCGTTTGTACTACATTGAGTACCAGCGCTGGTGAGAGTAGCGAGGCGACGTAGAGTCCGGCCACGAGACTGAACCGCCTGTCCAGTCGCTCTGGCGTCTGGAACGGTCCACGGCTGGAGCGAACCTGCATGCGCTGAGTTCTTTTTCGACTGTCAATATAGGCTTCGATGGCTCTTGAAACGTTGAGCCACGGGGGTGTCTACCAGACTTTCAGTTCGTAGACAAGCACGTATCCAACGATGATGGAGAAGGCGATACTCGACAGGATAACCCACTGACCACTCCGGTACGAAACGGAATTTGCGACAATCCCGACCGGCACGATAACAATCGAAAGTGCAATGAAAGAGATGAAACCCCACTTCAACTCATTCAGATACACGAATGGTTCACCTGAGTACGGACTTTGAGCGAGAGACAAAGTAGTCTTTGCTGCAGATGCGTGCTGGATTCAGTACAACTTCAGCGAGCTAGCAACGTCTGGGGATTTCAACGATATCGAAGAGACAAATTGGGAATATAGCCGGTTGAACAACGACGTGATGTTGGTAATCACATGTTGCCACCTCTAATACACGTGACGGCGAAGATTACAGTTGTATCGGTGTAAATGATGCCAGACAAACCAAAAGAGCAGCTCTCGATGTGACCAATTCTGGATACGGCCGAATATTGCCAACCAGTATTTCTTTACCGATTGGATGTGCATCACGAATATGGCAGCCCTCCAATCATTCGGGACAGCTATTGGTGCAGTCAAACGGAACCCGATTCTGTTTGTCATCGCCGCAGCGTTCAGCCTCCTTCAACTTCCTGGGCTTGTAGCCCAATCTGTGAGTCCATTCCTCGGAAGCATAGTGTCGCTCGGTTTTAGTGGAATTATGATATTCATCATGCCTTTCTTCTTCGGTGGAGTCATCGGCATGGCCAACGAGGCAATTGGTGGCCATACCTCGTTCGAGACGCTCATTCGCGAAGGGAAATCCCACTACGTGTCCTTACTCGTCATCTACCTCGGTCTGTTCGCACTGAACCTCGTATTCGGGCTCCTCGGCGTCTTCACGGCGGCATTCGGTGGTGCATATATTCTGAGTAGTGGTGCACAACCGAGTCTCGTCACGATTGCAGTCATCGGCGTAATCGTCTTGGCCATTGTGGTAGTCTACTTAGCGGCCGTGTTTTTCACACAGTTCTTTGGCCACGCCATCGTTATCGACGACTTGGGTGCTGTCGATGGGCTCAAGCGAAGTGTGTCGTGTGTTTGGAACAACCTCCTGTCCGTCTTCGGCTACACGATTCTCGTCACTATTGGTGGTGGTGTTTTTGGTATCATCGGAGGTCTGTTTTCTCTCCTCACTTCGCCAACGTTCCAGAATCAAGGTGCCAGCATGACCAGCGCAGGTGCGGGTTCAGCTGCGACGCCCTTCCCTGTGAATATCCCATCGATTGGTATCGTTGGAGTTGTTGGACTCGCCGTTGTTTTGCTGGTCTTCAGCGGATTCTTTGGTGGGTTCTTCGCGGCGTATTCGACAGCATTCTATCGTTCGATACGGCCGGCACGGATGAACTGACTCACCTCGACATGAGGTGTTGTGGACCTTGTCACGAGACTCAGACAGAGGTGATTTGAACAGAGCACGCTGAGTTGAGGACCAATTGCCCCAATCCACTCTCTCGTACGTTCAAGGTTTCCAGTTAGAATCGGCTACCTCTGGATTGGGTACCTTCTCACCTACGCAATCCACGACGCTCGAAACCTTGTGGTTCGACGTTCGGCTGTCATCGCCGGAATTGTCGTTGTCATCCCAGTTCTCAACGCCGCCGTGAATCTCTTGTGAGAGTTTCACTGGTTTGCAGTCTACTCTCAATATGTGCTCAATGATGTTTCTGTAGGTGTCGAAAATCGAAACGTGCAATCAACGCAGAGTACACGCTGTAGTCCGCTTATCCATGGTCTGATGAGCAACAACCCGTCATGAGATATTTATCTGGAGACTGTGTGTACCAAACATGAACCCACGGTGGATTGCAGTCGCTAGCCTCTCACAAGCTCTTCTACTTGTGACATTTATCTTCGATTACTTGGAAGGGGACTCTACATTATTGATCACGGCTATCGGTAGCACCACTAGTATTGCTGGTGCTGCGTCATTCGCAATCGCGTATCGACGACAGAAGTCGGGAGACTCACCGTGGACGACTTCCCATTAACCAATCCTATCGAATGTACTCCAAAATCTCATGGCTTGTTGAAGTAATCCCTTCACATCGAATTCAGCCAGCCCACTCAGTCCTTTAGATTCAAGTAACGCAGCTGAGAACTATTCTGTGTGAGTATACGCTTTCAGTTCGCTGGGGTTGTAATTTCGATACTCGGAGTTGCATATCTCACCAAGCCAAGGCAGATATACCACTTTGGTCTTGATTTCTTACGCGACCCCCAATCGGAGCCGTCTGAGCCCTCTGATATAATCATCTGGCTATACCGATTCATTGGGTTTTGTCTCGTCATCGTCGGCGTGTCATACATCTCTTGAGCGGATACTGAACAATTCCCTGCATAGCTGGTCTCACTGATGAGGGCGGCACAGAACGAATCTGTTCCAACCGAGACTAGGTACTGGTGGGCAATTAGAGAGTGTTCAGAACCCTTGTCTCACTAAGAAGAATGAGGTCACAGTGAGAACGAGCAGAACGGCCCATGAGTACTGGATGGGCCAGACGAACATCGCACAGAGTGGAATCACCCCGATGAAGAGTGCAGTAACGACGAACCGACCCCACACCCAGTGAGTAGAATTCGTTTCTGATTCACCGTGGACCGAAACGTTGTGACGCTGGAGGAACTCTCGAAATTGCGATTCTTTGTCTTGAGGGATGAGAAACGAACTCGGCTTGACGCTGAACGTTTTCTTGTAGTGTAACCGGACCATGGGCTGGCGAGCAAGTGAGAGAAACTGAGCGGCCTCCACGTCCTCAAGCGGAACAGTTGCTTCCTGGTCACTGCGGAAGAGTGTCGGGTCACCCATGTGGAACGTGGTCTCGATGCTTCCGTCATCTTGCTCAAATTCGATTGTGGTGTTGATGTACCGCTCAGACATCTGGACGAGGAACATCATCATCCCAGCACAGAAGAGGTTGTACGACTCGATGAGGCCGTCATCGAAGAATACGACTCCAGCGAAAAGAACCGCAGGGACGACGGCAAACATAGACCACCACAACAAACGACCGAAATCAGCGACGTTGAACCAGAGTCGATGAGGGAACCTTTCAAGCCCACTCTGATTCGTCGTCCACGTCGTCACTGTCGTCGTCTGATTAGTGACGTCTTGTTCATCACTTTGGAGGGCAGACATCTCTGAGATACTCTCTCAACTCTACTGAAATATTCTCGGATATCCCGAAATGCGTAGTTTTCCACTCAGTCAAACTTCTCGATAGTGACTGTGCACCTCAGACAGCCCCAACAGACCGTTTCCGGTCAAGGAGATAGAACGTAGCGGCGAGCCAGCACACACCGAGGAAACTGAGGGTCTCGACGGGTGCGTCCCATGCGTTAAGCACCGCTGCATAATACCCGAGCATAAACGCGGCGACGGGAGCGCCGACGTACGCGACAACGTTCGGAACCCACGGTGAATTATTCTCATAGAGTTGTTTTGCATCCTTGTACACTGCAACGAGTAGAAGTATTGCTGCGATGTACGTGACCAACAGCAATAAGACACCGAATAGTATCCCAACGCCACTTTGCGGCCTAAGTCCAAAGAAATAGCCAGCCGTCACAGGCACGACAAAGACGTACAGGACTACGTATTTCGGCCATTTCGAGCCGCTCGTTCCTCGCCAGTCTTCGTTCGTCGTGTCCTTGACTTCGGTCCGCCACGACCGCACAGCAGCAAGTCGGTCACCGATGAAGGCAGCCACACGGACAAACAGTACAACGATGGCAACTCCGAGAACGATCGCGATGGGTGTTCCAACCACGGTGAAGAGCGCTGTTCTGAGGGAAGACACAGTCAGGGTTGAGAACATCGTGGCGAGATACACGACGACGACCCCAATGGAAGCAGCCAGCCCGGTTCGTGTACTCGCCCGACGTCGACTCGTTGGTCGACCGTAGTAGAGGTACCCGACGAGAAAGCCAGCGACGATGAACACACCACCAGAGACGGTTCCACCAGCAACTAACGACTCGTCGGTTACTGTTCGCCACGATAACGGCACGGTGAGGAGTGCCGACACGAGCCCAATCGCCGTGGCGAGCCGAAGCTCCGGCTCAGTCAACTCTCGGTAGATGCGTGTGTGGAGGGGCATTTTTCGAATATACTACTCATTGCGATCATAATGAGTGTTGTCAACTATTGTTGATATATCCCGGCTCTCGATTCACGCGGCCTGTTGCGCAATAGTGTTGTCGTTCAGCCCAAGATGGCAACGGTTGTGACCCGTAGAACCCGAACGTGTGATGGGGTGGGCGACAAGTATCGATACAACTCACACCCCTGTGGAGAGTGCGTTGTCTGTTCGCCTCCCATCCGACAAGAACGCCCCTGTTGGTTCTCTCGAACCACGAGGAACATCCGTTTCGCAGTGAACAGTACGCTGACAGTCACGACGAAGTCGAGGATGGATAGATAGATGGGTTGATCGACATTCTTGAGGAGAGTTGGATACATGATGGACTTCCCGAAATAACCGGATCGTTCCATACGGCGTCCAGTCGATTGGCCACGAAGGCACCGACTTCTAGTAAGGTCTCCTCCAAGCCAATCTCGTCGACGGGGCTGAGACCGCCCTCGCCGACGAACTCCGATAGGTTTTGTTCTGTTCAATCTCGAATGAAACAGCCAGTGGGGTTGGACGTGAGACCAAGGACTGGGTCTCAGAGATAGGGCGATTCTATCACGCTTATTTCACAACGCATAATTATATGACTAAAGACCATTTATAAAAATTATCACACAAATTACTTGAACGAGATTCTTACAATCAGGTCGGTCATGTCGTATTCGACTGCGATGGACAACCGGTTATTCGGGTGGTGTATACTTTTGTACGAATAGTACCCTCCTATGGCCGTTGATAATAACTCAAAGGTCACTATTCTTTGACAAACAGATTTAATCAGTAGATGTTGTGGGGATTTTTGATATTAGGTCAGTGATTTTGGATTAATTTCTTTGATTTGGATAAATAAATCAGCATTTACACTTTATTATGGTCGTAGAGCGGAACCCGAACTCTTTGTAAATTTACTACTCTATAATTCTGTCATATGAGCGTCCAAAATACGAGTGGTAACGTGAATCTATGCTGGCGAGTACCGCGGATACGAACTGTCGACTGTTTGCGCGTCCTCTTCGAGCAGTGCGACCACGAGATAGTCGGCGTAGTCCGCAAAGTAGTCCACAAGCCGGGAAATACGGTCAGCGTCTATCGCTTCGAGTGAGTCGAGCACCATGAACGGAACCGTCTCGTAGACGTCGTGGATAAGGTACCCAGCGAGCGCAAACACGAGACCCGTCACCTCACGTTCTGACTCCGAAAGGTGGGAAACAGCGTCTTCGTAGCTCACTCCCTCTTCGTTTTTCCGAATGACGTGTAGTTCGAAGAGCGACTTGGTGACTTTCTTGCGACCCTCACGAACGCGTTGCTCTGTGCGCTCGATCCAGATCCGTTCGAGGTTATCGTATTCGAGGGCGTCGAGGACTTCTCCCATGCGGGTGTTGAACTCTTCGACGGCCTGGGATTCGAGTCGCTCGATTCGCGTTCGGAGTTCTTTGAGTTCCTCGTCGATTTCCTCACGGGTAGCTTCTAACGCATCGCGCTCATCAAGCTTTGCTTCGATAGACGCAATCTCGTCTTCGACGTCTTCGAGGTCGGAACGAAGTCGCTCGAGGTCGTACTCGATTTGGTTGGCTTCGCGGTGGAGGTCGAGCAATTCGCCGTGTTCTTCGCTCTCCAACTCGTCGACAGTCTGTTCGAGCGAGTCGATTTCACTTTCGAGGTCGCTCCGGCGTGCTCTCAGTTCCTCGATGCGTTCTTTACGGGTCTCTCGTTCACTTTCGATATCGGAGAGTCGGCGCTCGATACGATCGCGTTCACGCTGTTGCTGTGCGTACGTCGATTTCTCGTCTTGAAGCGCCGAAAGCTCCTCCTTGAACGACCGGCTCTCGTCGAGTTTCTCCTCTCGGAGGCTTCGAAGTCGGTCAATCGTCGATTCGATGTCGTCTTGGTCGACTTCTGACCCGCAGGTCCAACAGACGACCTGCTCGTCGGCAAGGAGTTGGTCGGTGACGCTTCCTCCACTCTCGCTCGGTTCTGACCCACGGAGTGCCTCGACAACGTCAGAAGACGTCCCTGAGAGCATCTCTTCATTGAATTGAATGACACTCTGCAGTTCGTTGATGGTCGACTGAACCTCTTGTTGCCGCGTGCGGAGTCGGTTAATCTCAGATTCGATTTCACTCACCTGTCCACCAGCGACGTCCGGAAGCTCTTCAGCGTCCCCCTGCAACTCCTCCTCTTCGGACTTCAGTGCGGCGAGACTCTGCTTTTCAGTCTGGAGACGACGGTCAACGTCGTCAGTCTCACGACGCTTGTCACGAAGGTCACCGAGTTTCGACTCGAGTTCGCTTTCGGCTTCTTGCTGCTCACTGATTGTTGCATCGTACTCCTCTACCTCACGTTCTTTCTCGGCGAGTTCTGTCTCTTTGTCTCTGATTTGGTCTTGGAGCTTCGTCCGACGCCGTTCGAGAGTCGGAAGTTTCTCCGAGAGGTTGCTAAGGGTAGAAAGTTCGTTTGATATCTCTCTCTTCCGCTGTTGGAGCGAGTTGATTTCTTCGTTGATCGACTCGACGTCGACAGGTCGCATAATGAGGTCTCGGAGATCATCCTCGTTTGCGACGGCTCGGCGAGCATCATTCGATTCGAGCAAGAACGCAAAGAGATCAGCGAGTTCTGTGTCGTTGAGAACCGGTTCTCCATCAGTAACTACCGAGTTCCCCTGGCGTTCGAACGTTCGCGTATACGATTCGTCACCGAAAGTGAGTTCGACATATCCCTCCTCTGCGTCGCCTTTCAACGCGACGTCGTCGCTTCCGTGAGCAGCCATGATCGATCGAAGCAGCGAGGTTCTGTTCGTTGCATTGCGCCCGGCGAGGAGCGTTACACCCGGCTCAAACGATGTCGAGAGTTCGTCGATGCCACCGATATTCTCGACTGAAAGGTGGACTTTCGATTCCGTCGTCTGTTCTGCGTTCATGTAGTGTTGCTCCCGTCACATGCGTATAAAACCAATTGATGAGTGAGTGACTATATTACAAGTCTAGTATTGTAATTATTGACGGCCGGATTCGGAATTGGTACCACACTCACAACCCCCTCTCGTGAGTAGTTGGATGACCTCGTATTGGGTACCGCAATCTCGGCAGTATACTTGGGTGTCGATGAGCACGTCGAAGTCGCCGAGTCGAAGTTGGTTCGTGTCTCGGAGCGATTCGAGACTTCGTTCGGTAACAGCAAGTAATCTCCCCCGAAGCTTCTGGACCGAATCGACGACGCTCTGTATGCGATTTTTCGATTCAGAGTCTTTCGAGACACCACGGATTTCAGTGAGATATGTGTACACTGCTTGGTGCGATACAAAGTCTGAGGAGAGTTGGTCGACATCGACTCCCCTGGACTCGAGTGAATTTTTCGCTTGGACACGCATCCCCTCAGTAGTGTCGTCGTCCGAGAGAAGTGAATACAGGTTCTCTGCTTCCCCTTTGAGGACTTCACTATCGGTCTCACGTAGTGCCGATTGGATCATTTTTTCGTTCAGCAACGTTGCGAGGTCTCTGAGACTATCGCTGTCTTCCGGTGCGGTCCACCGTTCGGCTAATGTTTCGCCAAACCCTGTTAACCCATACGAGTCGATCACCCGCTCGACCTTGCTTTTTCGTCGACCTTCGTCCGAGTTAGCTCCCATTAGTCTATCTAAATTCACCGACCTGAAATATGTTCGTGCTCGTGTGCTTATCGTCCAGAGTTCACCCTCGGTGTTCTGGCAACTCGTCTTCTTCTGAAGTGGTGGTCGGCACGTCGAGCTCTGTGGTCGTGATAGAGGGCACATTAGAGAATTGTATCTTGAGTTGGAGCTCTTTTACTGTCCCGATGAGACGGTCCGGTATGTCGTGTTCGAGGTTCTCTTGGGTAAACCGACTTTGCGGGCCGGACACGGTGAGTGCACCGAGAACCTCATCACGCTTTCCGAAGACCGGTGCTGCAACAGCGTGCAGTCCGCTGATACTTTCTCCACGATTGAACGCAACTCCTTGCTCTTTGATCTCTTCTAGTTGTTCGTACAACGTCTCTCGGTCTGTAATCGAGTCCTCTGTCTGTTGGGGCAAACCCCACCTGTCGATGATCTCGTCGACTCGTTCACGGGGGTAGTGAGCGAGTATTGCTTTCCCGCCAGCGATTAAGTGCATGTGTCGGCGACTCCCGACGACGGTGTGCGTCTCCACTGCGTGTGACCCCGCCCCACGGAAGAGGTAGACGGCCAGACCGTGTTCTTCGACCATGAACACGGAACGGCAATCTATCTCTTCAGCAATCTCTTTGACGAACGGTTTGACGATTGTGTACTCTGGCCTTTGATTACGTGCGTACCCACCGACTGTGAGAAACCGTAGACCGATTTTATACGTATCTCCCTCTTTGGCCACGAAGTCGTGCTCTTCGAGTGATGTGAGATGTCTGTGAACTGTACTTGGTGCCATCTCTAGGTGGTCTGCAACTTCCGTTACTCGGCCGCCGTTTAGTGTCATCAACGCTTCTATCACTCGGACGACGGTATCCGTCGTCTTCACACCGTTTCTCTCGCCCCGGTCTTTCACCATGTGTATCGTTACCCACCAACACTATATAAAATTCTGTATTACGGATTATTGCGTGGTTGTCAGTTGGGCTCTACCTTCGTCCGATCAGCATTACAACTATAGTATTGTAATAATAGGCGGTCGACTCTCCCTCGGGCTCAGACTGAAGTCTATCGGCGTTCGGTGTGACATCACATACCGCTCTTCGGTGGATTCACCACTCATCTTTGTCGATGTTGCACTCTTCATTCCGTAATATCGAATCACTCAGCTAATACTGTCTCCATTCGTATTAATTTAAACTATTGAATCAAGAATAATATTTTTCAACATATAAAGTTCCGCTCTGCGGAATCAACTATGTATAAGTCGTCTCGAGATAAAGGGAGTTCTGTGCCAACAATTGACAGAGAGCTGTTTGACCCATTCGGCGAGGATAGTGGATTGAATTGGGAAGAAGAGCGTCCTGGGGTATACGAACGAGTTGTATACGAGGACGAGGACGGTCAATGCACCCGATTCGTCCGAATGGAACCCGGTGCAGAGATTCCCGACCGCATCACCCACGATTTTTACGAGGAGGTGTTCATCATCGAGGGCGGGTTAATCGATACACACCTCGACGAGGTGTTCACACGTGGGATGTACTGCTGTCGAACTCCAGGTATGGAGCACGGCCCATACGTCGCACCGATTGGGTGCCTCACCATCGGTCACCGCTACTACGATTGATCTTTGGCGACCCGTACCGGCGACATCTTCGTATAGTATGTCCCGGTCAGTCGACCGACAGCATCGATTTTTCGCACATCGACCTTTCCATCTGTGACCACTGAATCGTCTACGTGTACGTATGTGACCTGACCAAACACCACGACGTGGTCACCGACTGGAACCGTCTCGTAGAGACGACATTCGACGTTCATCTTCGCTTCACCGACGCGAGGCGCATCGACAGTCGTGCTCGGGGTCGGCTCTAGCCCAACGTGCGTGAACTCGTCTTCGTCTGGTGGAAGTTCGTCGCTCGTCTTGTCCATCGCTTCGAGAAGGTCTTCTGTCACGAGATTGTAGACGAACTCTCCCGTCTCTAAGACGTTCGTTACCGTGTCCTTGTGTGACCCGTCAGTGGATTGCTTTCCCGAAAACATCAACACGGGTGGGTTGTTCGAGTTGACTCCGTTAAAGAAACTATACGGTGCTAGATTTGGAACTCCCTCGTCACTACACGTGCTAATCCAGCCAATTGGCCGCGGAATTATCGCACTCGTCAGCGTCCGATATAACGCGTCGGTCTCCGTAGGCTCAATCTCCATACCCCCCCGTCACACCCGAACACTATAGCGATATTGTTGAATTCTCCCTCACCGACAGATAGCGTTAATAGTGTATCGTGCCATCACGGTGCATGGAGTCGGAAGAACCACTCCCAGTAACTGCCATGAAACGCTACTGGTACCATCTCGAACGCGACGAATTTCGGGAGGCTGCCGACCAATTCACTGAGGACACGATGTACCTCCACCCACCGATGCACAAGGGCATTTCAGAGGTCTATGGGAGAGAAGAACTCTACGACTATTTCGTCAACGCGAGAGGGCCTCGAGAGTCTTCACACGAGGTGACACACTACGTCTCAGACGGTACTTCAGCCGTCATCCAAGGACGGGTGTTCGGTCCTGACGTTGACGTTCCCCACGTATTCATGGTCTATACCGAGGTCCGAGATGGAAAAATCGCGTACTACAGTGCAGTCAACCGAGACGAAACGGAGTCAGAACGCGTCGTCGAGGACTCCCTCGGGTAGCCCTTCTCGTGAGGGTCGATGGAGCGATGGCTCGTCGGACGCGTAGTTCGGTTCGAATGAGACGTATCGTTCCAGTTTTTGACTTGCATTCTCGAACACGTTGGAACCGTGGTGGACGAGTGCAATTTCGAAATCGTAGTCCAGAAGTCTGACGAGATTTTCTTCCGCATCGACGACGTCTGCTGGTGAGACGTACATGTTCGTCGATTGAGGTGGGTGGACGAGATACCCTGCTGGAAGACCGCGCCGGTCAGAGCCAGAGACAACGTCCCCACACGCTGCGATACCAGCTTTTTCGTCCACGAGCGCCGAACTCCCCGGCGAATGTCCGCCAACGTGGACTGCTACGAAGCGGCCGATTCTATCTTCGTGTCCGTACAGATTGTCTGCTGGCGTCGTCACGTTGAGGCGGTCTGCGTCGACGAGGGGTTCCTGTTCCGGTACCCACGTTTCGACGTCGAACCGGTCGACGACCGTGTCGAATGCCCCCGCGTGGTCGAGATGACGGTGAGTGATGATAAGCCGTTGTGGGTCGACACCCGTCGACTCTATTCCGTCGATAAGGTGTCGTGCACGGGTTGGCACACACGTATCGACAAGCGTCGGGACGTCGTCTGGAAGGTCGAACAGGTACGACCGGCGTCGGTCGCCTCTGATGAACGGTGGGCCTTCGTCGCGGTCTTGCCACGTTATCTCGTATACGCCGGGGACGACCTCTGTGTAGTATGGTGCGACCATCAGCACTGCTCCTTGGCTTCGATCAATTGGGTCAACGTTTCGGTTGCGTACGCACGATCCATCGGACGGACGACGACCTCGTCGACCCCAGAATCTACGAGGTCACCGAGATACTCTGCGAGGTGAGTTGCGTCTCCGGCGAGATAGTTTGCATCGGAACTCCATCCACGGTACCCGTCTTTGATGAGGTCCTGTGCATGCTCCTTGGCATCCGCGTCGTTCGGGAGTCCGACGGCATCCAGCCTGACGATGACTGCACCACCCCCTGCCTCCTCGAACCACTGAATCTTCTCTTCGAGCGTATCGTGGTCTGCAGAAGAACTCACCCATGCGTCGCCAAGCCTACCGGCTCGGCGCACTGCCGGTTCTGCGCTCCCCCCGATACAAATTCGTGCATCTGCTTTCGGATTCACCGAGACGTCTTCGACTTGATAGTACTTCCCTTCGAACGTCACTTCGTCTTCAGACCATAGACGACGGATGAGTGCTAGCTGTTCTTCGAATCGCGGTGCACGCTGACGCTTCGGAACCCCGAACGCCCTAAATGCATCGTCGTTGTACCCCAGTGCGCACCAGAAGTCAAATTGTTCGACCATCGCGCTGAGTGTTCCCGCCTGTTCGGCAACGAGGACTGGGTCGTACATCGGTAAGAGAAACATCGTTGCGACGTGGTCGAACAAGGCGGCGAGACGACCGGACGTCGGCACATTTTGAAGGTACTGTCCCAAATCGACGACGTGGTGGTCCCCTTTTTCTATGTAGTCGTACCCAAGTTCGTGTGCTGTCTCGGCGAGTTCGAGGAGTTTCGCCGTGGCATCTCTCGCTGGGAGTTCCCGAGGATAGAAACCAGACGGAGAGTATCCAATCTTCATGCTTCGACCTCGTCGTCGACGAACGAACCGCTGTCGATGAGTTGTGTTCCGTCGAGGGTGACCGACGCGTCGTTCATGACGAAATCGATGTGTACCGGTGAATCGACGTCTTGTCCATAGATGAGGCCATTTCCGATTCCGATGTGGGTTCGCCCTCGCCCTTTCTTCCAGATAGACGTCGACCGTCGGTTTGCGTACGGGTTGATTCCGAACGCAACTTCCGCGAGGTTTCGAGCATTTTCGTTTTCGTCGAGTGTCGTTTCGAGAGCCGTGACGATTTGTGGGTCGCCGTCGAGGGCTCTGACTTCACCGGATTCGATGACAATCTCGACTTCGCCGTTAGGCCACCCGTATCCGAGAATCGGTCCGTCAATTACGACAGTTCCCTCTGCTGTCCCGACGACGGGCCCTTGATACACCTCTCCCCACCCAATAACAGTGATATCGCCTGGGGTATGTGCCACCGCTGTGCTCATCGAGGGCATTCCGTCGATGTTCGCCACGAGGTCTGTTCCACGCTCGCTCGTCACACGAATCTCGGAGGCCGCAGCAACTTGGTCTCTGACCCTCGCACCGAACCGTGTGAGCGCGCCAAAATCGACGTCTAAGACAGTGGGACTCGTGAGGTCAGAGAACGACCGCTTCGTCATCCCAAGCGCACGTAACTCCTCATCTGCCCGAAGGCCGAGTGGAACGTCGTGGTGCGTGAACGACGCTGATGTCGTCTGAGTCAGTCCGACTAAAACCGACGCTTCGTGCATCGCCTGAATCACCCCTGGAGGAATCGTTTCGCTATCTCCCGCCGTGTCGTTCATGGTGCAGACGACCACTGAATTGGCAAGTTCGGTGCTAAGTCCAGCGAGAGCGTCGATAATCTCTTGACAGTCCTCCGTTGCCGATTCGTCGGCAACGATGAGGACGTCATCTTCGGCACCGATAGCTAGAAGCTCGACTGCTGCGCGATAGGCGACTCTCGTCGCTTTTCGTGTGCGACCCATACACCGGTAGACGCAACTCTTCTACAAGTGGTTTGCTACCGTTGACCATGACAACCACCGACAAGTATTTGCGGATACCACGATTCGAGTACGACAGCATGCCGAGTTATCGCTCTTTGGAGAGTCTTCGAGACGCTATTGGAACCACGGTTCGAACGGTGGAAGGCCTCTCGATAGATGCGGGGAAAGTAGCGGAGTACGCCGCGGCGACGAGAGACGAAACACCCCTCTTCGTCGACGAGGACGCCGCGACGACGATGGGTTTCGATGGAATTCCGGCATCACTCATCCACACGATGACTGCGCTCTACGACCACTACCACGTCAATGGGGGTCCACTCCACGCCATCGACCTCGGTATGGACCGTCGATATTGGGTTCTCGGTGAGCAAGAGTACGAATACCATCGTCATCCGATAGTCGGCGACGTTCTCACTGGGGAGACGACGCTCGCAGATGTGTACTCCAAACGAGACGGCGAAATGACGTTTGCGGTCCTCGAGACAAACTACGTCGACGAGACGGGTGCGCTTCTCGTGACAGAACGAAGAACGATGATAGAGACACGCCGCGCAGCAGACGAGAATCGAGGTAAGACCGATGAGTGAGACGTGGCCAATCTCGGGTGACGAGGGAATCGATGTTGGTGATTCAGGGCCAACCATCGTCGTCGAAAATCTGAGACACGAAGATTTCGTTCGCTTCGCCGGGGCGACTGGTGATTTCAACCCGATGCACTACGACGATACGTATGCACGGGACGCAGGGTTCCGGTCTGCGTTCGGCCCCGGAATGCTCACCGCTTCGTACGGTGCACGCATGGTCTCGAAGTGGTTCGGCCTCGGGTCCATCGACCGAATCAAATTCCGCTTCACGGATAAAGTGTGTCCGGGAGACACGCTCACAGTCGAGGGCACTGTAGACGAGGTCGATGATACACCTGACGGGATGACTGTCCGCGTTTCGTTCGACGTACGAAACCGGCGTGACGTCGTGGTACTCGAGGGCGAATGCGACGCGATAGTCGGAGGGTCACATGAGTAACTCCGTCTACATCGCCGGGGCGTTCGAACATCCAACCCGCGAGGCACCGGACAAGTCGGCGATGCAACTACACGCAGAAGTTGCCCGTGGTGCACTTGCCGATGCAGGGCTTCCAAAGTCACGAGTAAACGGGTTTGCGACGGCCGGAATCCCCGAGTACAAACATACGTTCAAAGGGCCGATGATGATGGCTGATTACCTCGGCCTACGTGGTGTGTCGTGGGCAGAAAACACCGACGACGGGGGTGGTGCACAGTTGACGCACATGGCCCACGCCGTGAGTGCAATTCGAGACGGTAAATGCGACGTCGTCTTGATAACTCTCGGTGGGAGGCCACGCTCACGCGCCCAGAACACGGGAACTGGGGGGACTGCTGGGACGACGATGCAGGATAATTTCGAACACATCCATGGCAACACTGTCATCACCCGGTATGCGATGGTTGCGAAACGGCACATGCACGAGTACGGGACGACACCACTCCAGTTTGGAGCGATCCGTGAGGCGGTCTCGTATCACGCCCAGTTCAACGACGACGCACTCTACCCGGACCCCGTGACGGCACAAGACGTCGTGAACTCTCGGACGATTAGCGACCCCATTCACCTGCTCGACTGTTGTGTCATCTCAGACGGCGGCGCTGCTGTGGTGTTGGTCTCATCGGACGTCGCAGACGAATTGGCCCGCGAGTGTGTCGAGATAATCGGGTGTGGTGAGTCGATAACGCATCACGACGCCGGTCGAATGAATATCCTCGAAACCGGTGCCCGTGAGTCAGGAGATAGTGCATTCGACGAGGCTGGAATCAGCCGTAGTGACGTCGACTACGCTTCGTTGTACGACTCGTTCACTGTCACGGTTCTCTTGGAGTTAGAGGACCTCGGCTTTTGTGAGAAAGGCGCTGGTGGCGAATTCGCTGAATCCGGTGCGTTGAAAGCACCCGATGGTGAGTTACCCGTCAACACCGATGGTGGCGGGCTCTGTTCGAACCAACCAGCAAATAAGGGTGGATTGACCAAAGTCGTCGAGGCAGTTCGGCAACTTCGTGGCGAAACAGCACCCGAAGTCCAGATTCCCAACGCGCGATACGCCATCGCACATGGGATGGGTGGCGACTTCGTCACTCGTGAGAAGCACACGACGCTTCTGCTGGAGGCCCCCAGATGACTGTTCCCGAACAGTGGGAGCCGCGAGAGACGCCGGAGGTCGACCCGGAGACGGCCCCGTTTTGGCGAGCAGCGGCCGACGGAACGCTTCTCTTGTACGAGTGTGACGACTGTGGGTTAGTGTTCTACTACCCGAGGGCGTTCTGTCCGGACGATTTCTCGCCGAACGTCTCGCCGAAACCGGCGACTGGAACCGGTCGAGTGTACACGTACGCGACAACCGATGTCGTCAGTGAGTGGCCGAGCGACGACCTCCCGATGGTCTCTGCTATCGTCGAACTCGACGAGGGCCCGCGGATGCTAACGACGCTGGTCGACTGTGACGCAGATTCCATCGCTATCGACGACCGGGTGGAAGTTGTCTTCGTTCCCACTGACGACGAGGACGTTGCAATCCCGGTGTTCAGACCGACTGATTGAACTCGTCACAGTCTCTTTTCATCGTTCTATCTGCCAGCCACGAGTGGGGCGAATCTATTTGCGGCCGAGAGGCGTGGATAGAGCTATGCCTCAAGATGAGCCGTACCTCGGTCATTTTCTGGAGAGCGAACACGCGCGAACGATTGGAAGCCAACTCAGGCGTGTCTCACGTGACGACGTTCGAACGCTCGGGGACGCCTACGACGTGTCCGTCGACGACGACGAACTCGACGAGATTCGTGACGCGATAAATGCGATGGTCGACGGTCTCGGTGTTATCACCGGTCTCCCACTGACGTCTGTGGACGACCTTGGAGAGCGGTCGTGGTCTGAACCGGCGGACAACCCGTTCAATGCAATCGCGACGAGGTGCGACGTCCCTCCGGCAGATACCTCGGGTGAACTGTCGGGTCTCTCGATTGGCGTGAAAGACAACGTCCCCGTCGCGGGTGTCCCTATGCACAGTGGTTCCGACGTGTTGTTCGGCTACATACCACCGCGAGACGCCCCAGTGGTGTCCCGTCTCAGAGAGTCAGGGGCTCGAATCGTCGCCAAGACAACGATGGACGAATTCGCTGGCGGCGGGGGAGGGACGAGAAACCCACAGGGTGCAGTCCAGAACCCGCACGACCCGTCACGAGCGGCTGGTGGGTCGTCCAGTGGGAGCGCTGTCGCAGTCGCGGCGTCTCTCGTCGATGCCGCGCTTGGGACAGATACGGGTGGGTCGGTTCGAATCCCCGCATCGTTCTGTGGCGTCGTCGGATTCCTTCCGTCGTACGGCGTCGTACCTCGGACCGGCGTGGTGGAACAAACGTACACACAGGACGTCGTCGGTCCGATAGCTAATTCAACCCACGATGCAGCACGGATATATGACGCGATAGCTGGCCCACACGACGGCGATTCGTCGTCACTCGCAGCAGCAGGGGAAGACGGATACGGAGCAGGCGGTGGTCGAAAGGCAGTCGAAAACGCACCTGACCTCTCAGAGCTCAGGTTTGGTCGGGTGAGTGGTGGCTTCGGCGATGGCGTCGACGGTGCCGTTGCAAGCCAAGTCTCGGCGTCTCTCGACCGATTGGAAGACGCCGGTGCGACTATCGAAGAGGTATCGGTCCCGTGGGTATTCGAGTACGATTACGAAGTCAAGAGCATCATCTCGTATGCAGAACTAGCGACCCACTGGCGAAATGGGGGTGCAGCGTTCGGACGCGACGGACACGTCGACGAGAGATACCAGGCGTCGTTTTCCCGCAACCGCCGGGCCGCGAGTGGGTCACTCGGTCGATTCTTCAAGACGAAATTACTCGCTGGTGCCTTCCTCACAGACGCCTACGACGGTCGACTCTACACGAGAGCGCGTATCGCACGCGAACGAATTGCGGAATCGGTTCGTGCGGCGGCGTCGTCAGTCGATGCACTTGTCATGCCGACGATGCCGGGTGTTGCTCCCAAACTCGAGGATGCGACTGACCCCGGATACGATTACGCTCGTAACACTCGTCCCGCGACGCTCGCTCGGACTCCTGCGATAACCATCCCCACGGAACCAGTCGATGGGCTTCCCGTCGGTGTCCAATTTATTGGTGAACGGTTCGACGATGCCGCCCTTCTCGGTATCGCTGCGGCAGCGGAGTCAGTCGTCACTCCGCGAGAATAGTCCTCGTTCGTCTCTTCAACCTCAAATAAGAAGAAAAGTTACGAGACAAAAAACGGAAATAGATTATCCGGAGACGTACTCGCCGTCTGCCGAGATGCACGCGAAGTCGTCGGCGCTTGGAACCTCACCAGCGGGGTACGTTGGCGTCGTGTCGGTCCCTGCGGGGTATCTGAGATTGCCGCTGTCGTCCCATCCCCACCCCGCATCCATGAGTGCCTGACGTGCTGCTTCGGCATCGCCGGAGACCGAATCAGTGAATTTGTGGAGACTGTCTTCCGGTGGGAACGATGGGTGTTGCGGAGTGAAGAAGAGACTGTGGAGTAGTTCCGTCTCGTACCCAGCGAACACGACCTGGTTGATCTCTTGACGGTTGATGCACTTTCCGATTGCGTCACCGAACTCCGAGTATCGCCCGGGCGCTTGTGGGTACGACGCGTAGAGTTGCCACGCACCGACACCTGCGAAGCGGGTCTGGCCGAACTGGGCATCATCGAGTTGGTTTTCGAGGTTGATGAGGTCGCTCCCCGAGAGTTCGTCAGCGACCTGGATTTCACCCTGTCTGAAGGCGCGGAGCTTGGTAGACTTGTCGTTAAACAGTTGGAAGACGATGGTGCTCTGCGGACTGTAGGTCGGGTGACCGTCGTACGGCTCCAGAACCATCGTTTGGTCTTTGTTGAACGACGAGAGTTGGTACGGCCCGGACCCGACGTAGGGGTCCGGCTCGAACGTCGCCGGGTCGTCCATCCCTTCCCACGTCGGCGGGTGGAGGATACCCCACAGCGGGAGGTGCGTGGTGAGGAACCCGGGGTTCGGCTCGTCGAATTCGAAGACGACTGTCTTGTCGTCGACCACCTCGATGTTGCTGTAGTTCTGTTTCGCCGCGAGCGCGACGTCGTTCTCTTCCAGCAGTTCGAACGTGAACTTCACGGCTTCGGCGTCTACCGGATCCCCGTTGTGGAACGTCGCGTCGCCGAGTTCGAAGACGTACCGCCGGCTGTCGTCTTGGACCTCGTAGTTCGTGGCGAGTTGGGTGTTGAACTCAAGATTCTCGTCGTAGTAGACGAGCTGTGAGTTCAGCATCTGGGCGTATGGTGTGTGGTCGCGGATTCCCGTTAGCAGCAGGTGATTCAACGATTCCACGAAGTCGACCTGCATAGCGAACACCCAGCGGTCACCGTTTGTCGGAGTTGTCTCAGCCAGCGCAGCGACGTTCCAGAGGTCGAGCCCCATCTCGCCCAGTTTGTCGTCGGGGACGTTCAGCAGGTCGTTGCGGTACGCGACGAACGCCGACCGAGGAATCATCGGAATCGTGACGACGTCGTTGCTGAACTTCACCATCGCGTCCTCGTACAGTTGTGCCCGCTCTTCTGGGTCTCCGGTCTCGACGCCCGTCATCACGAGGTCTGAGTACTCACAGTCCGTGTAACTCGCGTAGTTCTTTTGGCCGTTGTTGCCCGCGTAGTCGATAACCATCGAGCGCAGGTACTCGGTGGGGTCGAGTCGCGGTGGTGCCGAGGAGTTCCCCCACGTGGAGTAGTGGTAGGTCCGCTTGTCGTTGTAGACGTCGTCGAGGAACGCCGAAATCCCGACGGGTTTCGCTTCGACTGTGATATCGAGTGCGTCCTCGATGTTGTTCTTCACGATTGGCACGAGGTCGTCCCACGGTCCGTAACCGGTGATAAATTCGATGACGAGGGTCGGAACACGCTCGCCGAGTTCGTTTCCACCGTCACCTCCCCCTCCTCCGCCACCGTTTGAGCCGCCATTGTTCCCGCCACTGTCCCCGCCTGTGTCTCCGCCGCCATTTGTTTGACCTCCACAGCCGGCGAGTCCACCGATTACACCGGTAGCACCCACTGCTTGTAGTAGTCGTCTTCGTGATACTGACGGAGTGTCTTCTCCCTTCATCACACCCCTAGCACGTTTTCTCAAGACGATATAATTTGTGGTAGGTAATGTCACGCATATGTACCTAACTGACACATATTTAGTGCGGGACGACAGATGGTAGCCATGCCGTCGAAGGCGTCCGCTGAGAATTCGATAGTATCGATAGAGGACCTCGACCACGTTGTCGACTGTGACTTCCACCTAACTGAACGCCCCTCAGACTTCCTTCCGTACGTCGATTCCCCGTGGGACGAGATACTCGCCCGACCGCTCGAAGACATCCACAAGGGACGGTTTCTCTCCCCGCTGTACCCGAAGTCTGGCATCCTCAACGTCGGGCGGACGACCGGACGCATCCCTCCGACGAAAGTCACGACGCCAGAAGACGTTCGGGAGGGGATGGAAGAACTGGGGGTGACGGAACCAATTTTGAACGCCGGCACCAATCTCTCACTCGGCGTCGTTCACCACGACGAACTCGCAGTCGCACTCGCGAACGCGTACAACCGCTGGGTGACCGAGACGTTCTTCGACGAGGGATTTCGGGGTGCTGCTGTTATTGCACCGCACCGTCCGAACGACGCCGCTGAAGAGATAGACCGTGTCTCCAAAGAGAAAGGGGTTATCGGGATTCTTTTGCCGAGTGGCGGCGTCACACCACCATTGGGCCACGAAATGTACCGTCCTATCTTCGAGGCATGTGAGAGCGCAGGCCTCCCATTACTTCTCCATGGAACGGCCAATGGCGCCTGGCAAAGCCAACCACTCCAACACCGGTGGTTGAACCGGCACATGTCGATTCACGCCGTGTCCCATCCGTTCGACCACATGACGCACTTAACGAGCATGCTCACTGCAGGGGTTCCCGCGCTGTACCCGGACCTCGACTTTGTCGTTCAGGAAGCAGGTATCGGTTGGGTACCGTACTTGATGCGCCGACTCGACCACGAACTGCCAGCGAACGTCGAAGATGCGCCGCTCCTCGAAATGGCACCGAGTAAGTACATCCGACGTCAGTTTTACTTCACCACCCAACCGGTAGAGGGCACTCACGACCACGAGTACGTTCGAGCGATGATTCGGTTGATGAGTGGTGGGACGAACCTGATGTTCTCATCGGATTACCCACACTACGATTTCGACAACACCGACCACCTACTCAACGTCCTTCGCCCGGCGTTTTCTGACGAGGAGATCGCGAACATCTACGGGGAGACTGCACGAAAGGTGTACGACCTATGAGTGACGATTCGAGGCTCCACTTCGTCGACTCGGCAGCCGACTTTGGAGAAGGCGAGCGACGAATCGTGAGCCTTCCACATGGGGATGTCGCGGTTATTCACACAGACAAGGGGTACCGAGCGCTGTCAAATCGGTGTCCACATCAAGATGGCCCTGTCGGAGAGGGGTTAGTGAGTAAGTCGCTTCGTCTGTGCCCCGGAGGAACAGGTGTCTCAGACCTCGGTGTCGACCCGGACCGACCTGTTGTTTCGTGCCCGTGGCACGGATGGCAATTCTTTCTCGAAGATGGTCGCCACGTCAGCGACCCACAGTACCGAATCCCGACGTTCGACGTGGTCGTGCGTGACGGCGACGTGTTCGTCGTCGGTTGACCAGGGGGATAACACTAAATACTTTGCTAACTCCTCACATGGTGTATGGCATCAGCAAGTGTCGACCCCGTCGAGGTCGTCCAACGGTATTGGACTCACCTCGAGGCCGGAGAGTTCGAAGAGGCCGCTGCACAGTTCACAGACGACGTGACGTATATCCATATGCCAATCTTCGAGACGCGAACGATTGTCAATGGAAGAGACGAACTGTTGCACTATTTCCGGGATATCCGTGGGAAGCGTGATTTAGACCACATCCTCGAGAAATCAGTCGCAAACGAGGGGGAGTGCTTCGTGTATGGGACCGGAAAGGGTGATGCTATCGACACTGAGCACGTGTTCGGCGCCTACGCGGAACTCGACGACGGTAAGATTTCGCACTACTCGATCACCAACCGGGAGAAAGGAGAGGGAGACCGACGGTACGGATAATCTCAGCGGCATCTTTATTTTTTAGCGTGTGGGTGGTAGTAACATGGAGTTCTCCCTGTCGGAAGAGCAACGGCTCATCAGAAAAGAGATTCGGCGACTCTGCGCCGACTTTGGTGACGAGTATTGGCGTGAGAAAGATGCGGCCAAAGAGTACCCCGAGGAGTTTCACCAGACGTTTGCAGACCAAGATTGGTACGGTCTCACGATTCCCGAGGAGTACGGTGGGCACGGGTACGGGATTCAAGAAGGAATCATCGTCCAACAGGAGATTGCCCGGTCAGGTGCGGCGCACGCCGGCGTTGGTCTCACGGGAACACAGATATTCAACTCTGCGCCGCTCATCGAGTATGGAACTACTGCCCAAAAGGAGGCGTACCTCCCCGGGATATCGACAGGCGAGAGCAGACTCTCCGTCGCTGTCACTGAACCGAACGCCGGATTAGATACGTCTCGGCTCGAAACGTTTGCCCGTCGAGACGGTGACGAGTACGTCGTCAATGGTCAGAAAGTATGGATTGGTGGTGCACAGCGAGCAGACTTGATGCTCCTCCTCGCACGAACGGAACCGCGTGACCCTGAACATCGATTCCGCGGACTCACGCTCTTCTTGGCCGAGTTCGACAAAGATCTCGATACGGTCGACGTCGTCGAGATGGACAAAGCCGGAAGAGTTGCGCTCGACTCGAACGAAGTCTGGTTCGAAGATTTCCGTATCCCAGTGGAAAACCGTATCGGTGAGGAAGGAAAGGGGTTCAAGTATCTGCTGACGTTTGCGAACTCCGAGCGAATTCTCGTCGCGGCGACTGCGATTGGAATCGGTCTTGCAGCACTCGATAAAGCCAGTTCGTATGCATCAGAACGTGTCGTCTTCGACAACCCGATTGGGTCGTATCAGGGTATCCAGCATCCACTGGCAGACTCGTGGAGTAAACTCTCGCTCGCAGAAGCGATGACACAAAAGGCCGCCTGGCTCTACGACAACGGCGAGGAGTGCGGTCCGGAATCGAACGCAGTAAAGATGCGTGCGAGTGAAGCATCTGTCGAGGCGTGCGAACGAGCGGTCCGGACGCTTGGTGGTATGGGTTATTCTGAAGAGTACGACGTCGCACGGTATTGGCGTGAATCCATCATCACCGTCATCGCCCCCGTGTCGAACGAACTCATCAAGAACTACATCGCACAGAAGGTCCTCGGACTGCCGAGGTCGTACTGAGCGATGTGTGTTGGCATGTGACACGTTAGCGAAAGCATTTTACTGTACTGCCGCAACTGACAACCTATGTCATCGGCACTCCGAGACAATCTCCCAAAGTTGTGGAAACGGATTCCAAACTTTGGAAAAAACCGAGTAGTTCGGACGGTCCTCTCTGACCGCGAACTCATGGTGTATGGTGGATTCTTGTTGCTCATCGTCTTTCTGGGGATCTTCGGTGAAGCGATCGCCCCCTACGACTACGAAGCGACACAGTACGCTGCTGATGGAACTCTCCTCCGGGCTGCACCACCTTCGATTGCGCATCCACTTGGAACAACCGACACTGGCCAAGACGTCCTCTCGCGCATCATCATCGGTGCGCGCCCGACAGTCGTCACAGGAATCGTCGGGGGCACACTCATCATCACCTTGGGAACCCTTATCGGAGTGTCAGCAGGGTTCTTTGGAGGATGGGTCGGTAACATCCTCATGCGTCTTACTGACTTTGTCTACGGGGTGCCACTCATCCCCTTCGCAATCGTACTGCTGGCGATGCTCGGATTCGGTCTCTACACGTCGATTCTCGCGATCGGGTTTATCCTCTGGCGTGGGTCTGCTCGCGTGCTTCGATCCCAAGTTCTCCAAATCAAGCAGCGGCCATTCATCACTGCAGCGAGGGCGACAGGTATGAGTTCGACGATGATTATCCGTCGACACATCCTCCCCAACATCGCTCCGATGATACTCCTCTTCTTCTCGCTTGGAATCGGGTACTCGATAGTGACGCAGGCTGGACTCGCGTTCATCGGCGTCTCGAACCCGTTCCTTCCATCGTGGGGAGTAATGATTCGCAACGCCTACACGTCGGGATACGCCGACGTGGCGTGGTGGTGGTCTGTGCCACCAGGTGTACTTATCTCACTGACCGTCCTATCGGCGTTCATGTTCGGACGGAAGTACGAGGAGATATCTGGTGGCTCTGACCCCGGAGAGGACGTATTCGTCCAGGGTGGGTAACGATGGGTGCACCACTCTTGGAAGTCGAAGACCTCACCATCCAGTATAAGACGTCGTCCGGTCCGGTTACGGCAGTCTCTGGTGTGACCTTCACCGTCGAGGAAGCCGAGTATTTCGGGCTCGTCGGCGAATCAGGATGCGGGAAGAGCACCATCGCCAAATCCCTCATCGGCGGGCTCGACGAGAATGGCTCTATCGTCGGAGGGACGATCAAATACCGAGGTGAAGAGATTCAAGACTTCTCGGACGCTCAGCTCAGCGAGCGGATTCGGTGGAAAGAAATCTCACTCATCCCCCAGAGTTCGATGAACAACCTCGACCCCTTACAGCGCGTGAGTGAGCAAGCGGTCGAAATTGCGCGAACACACAGCGACATGTCGAAAGCGGAGGCTCTCGAGCGGTTCGGTGAGCTGTTCGAGACAGTCGGATTACAACCGTCCCGGATTCACGACTACCCACACCAGTTTTCGGGTGGGATGCAACAGCGTGCGGTCATCGCGCTTGCGTTGTTCATGGAGCCATCTCTCATCATCGCAGACGAACCGACGACAGCGCTCGACGTCATCATGCAAGACCAGATATTCAAGTACCTCGATGCGATGAAAGACGAGTTCGAGACGAGCATGCTTCTCATCACGCACGACATCAGTCTCGTCTTCGAGTCGTGCCAGAGCATGGCGGTCATGCACGGTGGTCAACTCGCCGAGACTGGCACAGTCGTCGACCTCTACGACACACCGCGCCACCCCTACTCGATTCTGCTCCAAGAGGCGTTCCCAGACATCGAAGACCCGAACCGTGAACTCGGGACTATCGATGGAACACCGCCGAGAATCATTGGGGATGTGAACGTCTGTACCTTCGTAGACCGTTGTCCGTGGGCAATCGAGGACTGTCACACTGCAGCACCTCCACTCGAGCAAGTCGAAGGGGACAGCAGACACGGAGTCTCGTGCTTCAGGATGGACGAAGTACACGAAGAATATGCTACCGAAAAACGGCCGGACATCGGAACGACAGTCGAAGAAACGAAAGCCGATGGAGACGCGTGAAGATGACAGATGAACCTATCCTCGAGGTGAGAGACCTCAGAAAGTACTTCGCACAGAACCGTTCGCTCGGAGACATGGCACTCGGGCGAAAAAAAGACAAAATCCAAGCGGTCGACGACGTCTCGTTCGACTTACGTCGCAACGAAGTCAAAGGGATCATCGGCGAATCCGGATGTGGAAAGACGACGCTTTTGATGACACTCCTCGGCCTCCACGAAAAGTCCGGTGGTGAGATTCTGTTCAACGGTCGAGATTACAGCGAGTTCGACAAGGAAGACTGGAAGCGGTTCCGTCGGAGTGTCCAGGTAATCTTCCAGGACCCGTTCGACTCGCTCGACCCGAAAATGACTGTCAAGCAGACGCTCGAAATCCCGCTGGAAGTCCACGGAATCGGCGACCGAGAAGAACGAATCCGGGACACGCTCGATATGGTCGAACTGAGACCAGCAGACAGGTACATCGACCGCTATCCGAACCAGCTCAGTGGGGGGGAGAAACAGCGTGTGTCTATCGCTCGGGCGCTCATCCTCGAACCGGATATCATCCTCGCAGACGAACCAGTCTCGATGCTGGACGTATCGACACAGGCAGTCATCCTGAAACTCCTCTCTAAGCTCACGGAAGAACAAGACGTGTCGATGATATACATCTCGCACGACCTCTCGACGGTCAGTTACGTTTGTGACGAAATCAACGTCATGTACCTCGGTCGTATCGTCGAGACGGCGCCGACGATGGACCTGCTTCGGTCACCGAAGCACCCCTACGCCGAAGCACTGATCAACGCGATTCCAGTCCCGAACCCACACAAAAAGCGTGAGCGAACGGATTTAGAGGGGTCGACGCCCGACCCGATCGGACTCGGTGAAGGGTGTCGGTTCCGTGACCGGTGTCCAGAACGGATGCCAATCTGCGATACGACCCCCAAGTATCTCGAAGTAGAGAGTGGTAGACGTGTCGCATGTCACCTCCATTACGACCACGAGTCGCTGCCGCGAGACACGAATGGAGATGCTGTCGTATCGAAATCGACCCAGGCCTCACCGCAAACATGAACGAAAACGCACTACACAACACCACCGGAACCGCTCGGAATAGCGCTGAGAACACAGGAGCACGCCGATGAGTAAATCGAAGTTCATCGTCGTTCGGTCACTGCAGGTCGTCGTGATGATGTGGCTCATCCTCTCGTTCCTGTTTTTCTTCTTCCGGCTCATGCCGGGGAGCTTCGAGGACATCATGATGTTCCAAGGCGTCAGGCCGGAACAGATCGAAGTCTTCCGGCAGAAATGGGGGCTGAACGACCCCTTGTACGTCCAGTACTACCGCTACATCGTCAACTTCGCCACGGGCGACGTTGGGATGTCACTCCGGGTCCGTCAGCCAGTCTGGGAGGTCGTCAAGATGCGTATCTTCAATTCGTTCATCCTCATCGCCCCCGGTATCACGCTCGGATACATCATTGGTTCCATCGTGGGAACGCTCATCGGCACGAACCGTGGAAGCCGGTTCGAGCGCTTCGGCGTCATGGCGACGATCTTCATCGGGACGCTCCCCGTGTTCTTCCTCGGAATTCTGATGATCATCGTCTTCTCGGGATGGTTAGGTTGGTTCCCGTCGTCGGGGATGCTGTCGCAACTCAACGCCGGCCAATTCGACGGCCAAGAGTGGTGGCGTCCGTACACCTCACGGGACTTCATGATGCACTACATCCTGCCGTTCTCGGTCATCGCGATTCGGTACACGAACCTGCCGTCTCTCATCATGCGGACGAGCGTCGTCGAAGTCTCCGGTCAGGACTTCATCTACTACCACCGCGTGACAGGGCTCTCGAAGCTCGCACAACTTCGCCACATCGCAAAGCACGCGAGCCTGCCGGTCATCACAGTCTACCCGATTTCGATGACGCGCGCGCTCGGCGGCTTGGTACTTCTCGAAGTCGTCTTCAACTGGCCGGGAATCGGCTTCACTCTCGTCCAGTCGGTGTTGATGCGGGACTTCCCGGTCGTTCAGTTCGTCTTCTTCATCGTCGCAGCGTTCGTTCTCCTTGGGAACTTCGGCATCGACATCATCTACGGTATCATCGATCCCCGAGTCAGCGTCGACTAACCGGGGACTCGTTATGGTGTTTGTGTTGATAGGAGTGGGTCGACAACGTCGCTCACGTCCGCCGCATCTTCGATGGTCAAAACCGAGTCGAACGCCGACGGTGCTCGGTCTCCGAGTGTCTCTGCGGTACACTCGATGAACTTTTGTCGCAGTTCAGAGACCGATATCGGGTCTACAGGTGACCCGGGTCGTGCAGACTGAGACGCTGTCACTGACTCTCCACTGGATAGTTCGACGTGAACAGTCACTCCTGAGTCGTGATATGGTCGGGTCTCGTCGACTTCGAACCGGACCTTGTGACAAAGGTCCAGTACCAGTTCGTCATCGAGTGCGTCTCGCGTATACCCGGACAGCCCTCCAGACTCTCCGGCGAGCGCTCTCGCAACGGGATACCGAGTGGAGAACTTGGCCTCCTCAGGGGTCGATGGCACGTCGTACCGGAGGATGTCTTCGAGACGTTTCGGGCCAGAGAGCGTCGCGCGAGCGACGTCAGAAGCGACGAGTCCGTCTTCGACGAGCGCCTCCGCCGCTGCGACGCTCGTGTGGGCTGCCCCACAACACGCATACTTCTTGAAAATCACTCCATCGTCCACCAGTGCGAACGGCGAGCCGAGTTCGGGAAGCGAATCGATGTCTGGCGTGGTCGTCCCTGCGTAGAGGTCGAAGAATCCGTATTCGCCCGAGAGTGCATCAGATGCTGCTGTGACACCGGCCGCAGCAGAGAGGGCCGCCGAGAGTCCACCTCTCGCAGCAGTCCCTGCGTGTATCGGTTTCGTCCCGGACCCGAAGTTACGACGGACCCCTGCCGCCGCTGATGCGGCAGCACAGAGTGCGTGCTGTGTCTGTTCTGTGCCGAGTCTGAGGGCGCTCGCACCCGCTGCCGCCGCTCCGAAAACACCCAACGTCGACGTTGCATGCCATCCAGCATCGTAATGGGAGGGACGAATTGCTGCGCCAACGAAATTCATCGTCTCGAACCCCGCCACGTACGCACAGAGCGCTTCTTTCCCTGATACAGACCGGCCGAGTGCCTTCTCAGAAGAACACAGCGCGAGGAGTGCTGGGACGAGTACTGCACTCGTGTGTCCCGGAACGGCGACAGTGTAATCGTCGAAGTCGAGACTATGTGCCGCTGTCGCGTTGGCAAATGCGGCGTCTGTCGGCGAGGCGTACGCGTCGGTCCCCGCTAGTGGAGATGGACCACCACCACTTCGCTTTCGGACAGACCGAATCGTGAGCGGGCCGGCCCCTTCTTTCGTCCCTGCGAGCAGTACACCTAGTGTGTCGACGAAACACCGTGCAGCAGTCTGCATCGCGGTATCTGGAACAGCGGTGGGTTCGAGTTCAGAGACGAAGTGAGCGAGCCGCTCGGCTGGTGTCTCAGGCATACTCGGTAGACGTCAGAGGGAGTAAAAAGTCAGTATGTCAGTCGCGAAGAACGGTCACGACTGGACGGGTCGAGTTGAGGAGTACCGACTGGGTTGTGCTTCCGAAAAATGCCTTCCCTGTTGGTGAGCGTCTTCTGGCTCCGATGACGACGTAACGGGCGTCGACCGAATCGGCAGCACGGATGATTCTGTCTGCTGGGTCTCCGACGCGGCCCATTCCCGAGACACCGTCGAACGGCTCGTCGAGGGACTCTTTAGCAACTTGCTCGGCAAAGTCCGCTATCGAGTCCTCTTCTTGGATCACAGAGTAATCTTTGAACTCGTCGATAGTCTGGAGTTCTGCTTGGTGTTTTTCGAACTCCGATTCTGGTGCCACGTGAAGGACGACGAGTTCGTCGCCGTACGCAGACGCGAGGTCGTACCCCTGTCGGACGACTTCACTCGGGATGTTTTTTCCTGTCGTCGCTGCCAGAACCGTCATCGTTCTTCGACCTCCGAAGCACGTTCGAATACTAATTCGGTGTCGAGAGCGCCATCGCGCACGATGGTGACCCCGTCGACCTCGACTGTGGGATGGGCGAGGACGCCGTCGAGGTGGATAGAACTTCGAACAGTTCCTCCAATTCCCCGGTTATCTCCAACAGCGAAGTGGACGGACCCTTGGACCTTCTTGTCCTCAGCGAGGTTTCCGATGAACCTCGCATCCGGGTTCGTCCCGATGGCGAACTCGGCGATATTGCCCGCGTTCTCGTCTGCATTTTCGAGGATGTGCCTGAGTTCGTCGGCCTCGGCCCCCCCCGAGACGTCGGTGACGACTCCGTCAGTGACTGTGAGGGTAATCGGTGTCTCGAGTTGTCCGATGTTGTCCATCGACGCGTCGATGACGATTGTCCCGTTTGTCGTCCCCTCGGCAGGTGATGTCGGCGCTTCACCTGTTGGAATCGCCGCTGCTGCTCGCCCATCGTCGTAGAAACGGCCATCGAGTACATAGGACCCTCGACCGGTGAGGTCCATCGTGACGTCGGTCCCCGCTTTTGATGTCACACGCGCCGTGTTCGCCTCGCGGAGGACCGTGCTGACTGCGGTGGTGACCCGGGTCAACTCCTCGTAATCGGTGTTGATGCCTCCTTCGAGCATCATCTCGGTCGTCACACCACGGAGAATGTAGGTCCGGGTGCCGACTGTTGCGGACGCTTGTCGAGCATCTGAGTGGGTCAGTGCTTTGGTCGTCACCGCGAAGACGATGTCGGCCGCTTTCATCGCCTCTGCGATGGTTGCCGGTGGTTCGTTGCCGTGTGCTTCTGCACGAGGCATCACGGAAAGCACTGTCTGTCCACCTGCTGCCCGAGCAGCGACTGCAAGCGGCGTCGCGACGTCCATCATCTCTGCATCAGTCACGACCAACACTTCTTCGTCAGGCTCTACTTCGGCCATATCTTCGACGATTGTCCGCGAGATGGCACTCAGTTCGAATGCTAACATACGATAGTGACCGATTGCTGGGGGTTATATTAACTCTGCCTCCGGAACGCGGTTTGTAGGCCCCATGTATCAACTGTCAGACGATATGCTTAAGCCGAAATACGGGGTGTGTTAACACGATGTCATCGAGCAATCGAGACCCAGTAGAGATACTGCGAACGTACTGGCGCCACCTCGAGAACGACGAATTCGAAGAAGCAGCAAATCAGTTCTCAGAAGACGTCGTGTATCTCCATCCACCAGTAATCGAAGGCGTAACCGAAGCGATTGGTCGCGACGACCTCTTGGTGTTCTTTAGGGACACACGTGGACCACGAGACATATTCCACACAGTCGAACGGAAGGTTGTCGACGGTAACAAAGCCGGCGTGCTCGGTGTCTCTTCGGGAGACGACATCGATGGCGTCCACGCGTACGTCTGCTACCTCGAAGTCGAAGATGACAAAATCAAGTACTACTCGACCTGCAACCGGCAGGTCATCGTCTGACACCACGCCGTCGGAGGACCATAAACGTAGAGACGAGAAGGCTCCCCACCAAACAGAGGAGTAGTCCAGTGAAGGCTACGGTATAGTCGAACCGTTCTGCCACGATTCCGACGTAGGCCGGACCAAGACTCCCGACTCCGATGTACAGCATCCTCACCGCACCGTAGTCCCCCGCCCGCGTCTCTTCTGGGAGGACTGATAGTATCTGCGCACCGATGACTGGCCAGAACGACGCGAGCCCTGCGGCGAAGAGCGCGACTCCACCGAGCGTGGTCCACGGATGATTTGTGACGATGACGACGACGAGGCCGAGAGTGCAGACGAAGGCGGCACCTGCCGCGACAGTCCAATAGGTCAATCTGTCTCCGAGTCCACCAGCGACGGGATTGATGAGCATCCCCACTGCGAACAGCGTCGCAAATGCGTTCGTCGCACTGCTCGGTGAGAACCCCTTTTCGACGATGAGGTACGTTGGGAGGAACCCAGTCGTTGCCTGCCAGGTGAACGCGAAGAGCATCGAGGCGAGGAGGACCCATCTGATTTGTGTAATCGAAACGAGTCGACGCGCTGTGGTCCGAAGTTCAGGCGCGAGTAAACCGTATTGATAGGGGTCACCATGCCAACGATGAAGAAACGTGGCGACGACCAAGAGGGCTATTCCTGGGCCAACGAATGCAGAGCGCCACCCCCAATTCGCGACTGCGTACACACCTAACCCTGCAGCGACGACGCCTCCGAGGTTGAGAAACCCAGTATTGAGTCCGATTGCTCGCCCTCGGTGATTCTTGTAGAGGTCAGATATCTGTACGACTGCGGTGGGGAGATACAGTCCCGTCGCAGACCCCACGAGTGCGGTTCCGAGAACGAAGAACGCATAGGAAGGCGAGAGAGCCAACAAAACCGCCCCTCCGACAAGAAAGAGTGGACTTGCGACCAGCACTGTTTTTCGCGAAAACGTGTCGGCGAAGCGCCCGCCCGGAAACTGCAGCAGCGCACCCAACCCCCACATCACGGACAATGCGAGGCCGGCCTGTGCCGGCGAAATAGACAAGTCTTCGATAATGCTGGGGAGCATCGGCGCGAGGACGAGTCGGATGACCATACTCGCCATCGACCCGAAGACGATGACACCGAGAAGTCGGCGTCGATTGCTCTGAGAGGGGGTCACGGCATTCACACGAGAACCTCACCACGGCAGTACTTGATTGTGTGTATTGGTACGACAACCCGTACAGATATGCTGACAGCGTCCGCTAGTCGAGTATGGACGGCATTCACGACATGGGTGGGATGCACGGTTTCGGGGCTGTCCCAACGTCGGACGACGTGCAATTCCACGCGCAATGGGAGCGGGAAACCTACGCGATGATGAAACTACTCGGTATGCAAGGGCAATTCAATACCCATCAGATGCGTGCGACTGTTGAACGGATGGCCCCCAAAGTCTACCTCGAATCGACGTACTTCGAACGATGGCTCACTGGAATCGAGGACCGACTCCTCGAAGACGGTGTTCTCTCACAGGAAGAGCTTCGAGAGGCACACTCGACTGTGTCAGATGGCACGAAGACCCAGCGCAGTGACGACGACCTCGTCAGCCTCGTCCGAGAACGATTCTCCGCGGACGCGTTCTCGAACCAAACTGAAATCGACCCGCGCTTCGAGGAGGGTGACTCAGTCGTCGCGAAAAATTCCCACCCCTTCGGTCACACCCGTCTTCCCGGCTACGTTCGCCGCGCTCGGGGGTCCATCCGGAAGTATCTCGGCACCTTCCACCTGCCGGACGCTGCAGCAAGGGGTGACACGTCCGTCACAGAACCGATGTACTCGGTAGGGTTCGATGCGGCGGAGTTGTGGGGCGACGATGCCGAGGGGAACGGAACTATCTACATAGACCTGTTCGAGAGCTACCTCGAATCTCCTGAGAGCAACGATTAACCCCTGTGTCTCCGTATCTCTGTGCGTTCCATGACGAACGAAGGACCCAACGGCGAGAGTGACGTACCTCTTGGAGAGGAGTCAGGTGAGGAATCCCATTCACACTCCCCCGACCAGCGTGACGAACCTCACGACTCCCACGACCATTCTCACGACCACCACCACACACATCACCACTCGGCCGAAGGTGACCCGAACGACCCCAAAGAGCGAGCACGGGCGCTCCAGTCGTTACTCGTCGAGAAAGGCCTCGTCTCGACCGCAGCAGTCGACGAGGTCATCGCGAAGTACGAACACGACATCGGGCCGATGAACGGCGCACGGGTCGTCGCGAAGGCGTGGGTGGACCCGGAGTTCAAAGAGAGATTGCTGGCCGACGCGACCACCGCCATCGCGGACGAGTTCGACTTCGAATTAGGCGACCACCACACCGAAGTCGTCGAGAACACGAGTGAGGTCCACAACGTCATCGTCTGTACCCTCTGCTCGTGTTATCCGTGGTTCCTCCTCGGACTCCCCCCGTCGTGGTACAAGTCACCCGAGTATCGGTCTCGACTCGTCCGCGAACCACGTGCAGTCCTCTCTGAGTTCGGGCTAGACCTCTCCAAGTCGGTCGAAGTCGCCGTCTGGGACTCGACGTCTGACTTTCGGTACATGGTCTTGCCGGAACGCCCGGTGGGTACCGAGGACCTGAACGAGACGGAACTCGCCGAACTCGTCACTCGAGATTCGATGGTCGGTGTCGAAACCTTGGAGGCGCAGTCGTGAGTGAGACCTCGAAGCGAATCGAAGACCTCGTTTCGTCCGGAGCGATTCCCCGTCGGGGGGACGAACCGGTATTCGAAGAACCGTGGCAGGCACGAGCCTTTGGGCTCGTCCTTTCACTGTGTGACGACGGTGTCATCTCGTGGGACGCGTTCCAGCGTCAGTTGGTCGAGGAGATCGGTACCGCACCCAGTGATTCGAACGGCGAAGGTCCGAACCACGTCTACTACGAACATTGGCTGCGAGCGTTCGAGAAGTTGCTCGTCGATACCGATGTGTTGTCGGGTGTCGAACTCCGCGGACGTGCTGGTGAGTTTGCATCCGGTGACCGAGACGCATCAGAGTTCACACTCGACGAAGCGGGGAACGAACAGTGATATACTCGGTCTGTGTAGTGGTGACATGGACCTCGGAATTGCAGGTAACACAGCGGTAATTGCCGCTTCGTCCAGCGGACTTGGGAAGGCAACGGCTATTGTACTCGCACGTGAGGGAGCGAACGTCGTCGTCAACGGGCGAGACGAAGACCGACTCGACGATGCCGTGGAAGAAATCGAAGCAGTGGCACGAGGGTCGGTACTCGGTGTGGTGGGTGACCTGACCGAACGAACGGATATCCGAAACCTCGTCGACCGCACCGTCGAAGAGTTTGGCAGCATCGATCACCTCGTGACAAATACCGGTGGTCCCCGAGCGTGCCAGTTCTTCGACCTCACCGACGACGAATGGTACGATGGGTACGACCTGTTGACGATGAGTATGGTCTGGTTGGTCGAAGATTCGGTCGAGCACTTACGCGCTGATGGTGGCGGAACGATTGTCGCGATTACGTCGCGCTCTGCCAAAGAAGCGGCGACCAACAATGTCCTCTCGAGTGCAGTTCGGATGAGTGTTATCGGCCTCGCGAAGGTCCTCTCTCGCGAACTGGCACCCGCTGTTCGGGTCAACTCTGTCCTCCCCGGTGCACACGAGACGCCCCGCAACCGCGACCACATGAAACCGTATCTCGAAGCGGGTGTGTACGACTCGTTCGAGGAGGGGAAACAGGCATACATCGATTCGACGATTCCGATGGGGCGATACGGGCGGCCAGAAGAGGTTGGTGAGTTGGTCGCATTCTTGAGTTCGAAGCGAGCCGAATTCATCACTGGGACAGCAATTCAAATCGACGGCGGAGTGACCCACGCTACGTTTTAGGCGACAACCTGATAGGAGTCCCCTCCGTGTCGTACCTTGATGGACGTGACAGAGGTACTTATCAGACGAAACGTCATCGTCGACGGTGACGGCGCGGAGTTCGGTCTAAGCGATGAGTTCTCGGCTGCTGTCGACGCCGAAACGGAGCACTTGGCTTCTAACACTGAGACTGAGCGGGCCGACCTCGTCCGCGCTCGATGTGGTGTCGAGGAGTCGAGTATCGTTCTCGACCGCTGTGGCGACGACACGGAGCGGCTCGGACGATACCTCGCACTCTACGAACAGACTGCGGACATTCCGCTCGAAGACCGGCTAGGGCTGTTCGTGGGACTCGAGGCGGTCGCACGAGACCCGGCACCCGACTCGGGCGCACCCGAGTTGTTCCTCCCCGTTCACGCCGACCAACTCGCGTTCTACCTCTCGTCTGTTCGAAAAGCGGTCGTCTACGTCTGGCGTGACGACTGCCCGCCCTGCGAGACGGTTCGTTCGGACCTCGACACGCTCGTCACGGACCCGATCGCGTCGGTTGGGTTATTCGCTGTCTATGGGCCGGGCGACCCCGAAACACTGGCTGACCAGTACGACGTCCGCGGTGGGCCGACGCTCTTGTTCGTCGTCGATGGGAAGGTGGACATTCGGCTCCAAGGTGCGCAATACACGGATATCGTCGAAAAAGAACTCTCACATCTCGCAGACACCGAACTCGCTTAACTCCCGTTTGCGACGAGCGGCTCGACAGTCGCAGCGACTCCGAGGAGGTGTGCATCCTCGAACCGACGCCCGAATAGTTGGACACCAGTCGGCACACCTTCGATCGTTCCTGCGGGGAGCGACAACGCAGGTTGGCCCGAGACGTTCGCTGGAATCGTATTTCGTGCGAACGAGGTCACCGGTGACTCGACCGCCTCTCGCGTCGGTGCACGTCCGGGAGACGTCGGGAGAATGAGCGCATCGTACTCGTCTAACGGTGCTTCCATCGACGCTGTAATCGTCTTCGCGGCAGCGAGTGCTCGGACGTAGTGCCGCCCCCCGTGCGCGTCGAGGAGACGTGCTCCAGCGAGGAGGCGTGCACGGAGATGTGCGTTCACTTCGGCACTCATCGCCTCTCGTCTGCTCGTGAACGAGACGACGTAGTCGTGGTCGACATCTCCTCCACGTCGAAGCGGCGCGCCTCCCGCACGCCAGTGCGCAGCGAGTTCGACGAGGCTGTGGGCGAACTTCACGGGTTGGGCCTGTTCGAATCGGTCGATAGACACCGGTTCGACGGCGACTCCAGCATCTTCGAGTGCATCTGTCACGACGTCGAATCGGTCCTTGATCGGCGATTCGACAGACTGCGTCGCCGTCCCGTCTCCGACCCCTTCGACGACGAGTCCGAGTGAGACCTCTTCTGGACTTGGAGGTGATTCGACTGCAGTTGTACTTCCCCCGACTGCGTACTCGTCTCGTCCAGCGGCTTCCATGCTCGCGGGGTCGCGTGCTGACGGACCGGATATTGTATCCAGCAATTGTGCTGCTGTCGTCACTGTCTTCGTCATCGGACCGACGGTGTCGAGCGTGTACGTGTTCTCGACGACACCGTGGAGCGGCACGACACCGTAGGTTGGCTTTACCCCGACGACGCCACAGTACGATGCAGGTAATCGAATAGACCCCCCAGTGTCGGTTCCGAGTGCAGCATCGACGAGACCCGTCGCGACGGCGACAGCGCTCCCTCCCGACGACCCACCGGCAGACCGAGACGTATCGTACGGGTTCGTAATTTGCCCGAAGAACGAGACCCCACGACCGCTTCCGGCGAATTCGTCGAGGTTCGTCTTCGCCGTTATCGTCGCGCCGGCACGTCGCAACCGGTCGACGACTTCCGCGTCGAATCCGGGGATGTACCCCTGCATCGTCGCTGAACCGGACGTGAGCGGAACGCCGGCAACCGCGACGATATCTTTCACACCGACGGACATGCCACTGAGCACCCCGGAGTTCTCAGTAGTTGGCGGGACACGACACGTCGTCACCAGCGCATTGTGAGGGTCGTCCGTAGGTTCGTCCCACGAGCGGTCACCACTGTCCGCTTGCTTCGAAGGGACGGGAACCTCGTACACCTCCCTCAGCCCCCCAAGCTTTTCGTTCGTCATCGAGAGAATCTCATCGACTTCCGGGCCATCTACGTGAATGTGGTATCGGTCGGCAAGCTCGCGGAGCTCACTCTCGTCGAGTGTTCGCATGCGACAAGGTCAACTGCGGAGAGAATAGCTGTTTCGGCGGGGGACCGCCGTTAGGCTGTCTGGTAGGTTGCCCTCAACTTTTTGCCCGTCTCGTTGTGGTCCAACTCCTCGACGAGTTCGTACTCACGGGGGCGCTTGTACCGAGCGAGTGACGGGTGGTCGCGGCAGTAGGCTTCGAGTTCGTCTTCGATGGCTTCGGTTTCGACGCCGTTTCGGGGTGCGATTACTGCTTTGACGACCTGTCCCCACTCGTCGTCAGGTCGGCCAACGACAATCGCTTCAGAGACTTTCTCGTGGGACTCGAGGACTTCTTCGACTTCGACAGCCGAGACGAGTTCTCCACCACTGAGGATCATGTCGTCAGTCCTGCCTTTGATGATGAGGTACCTGTCTTCGTCGATGACGCCGATGTCGTGAGTGTAGTACCATCCATCGCGCACCCGTTCGTTGGTTGCCTCGGCGTTGCCAAAGTAACCGTGGTACAGTTGCGGACTCCGAATGATGACTTCTCCTTCTTCGCCAACTGGGACTTCTTCGCTTGGGGGGACGTCTCGCCCCGGTTCGTACGCGATTACGCGGACCTCGTTTCCGAGTGCGGCCTTCCCGACAGTCCCTGCTTTTCCAGGGAGGTCCTCGGGACGAAGAACGACGTTCGTCCCACCTTCGGACGACCCGTAGGCGTTGTACAGATTGGGAGTCACGTTCTCGATGACGTCTTTCGCGAGGGACTCGGTGAGGACGGCACCCGTCGCACGCCAACACTCGATTGTCGAGAAATCTCGGTCGGCACAGCCCGGGTCGTCCAGCACTCGCTTAAGCGTGGTCGGGACGCTCCGGACGTCGGTCACTCCGAACTCTTCGATGAGGTCAGGGATTCCCTCGGACGTGGGTTTTCGAACCAGAAGTAACTCTGCGCCGACGCTGACGACCGCTCTGAGAGTGCTGTCCATCCCTCCTCCGTGGAAGAATGGCAACAGTAAGAGGCAGACCGACTGGGGACTAAGTGAGTTGGCGATGATGCTCGTCACTGTTCGTTCTCGGCCACTTCGGACGGAGTGAGCGACTGCTTTTGGATTCCCAGTTGTCCCGCTGGTAAAGAACATGTAGGAGATATCTTCATCGTCGCGGAAGAACTCTGGTGGCGTCGTGCTGGGTGCAGAATCGAGCAGTTCGTCGAACCGAACGGCATCGTCGTCATCGCCGCCAACGGTCACGAGACGCATTCCACCACGTAACTCGTCGATAGCCGGCCGGAGGGCCTCTCTCGTGGCTGTGTCGTATACCACGGCCGACGGATTTACCGTCGAAATGGCGTGAGTAAAATCCTCGGTTGCGAATCGGTAGTTCAGCGCGACCGGAACGAAGCCACCTTTGTGACACCCGTACATCGCGATAGGGAATTCGAACGTGTTGTAGAGCGCGAGCGCAACTCGGTCGCCTTGGCGGATGCCTAACGACGAGAGCGCATTTGCAAACTGGTTCGCTCGCTCGTCGAGGGCTTCGTACGAGAGGGTCTCACCGGTATCGACTGCTCGGAGTGCGATCGAATCGGGCCGCCATTTTGCACTCTGCTCGAGGTAGCTCCGCTGAAGTGGTAGCATACATCATATCGAGGTATAGCAAACAGCATAATACTTGCGTCAGGACAGCGGAAAGTCCACCCCGACGGTTCACTGTCGATTCATAGCTCCGCAACGTTGACGTCGACGACGGTCGGCCCGTCGGTTTGGACTGCTTCTGCAAGTGTATCGCGGAGACTGTCTCTATCGTCGATACGGAATCCCGCAACCCCAAAGCTCTCCGCGTTCGAGACGTAGTCTACCGACGGTGTCAGGCCTGCCCATTCGAAGTCGAAATCAGCCTCGTCGCCACCGAGCATGTTCATCGAGTTCTTCTTCAAGATTCGATAGCTTCCGTTGTTGAAAACCACGATGGTCACGTTGAGGTCGTACCGTGCGGCTGAGAAGAGTGCGTGTGGATAGTAGAGGAACGACCCGTCACCGATTAGTCCAACGACAGGTCGGTGGTCATCGTCAGCAGCCGCGACTGCGAGTGCAGCGCCGAGTGCCGCGGGGAGACCATACCCTAAGCCCCCGCCCTTATTCGACACTCGTTGGTTTGGTTGGAGTGGCCACCGCGAGAGAAGTGGACCTTTTGCTGTCACACTCTCGTCGACGAGATACGCGTCGGGGGCAAGTTCACGGAGTACTTCGACGACTGCCCCTACACGGACGTTGGTGTGTGCACTGGTATCTAACGTCACCTGTGTGTCCGGTATCTCTTCCGGCGGACTGACGTCTCGTTTCATCGCTGTTGCGTCTGCCTTGGCACGCGCCGTCCGCGCTTCGTGGACTGACTCTTCGAGTTCCGACTCGACGCGTTCGGAGAGTTCACTGAGGACGAGTTTCGGGTCACCGAGTATCGAGGCGTCGGCAGGTTCGTTCTTCCCGAGTTGCCACGCATCTTCGCTCACGTGGACGAATTTGGTCTCTGGGGATACGAGCGGGGCCTCGTGCCGGACTGCAGTCGTATTCGTCGAGCAGCCGACGAGCACGACCGTGTCGGTGTCGAGAGCCGCTGCAACCTCCGCTTCGTTAGTGGAGAGGTACCCTGCCCATGCCGGATGGTCGGCCGGAAAGTTGACTTCACACGACAGAATCTCTCCGTGGACGCGTGCTCCCGACGCCTCGGCGAATGCAATCGCTTCTTCGCTGGCGGCGGCCTGACTGACACCGTCTCCAAAGACCACAACCGGGTCCGTCGCTTCGACGAGAATCTGTGTTGCCCGGTCGACGTCAGCAGGCGAGCCTGTTCCCGGGGTTGGAACCGACCCAAGCCGTTCGACAGTCGCGTCTGTCGATGCGAGCATCACGTCGAGGGGAAGAGAGAGGAAGACCGGTCCTGTAGGTGGGGTGAGTGCGACACGGAATGCACGTCTGAGCATCGTCGGCATCGAGTCCACGTGTCGCACCTCTGCGGACCACTTGACGACCGACTCTGCGAGTGGTGGCAGTTCTCCGTGAAGGATTGGCTCTTCGTGACGGAAATCGGTACTGTGTGCCCCTGCAGTCACCACGAGTGGGACGTTGCCCGCCTTTGCGGCGTACACGTTTCCCAGTCCGTGCAGCAGGCCCGGTGCCAAGTGGAGGTTCACTACCCCAATCGGTAGCTCTCCCCCGTCCTCTCGGAACGAATGGTACCGAGATTTCGCGTATCCTGCGGCCATTCCGACTGCGACGTCTTCGTGAAGTGCCAACACGTACTCCACGTTGCTATTGGTCACAGAGTTCATCAGTGGGAGTTCTGTCGTTCCCGGGTTCCCGAAGAGAGCCGACACCCCGTAGGAGTCTAGTATCTCCACGAATAGGTCTGCACCACTTCGACGGTGAGTAGCACTGCTCATTGTCTATGTGATACTCTGTCAGGGTAGTATTTAACATGAGTCGGTGGGTCGCGAGGGTATCGGTCCTCACACTTGGATGACAAAAGCGAGATTACACCGTAGGTTGTAGCCATCCCTGTGACTTCCCGTGACAGTCCTCCACCACCAGAACATAACCCTGATAGAGCATCACCACCGAATAACGGTCCACGCTACGTCGTCGGAAGTATCGCTCTCGGTGTGTTCTTTGGTGGGCTCGGTGGTGGAGTCGCGTTCCCGACGCTCCCGAAACTGGGCCTGATTCTCGGAATCTCACCGTTCGTCGTGAGCGTTATCCTCTCGACGAACCGGTTTACGCGTCTCGTGATGAACGCTCCTGCCGGACAACTCCTCGATAGAATCGGAGCGAGACGCCCGATGGTTGCTGGATTTTTTATTCAAGGGTTGGCCCCGTTTGGGTACATTCTCGGACTACACACCGACTCGCTCCCACTGGTGGTGTCGCCAACTACCGTGTTCATCGTCTCGAGGATGCTGTGGGGAATTGGATCGGCGTTCGTTCTAGTCGGGGCGTTTTCGATGGTGACGCACATTACGACGACGGCTAACCGTGGTCGGTGGACTGGCGTGATGCGGGGCGCACAGACCTTGGGATTCCCTGCGGGTCTCGCTACTGGTGGTGTGTTGACGGACCTTTATGGGTACGATGCTGCGTTTTTTCTCGCTGGTTGTGCGGGAATGCTCTCTGGTATCGTTGCGCTGTTCGCAGTTCCGAACGTCGACGCGTCGGTCAAATCTCGTGGGGGTGTTCGGACTGCGATTCGACTCGCAACGGGCGATAGGCGAATCTTGACCGTCGGGAGTGTGAACTTCGTCGTCAGGTTTCTCTACGCTGGGGTTCTCCTCTCGACTATCGTTCTCGCCACGGCTGAACGGGGGTTAACGTTCGGTGCACTCAGTGAGGCTGGTGTCAGCGGTGTCGTGATGGCTATCAGTGTCTTGTTCGCCAGTACGTCTACCCTTCTCGCGGGAGAATACTCCGACGGTGTGTCCAATCGGGCATTGGTCACTCTCCCGTCTCTCGTTCTCTTTGGTGTGGGATTTGTCATCCTTGCCCTATTCCCCACTGTCTCCGGCACTGTTGTCGGTGTTGCACTCATCGGATTCGGAGTCGGTGGAACGAACCCGCCGTTACTCGCATATCTTGGTGATATCAGTCCGGAAGGCGACATCGGGAAGATGACGGGTATGTACAACGTCTTCGGTGATTTGGGGTCGACGTTAGGGCCTCTCGTTGCACTTCCACTCGCGGCTGTAATCGGGTACGATATCACCTATCTCGGGTGTGTGCTGCTCGTGGCTGTCATCGGTATCCTAGTCGGGTATGGTCTCCTCTCTGGGCCATCTACCATGTGAGTTGTGGTAACAGAGAACATAATAGGACTGCGCGTAGGTGTGTAGATGGGTATGTCTACAATATCAAAGTACGACCTCGACAAATTCGACCCCGAGACGACGGGACTCGTCGTCGTCGACCTGCAAAATGCGTTCGTCGCTCCTGATGGCTCGATGGCTCGACGGGGATTCGACGTGACTCGAACAGCCGAAATCGTCCCGAGGTGTGTCGAACTTGCCGATTTCGTGCGGGAGCGCGGATGTCCCGTGTTCTTCACACGGCTACTTCGACGCCCAGATGGGAGAGACGCCCCGCGAAACATCTTTCGCATCTACCCCTCGTCGTACGACGACTACGGTGATACACTGTGTTTAGACGGGTCGTCTGGCGCGGAGTACGCTGACGAAGTTACGATTCACCCCGCGGATTACGAGGTCACGAAACGCAACCAAGACGCATTTCACGGTACGTCACTCGATTATTACCTTCGTGGAGAGGGCATCGAAACTGTGCTCGTGTGTGGGGTGACGACGAACGTCTGTGTCGAATCGACTATTCGAGGTGCCCACGAACGAGGATTCGACGTCGTAATGGTCGAAGATTGCTGTGGTACTGACGACGAGACTGCACACGAATCTACCGTCCGAAACGTCGAGTACATCTTCGGTGCGACGGCGACGGCAGCAGAGATTCGGGCGTTACTACCGGAGTCATCGTGAACCCATCCAGCAACCAACTGAGTAAATATTCGACAGATAGACTCTGAAACAGCCAATTCCGAACATACTGTTAAGTAATGGCACACGAATATTCGAACGATGGCCAGGTACAACACCATCGAGCTAGCGGTAGATGACCGTGACGTTGCGACGTTGACATTCGACCGACCCGAGAAGCGGAACGCGATGAGCCCCGAGTTGCTCGAAGAAGTCGGTGATGCACTCGAAACCATTCGTGGCGACGTTCGAGCGCTCGTCATCGAAGGGAACGGCCCTTCGTTTAACGCAGGGATGGATTTCGAGAAGTACTTCACTGAACTTCGAAAGAAAGACCCACTACTCGTAAAAGAGGCCAACTTCATCCATGGCCGTGCTCTCAACCGAATCAAGGACTTCCCCGCACCCACGATTGCGAAAGTTCATGGTTGGGCACTTGGTGGCGGCTACATGGTGATGGCGGTCTGTGATATCGCGTTCGCCGCGACAGATGCCAAATTCGGGTTCTCAGAGATAAACTTCGGCATCGCTGCTGGAGGTGGAACTATGTGGGCAGCCGCTCACACGCTCTCCAGACGTGATGCAATGTACTACACGATGACAGGGGAGCCGTTCGATGGGGTCGAAGCCGAGCGGATGGGTGCTGTGAACAAATCTGTGCCCCCCGAGGAGTTGGACGACGAAGTCGACCGATTCGTCGAGAAATTACTCGAGAAAAATGCGCTCGCGTTAGAGTATTCAAAGGATTACTACGACCACGCCCGCCGGATGACGTACCGAGAGTCTCACGACTACGAGTTAGCAAAGGGCGAGGAGATGAAGTACTTCCAACGACAGGAGTTCTTCACCGAAGGAGTCGGTCAGTTCATGGAAGACAAGTACAAGCCGGGCACCGGAGAAGCCTACGAAAAAGAGTAAGCTGACGCAGCGCAGCAGAACAGTGGTCTGTTCAAACCGAGGTGTGATAGACCGGGGTCGGACAATTTTGTGTGGACGATGGTAACATTTTCACGCCCCGACACACGAACGTAATTCTGTTTTTCGAACTCGTTGATGTGTGTCGATGCCACGGCGAACGAACAGGCAGAAATGGAGAGACGGGATAAGGCTCTCCAAACGCGTACGGCGATTTGCTGACAACAGTTGGATGTTGTTCGGGCAGATTCCATAGGTATCGCTGAATGCGAGAGGCCTTGGTTGATGCTTAACAGGCCTTCTGCGATTGTACAGGCTAACGCATTTACACGTACACGGTCGTACCTTTGCAGGCGCTTTTCTAGTCACGCCTCACAGCTAGTGCGAGGCATGCTACCATGCAACCCCCACCATAATAAGACTATCTGCCGAAATCAGTACAATCCGACTTAGAAATTGAACTGGGATGGGCGAAGTAACTCGTTCCCACTACTGGGCCAACACGTCACCGCCGTCGAGGACGTATCGGCCTTCTTGAGAGCATCGCGACGGTCCGGCCCGGGCGGCGTGAACACAGCCACGGGAACGCGATCGACGCGCTGGCCGCGACTGACACATGAATTCGACGTGTCCCGTACGTCGTCGCGCTCGGTTTCGTCGACGGCGAATGACCACAACCGTCAGAAGGGATGTTCCCGAAGCCGTTTCGTGATGCCGCCGTTGAGGGTGAGACTCTGTTGGCGCGCTCGCTAGGGATACAAGAGTCGTGGACGGCCGAACGAGAGCGTGACCACTTCGCCGATGCAGTGAGTACTGCGACAGAGCATTTCGTCTGCTCGTTGTTCCAACCCGACACCTCTTCAAATTTGATCTCTCCGGAAACGGTGGGGTCTCAAGTCAGAATAGCAGCGGTTATTGAGAAATGTGATGGTAGTCTATTTTCGGACAGAGGCCCCAACCTAACTCTCAGAACTCAGCGTTTCGATTTCCAGTAAGTCAACGCGATATGCTACGACTTGGAGATAATCACCAATCGTGACATCACCGTCATCTAGCTGACGACCAAGCTCTGGTATCGTGGTGACAAGAACCTCACCAGCCCCAACATCGAGAGCTAACAATGGACGGTCTGGTTCCGGATGCCAGATGTCCCGAACAGCAGTATCTATGACACGGCCGGTGAGAATTATGTCATCCTGGGATTCAATGTCGATTCCCAAGGGGGGTTCTGCTTTCTGCTCAATCTTCGATGGTTGAGCGAGCAATGTTAGTTCACACTCTCTGCCAACGTGAACGTCAGAAGCAACGAGAACCGTGTTATCGAAGACCTTCAGTTCAGTGTTGTTGCTACTCTGTACGACTACCCATTGATCGTATACGACGCCTTGGTATCCAGCGCCCGGTACAATGTCAATTACGTGTCCTCGTAGCATATCAGATACCCATATTTTGGAAAACCTGTGGTAGCTTGCGACATACACAATGACCGAAAAAAACGTGTCTGTATCTTATTTGTCTTCTAAAGCGTATATCCGCCCTTCATTATTCCCAATATATAGGGTCCCATTAGCGATTGCTGGTGATGATCGAACTGCATAACTTGTTTCGAACTGCCAAAGTTCGTTCCCATTGTCTGCATCAAGAGCATATACGTGCTGGTCATCGCTCCCAATATAGAGTATTCTATCAGCTATAGCTGGAGAGGATTTTACTTTATCTTTGGTCTTGAATCGCCAAATCTCTTGACCAGTCTCAACATCTAACGCATAGACGTAGTGGTTAGCACACCCGAAATAGACGACCCCGTTTGATACCGCCAGTGACGAGCAAGGATAATGGCCGACTGAGAATGTCCACTGCTTTTGTCCGGAGACTGGATCAATTGCAACTACCTGGCCTAATCTGGATGCTACGAAGACAAATTCAGGAGTGACTGCGATTGTTGATGTTATTGGTTGGTCAATATTACAATTCCAAAGTAGGTCTCCGTTAGTTGAATTAAGCGCGTATACGGACCCATCTACATTACCAATGTATACTACATTTTTTCTAACTGCTGGCGAGGATTCAATTTCAGCTTTTGTTTCGTACTTCCATCGGATACTCCCAGTCTTTTCATCAATAGCGAGGAGCGACCCTTCCCACGACCCCACGTAGACTGTTCCGTCGTAGATTGTAGGTGAGGAATCCATTGGTGAATCCACATCAACACTCCATTTCAGAGACCCTGATGCCAGAGAAACCGCATATAGGGAGGGGTACAAGCTACTCGCAAAGAGTGTTCCCTTACCAACTGCTGGAGATGTTCGAACTTCGTCACGGCAGTTGAAACTCCATCGTTTTGACCCATCCACTGACGAAAGAGCAAACAAATTAGCTTCTGGTCCACTGTTTTGATTTCCGAAATAGACCATATCATTATCTACAACTGGTGATGAAGGAATTGCAGAGCCACTATCGAAACTCCACCGCTCGCGAACAGATTCCTTTGGACCAACTGAACTCAAGCTGTTTCCAGTATGAGCCGCGTTGCATTGGAACATCCTCCAATTTCCATCTCTGAGTATCTTATTCATCTAAGGGGACCTCGTACATATGGTTGCTATTAACCCACTCTTGGACATATTCTATTGGGTTTTCATGTCGTTCATATGCAGTTCCTATTTCGAGGTGGTCACCTCTATCATAAGCGCGAACTATTTTCACAACGCCATTTTCGATGATTATCCACATGTATAATCCTCGATCGTTTTTATAGACTTTATCTGCCTTTTCAATGACACGGCGAATTTCTTCTTTAGATAGATGTCCATCACGTCCCTCAATATGGTCTTCCCACTTCCTTTTTGGAAGCTTGACTTCTTTGTCCACCCCTTTTGGATTCTCGATATCAAGCTCCGCGAGATTTAGGAGAGGAAGTTCCCTCGTCAACTTGACCTGTTCTTTCTGGAAGGTCGTTGATTGATAATCCAGGTAGGCAACTCCCCCAACAACGAGAATTCCCACACCAGCAGTCATTGCTGTCGAACCCCCGATGAGGGCAACACCTCCGCCAGCAGCTACCTCCGACCCAGCTGCCCCGGATACTACAACCACACTTGCAACAGTAAAGCCTCCATCTTGAACGGGGGTCACATGGAAAGCCACCTTATTTCCGTGTACGTCTGTGGCATTCACATAGTACTCTTCGGGATGTTCGTCAAGTCCGTGTTGACGAATGGGAATATGATACTTCGAAGTTCCATCAATAGATGTGGTAACTTCACTTGGGTATGATTTATCCCAATATGGCTCACGGCAACACCACGGATTGTAACGACCATTCACATCCACCGATTTAATCGGTGAATCGTCTGAGACGAACACATCAATCTTCTCTTTTAGATTGTTTGACTCAATCTCAATCGTTGGCTGGTTGTCTTCAATAGTGGGCCGCGGATCAATGATATCGATATATCCGTCGCCGTCTGTATCTGGTTCTAGGGGATTGGAATCCAATATATCTCTCTCAACTGGATCATCAATACCATCCCCGTCTGTATCTGCCCGTGTTGGGTCGCTCAATAGGTAGTGGTAGCCACCAGACGAATATCTTGGCTCGAACTTTCCAACTTCCCTACCATCAGACCAACCATCTCCATCGGTATCTTCATCGAATGGGTCGGTCGTAACCGTCTCACCCTTGTAGTTCCGAATCCCGCTCCGCTCCATTTCATTGGGCAGGCCGTCACCATCTGAATCTCTGGTCTGCCAGACATCAATGGAATCGATTTCGATGTTAGACCCTTCAGTCGTCTTGATTCTGAGAGTGATTTCTTCGCCAGCAAACTGGGTAAGACTCGACTTCAGTTTCGTCCACGAACGCGTCTCTCCATTCTCGAGCGTGAGCGGGCAGATCGTATCACTCTCTCCGACGATGCAGACAGTCGCTTCACCGTCACTAGATGCCTCAGCCCGGGTGTTGAGAACGATGCCGGCCCGAATGGTGTCGTCGTGGAGCGTGATTCCCCGGGTGAATTTTGATGGTGGAATTGGTTCGGGTGTATTCCAACCATCGTTATCTCCGTCACCGTTATCGTCATTACCGTCACTTCCACCATCATCCTCCGGTGGGTCAGATGTATCTTCGTCGTCATCGCCATTTGGGACACAGGTTTCGTACGTTTGATCCCAAACTTCGTCTGCTGCACAGTCGTCTGGTTCCTCCACTGGTTCGTCAATACAGCCAGGCTCGTCAGAGATATCACACCGAGGTGGCCCACTGAGGATACCAATCGATAGCTCACTAGTTTTTAGTGACTGGCTCGATATGCCGCTACCACTACCAATCTCGACGTGTCCATCACTCACCCGACATTCGCCCTCACAGTCCCAGTCACCGATATCCTTGAACTCGTCGCTGAATGTCGTCGAGCGTGCGTCGTCCCTGGTCGGCAGTTTCTTCGCAAATGATTTCTGCCACTTGGCCGAGTCCATGACAAGATAGACCGAGAAGTGCGGAGTTTCGGCAGTTACCGTGTCATTCTTTGCATTCACCGTCGAATCGAGCTTGACGAATCGTTGATTTTCAGTCTCGAATCGGTAAACAGCAAGGTCCCTCTCGGACTTTGTCTTCTTTTCGTCGTACGAAAGCGTGAGCTTCGCAGACTCGAATCCAGAGTTAGCGTGAATATCGACTACCTCAGAGACTGTTGAATCTTCGGCTGCAGTCCCTTCAAACGGTTCTTTCGACGCTTTTGAGACGGTTACGCCCCCAGCAATATCTCCATTGCCCGTGATGTCGATTTCAATTCCAACCGACTCGTTGGCAGTGGAAGTGGTGAACGTCTCTTCACCGTCAAGAACTCCATCACCATCTGTGTCCGCGAGAAGTGGGTCAGTTCCTAACTCCAATTCCTCAGCGTCGCCGAGTCCATCTTTATCAGTGTCTTGGTCGAGAGGATTCGTTCCGTACTTATCAACCTCCGCTCCATCGAGAAGGCCATCATGGTCCGTGTCGGATAGAACTGCGTTCGTGGATGCATTTTGCTCATGAAGATTTGAGAGGCCGTCACCGTCTGGATCTTCTCTTCCGTCTGGCACTCCGTTGTTGTCGCTATCGACTGAGAGCGGATCAAGTGACGGATATTGCAATTCAAACCCATCGTTCAATTGATCACCGTCTGAATCTGCGTCGAATGGGTCGAGGCCTCTCACGTATTCTTGGAAGGTCAGGACGGAATCTTGGTCAAAGTCTTCAGCACCGTCGACTATCCCATTCCCACTCTCGTTCTTAGTGGTCTGTGTCGAATTACTGTCCGGGTTAAGCGGGAGGGTCCCTGTTACGGACTGTTCGTATGTGTCTGGGAGGCCATCGCCATCGAGTTTGAGTTGGTCACGGCCTGTTGCTGGTGGAGGTGTTTCATCAGTATCCGTGCCCAGTGCTATGTTTGGATCTGTTGCCTGGACAGTAATTTCGTTAACTCGGTGTCTAAGAGTGACCGTCGTATTGAACGTCTCAATGCTTGCTGGAGTGGTACTCGTTGTGACCCGAACGGTCCTGGCCGTTCCATTTGACTCCACCGTGAGCGTTGGCGTCTCGTACGTGCGGACGTCGAAGACCGTTCCATTGAGATGATAGGTAATCGCACCGTCGTGTCGGAAGTCTTCCCGTGTGTCGATTGTAACGACTGGGGTAACTGCCCAGTCCATGATATCGAGAGCACGCTGTGCGCGGTCCCAGGCCTGTCGATACTTTGGAATCGTCCCCATTGCGTTCTTCGACCGGTGGCGATCACCGCGTTCGAGTGCTGCCTCTGCAGCAGCAATTTCAGCGGAGACATTCGCCTCATCGTACGAGGTGTTACGCTCCTCGAGGATTCGACGAGTACGCTTCGCATCTTCGATTGCCTGCCGAGCAAGGCGGGAATCAGACGCAACGAGATGGGCAGTTACATTTGGCGCACGCTTGTGCATCGACGCCACAACGCGCTTGTCTTCTTTGAAGACGGAGACATTATTCACCCGGTCCGCATCGAGAATGTAGGAAAATGTCCCATCAACTGTCTGGTAGTGCAACTGTGCTTTCCGACTGTTTTCGGTCTCTGCTTGGGCCTCAAGGAGGTCGAGTGCGGCATGCCGGTGTGCCAAAGCACTCGCATTTGGTCCCAGTTCAACAGTGACTAATGTCTCATTCTGGATGGTTGAGTTTTCGAGGGTGGAATTTTCCAGACCATTGCCCAAGTCCTGTGGTGTACCACCTAGCTTCTCAATCCACTCAGAAACAGTTCGCTTTCCGTAACTCGAAGCTTCACTCTTCGAGTTCTGGTTATGTCCTTCTGCCCCTTTTTTCTTCCCTGGGTTCGAAGGCCGCTTGTCGTTTGAATTTCCTCTACTCTCTGTTGCTTCCCTCCTGTTCGATTGTCGTTGTTCGCTTCGGTCCCGATTTTCCTTTCTTTGCGTATTCTTTTCGGGAACGTTGTTGCTCTTGTTTGAATTGCCAGATTTCTTCTCTTCGGCTCTATTCCCATTCACCATCCCGTTCGGAGACTTCTCGCCTTTCTTCGAATTCGAATTCTGACTCTGTCCCTGATTCGGGTCCGGCTTGTGCTTTTCTCCAGTCTTGTTACTGTTCTTGGACCTTTTGGATGCTTTCTCGTCTTTTTTAGAACTCGAATTTGTTCTCTCGGTCCCATCGGGTGCTTGTGTTGTGGTTGTTTTTCCTTGAGCCCCGTTATCTGGTTGGTTTCCGCCCTTTTGTGTCTTGTTTTGCCCCTTCTTTTGGCTCTTTCCTTGCCCTTGTCTTGTTGCTTTCCCCGTAGCATTTTCATCGTTGTTCGCTCTTTGCTCTCCATTCAAAATCGAAAGGTCGGGCTTGGGAATGTCTATTTGCTCTAGAAAGGATTCCTGAGAGGAGTCCGTGTACGGTGCTGGCCTTGCTGCGACAGTAGTGATCGGCGAAGTAAGAAGAAGAAATACGAAAATGAGCGCAAAAATCTTCTGCTGGGAAATGTTCATAAAATCGAATTATGATAATGTCATGTATAATTTTCTATCATTTTCTGGATTGCCAAATAGCCCTGAATTCGCAATACTCCTCTGAGTTATCTCCTGTTGGTGACCAAAAAGAATCACTGAGCTGCCTCCATAGAGATCAACTTTGATATTTGGTTCTCTCAGAATTGCCATTCGTTGGCTGAAGTAATTCAACATGGACCAGTTCGCTCTTACAGACCTCGGTGTGAATACGGTTGGTTAAGTCTGGAATAGGAGCAGTCTATCGATTTTTTGATACTTTATCTCTCAAAAAATAAATTTCCGGATTCCCTCACTGTGATGGGCTCGGAAATCACGAGGTGAGAGCTTAATCAGACTAAATATGCGCGAAAATAAGGCACACAGCACTTCCATCCGAGGTTGTGTGACTTCACAGTTTCGGAGTTTGGGTTCTGTTGCGTGTCTTATTTTCACATGGCTTGTGTTTGATTAGGCCCTCGTCTCGTGATTTCCGAGTTCGTCACGGTGAGATAGTGTGGAAAGGTTTTCTGAGTGATATGAAATCAAAACCGATAGACTGCGCCTATTTCTCCGTTGTTGTGCTTGAATAGAAGGCACGCAACACTTCCATCCTCCGAGGTTGTGTGACTTCAGTCCCCTCCATTTTGTATAGCGATATATTATTTATCTTCTAATCGTGAGTTCACGACCCAGTTTTACTAATTGCAGTTGTGTATGGTCCACTCCCGCATAAGCCAAAGTATTAACTAGGTGTGATAAAGTCACTGAGTAATGAAAATTCACGATTCAGAATCACCCAAACATGCAGCGATAGGGTTAGTCACCGGAGGTAAGGCGTGAATCAGCACTTTGAATCCAAGGATTAGAGGCCGAAGAGGAGGCTTCAGAGAACGAGACGAGAGAGCGCCGCTACAACTGGCCCCGCATGGTTCTCGACGAACTCGTCGATGTCTACTGGTAAGATATCGCACCGAAGCGATATCGCGACGGGTTCGACGAGGACAGCGGTGTCCCGACCTGCGAACCGTACCGAGCATGGATACTGGTGTGAGAGGGTACATGCTCCACACGAGCATCAGGTTCTCGCACCTGAATTGAGATTTACGTCTTTAAAACGCCTTGTTGGGTGCAGAACTATAGGTACCATTGCCAGTCTATTGGATGCGTAATAGTTCCAGAGATGCTGTTTCTCATTGACCGAGACCCAGTGAAGTGTGATATGGTATTAGAAAACACACATAGTACATGAATTCTGGAACTGGTTTCGGAACCGATGGTGTCGTCACTACGGAGATAGACAGCGAATCACCAGAATCGAGACACTGGTACACCTTCGGCATCTTCGTCGCAAGCACGCTCACGTATTCGTGGGGGTTGTGGGCCCTCCTCGTGTTCGGAATCGTTCCTGCGTCGGCAACCACACCCCTCATCCTACTCGGTGGATTTGGTCCGTTCGTCGGTGCGCTGGTCACGCTCCGGCTTACGGGATTGAGTGTCCGCACGTGGCTTCGGTCGAACCTCCGCTATCGTCTCTCGCTTCGATGGTACGCGCTCGCTGTCGTCTTGCCGCCGATCCTCATCGTCGCCTCCAGTATCATCTACGTGACCGTCTTCGATGCGTCGTACGCGTTCGACGAACTCGCTGCGCTCTGGATGTTCCCTCTCGGCCTTGCGTTGACGTTTGCCGTCGGTGGCGGGAACGAAGAACTCGGGTGGCGTGGGTTTGCTCAGCCGGCACTCCAAGAAGGACTTTCTGCGTTCACGGCAAGTGTCCTAATCGGGTTCGTCTGGTTCGTCTGGCACATTCCACTGTTCTTCGTTCCAGGGAGCTCGCAGGCCGGCGTCCCGATGGTCCCCTACGCGGTTGGCGTCCTCGCCACAGCCGTCGTGCTCACATGGCTCTACAACGCTACTGGGAGCCTCCTCATCCCGTGGCTATATCACGCCAGTATCAACCCCGCCGGCGGGTATTTCTTAGCGGGTGTGGACAGCCTAAAGACCACTCCTGGATACGGCACGTACGCGCTGGTCGTCGCAATCGTTGCCGTCGCCTTGCTTGTCCGCTACGGTCCGACAGACCTCGCGGCTCGTGCTCGAGTTCGACTTTCGGACTTGACGTGAGTCTCCCACATCGAGTACGCACAGATTGCAGTGGTGGGCGACGAAACCGCTCGTGGTCGACACGCGATACCCCGTGAGCGACGTCGCGTCCATCGTCGTTACTGGTGGGCGGTTCGTACTGCCTATCATTTCAATCACTAGAGTGAGAAGAAACCGCCATGTACTCACCAGACGGGGCGAGGTGTCGCGGCCCGTAGTGTATCACCAAAGCGAGCGCGACCACCGTTAGCGCCGTGGCAAGTAGGCCCAACCCCAGCGGAGAAATTGCACCGGCGACGCCGCCAATCGGGTAGTAGTTCAGGATGGCGTTTCCACCGGCATGGAGGACGATGGCGGGAACGACACTCCCTCCTGTAGCGTTGGTCAGCCACGTCAGCACGACGGACAATGCAATAAGTTGGGCGACGTACAACCACGGCGACATCCCATTCTGCACTGTCCCCGAGAGGAAGAACAGTGGCAGGTGCCAGCCAGCCCAGACGAGGCCGACAAGGAGAGCGGCAACGAGTGCAGTGTATTTGTCCTGCAGATGAGGGAGGAGATATCCACGCCACCCCGGTTCTTCTAACCCACCACCGAATAGAGCGATAAACCCCAAGAAGAGCGGGTACTCGACCGCCGCAGGGAGTGCATTGAGAGACGATTCGCCACCAAAGACAAGCGCGTGAACGACTCCAGCAGCGAGGACGACGACGGCCGGCAGGACGAACGCGACGACGTAGTACCGACCGGCAACCCGAGTGCTGAAGATGTTCGCAAGCCACGACTGCACGCTTCGTCCTGCAGCGTACGTCAGGAGGATGCCCACGAAGAACGGGCCGAGACCGCCGAGAACGAACAGAACCGATCCAGTGACCGCGTCGGAGTTGGGGATCACAGCCCGAAGCCCCCAGCACGCCCACGAGAACGCGTACGTCGCGAGCGTGTAGACGAGCAATGTGCGTTCTGGCCGCTCGTCAAACGTCATACGCAGTAGTACAGATTCGGGCCCCTCAATCGTTCCGGTGATACAATCTCTCTACTCGTTGCCTCGAAACCCGCAGCGTGATGAACGACCCCTCCGAAACCGACAGCAGACGTGAGTAGGTCTCAGTTCGTGAGAAGTATCTCTCGCGTATTTCCTCTTGGTCGGCAAATTCACTCATATGAGCGACACAAATACCCTCCGCAACGCAGTCATCGGTGCAGTCGTCACAATCGTTCTCGCGTTCACTGCAATCTCGCCTGTGGTCGGTGGGGCGGTGGCTGGTTACCTCCAACAGGAACGTCCCAATCGTGGTGCGAGAGTCGGTGCTATCTCCGGCGTCATCGCGAGCATTCCGTTCCTCCTCGTACTCGCTCTCGGCGTCGTCGTGTTCTTCGGGACGTCCACGACGGGTGGATTCGGTGCCCCGGGGGGCGTCGAACTAGCCATCATCTTGCTGCTCATCGTTCCTCTCGGGGTACTTTGGAATGCCGGCCTGAGCGCCGCGGGTGGTTACGTCGGTGCATATCTCCGTATGAAATCTGGCCCCGCGGAGTCAACCACACCCGAATTCGGGCAGGATGCGAGGTAGCACAATCACTCGTCGCGGGAGATAGAACAGCGACCCAATCGGTGGTCAACACTGGCTGCCGTTCGCCCTTTTCGCACCGCCGTCGTTTCCCCTCAATGACTAAATAGAAAAATTTGGGAAGGTAACGTTCGCCCGGTAGCGGTTGCACTCAGAATGTCGACAGGATAATTTCAGTTTCAGAGTCGGTCAGGAATCGACTCTGCCTCGTCTCGACACAGTGACATGGCGAACTCACGGACGATACCCGTGTACGCCTCGGGCCGTTCGAGATTCACGGTGTGGCCCGCATCGCGAATGACGACAGGGGTAGCGTTCGACAGTTCGGAACACCGTTCGACTGCTGCCGGTCGATTAATCTTGTCGTCTTCGCAATTGATGAACAGAACCGGTCCAGCGAATCTCGACAGGAGTGCAGGGAAATCGACTCCGACGAGCGCCAGGCCGGACTGCCCCCACGCATCCAGCGACAGTCCCGCCTCGAGTATTTCTTCGATTGCCGCATCGGAGAGCGGGAGCGAACGCAACCGCTCGCCCATCGTTCGTTCGAACCGGGGTTCGACGCCGGGAACCCTAGCGCCGAGTCGAAACAGGTAGCTACTGACGGTCGTCCGGGCACCCAACTGACCGCGATAGTCGGCACTGCTCCCAGAGAGGACCACCCCCGACACACGGTCGGGGTTGCGGGCCGCCACGCTGGTCACTACGTAGCCACCGAGCGACTGACCGACCAAGACGACGCAGTCAGATTCCACATCGGCTAGGAGTGCTGCCACGGTCTCCACGGCGTCATCGAATCGGAACGGTTCGTCGGCGCGGTCACCGTGTCCGGGGAGGTCCGGCGCGAGGGTCCGAAAGGAGTCTGCGAGCGAATCCATCTGTGGGACCCAGAGCTTTCGTGAGATACCGGCCCCGTGGACGAAGATGAGAGCGGGCGCGTCGATTGGACCACGGATATCGACCATTTACGGCCTCGAGAGTTGCGTGAGCACACCGAGCAAGTGCTCTCGGAGTGGCGTCGGGTTCAGTGTCGCCGTGATGTGTCCACGGTCGACGACCAAGAGATTGGACTCGTCGTAAGCGCGTCGCTGGCGTTCGTACTCGATATACTGGTCGTGCCTCGCCAGCAGCGGATAGACCGTCCCTGTACCGTTGTCACGAAGGTCCTCCCCGAAATCCAACGTCTGCTCGACTGCAGTCGGGTTCTCCCGCCCTGCCCGCCCGAGCAGGCGACGGTAGGTCGACCGGGTGAACAGCTTACCGAGTTCGGCGCCAGCGAGCATCGGGATGTACACGTCCGCAGTCCCTTCGTAGGCACGATGCAGGTTCGTTACCCACCCACCGAGACTCACGCCCGCGACGGCCACTGGAACGCTGTCCTCCTGTTGGTCGACGATTCCATCGATGGCTGCCACAGACGTTGCGAGCATTGCGACGAAGTTGGACAGGTCACCCATCTTTCGTGCATAATCCCGGGTCGTCCCGTCGTGAAACGGGGCTCTGAGTCCGATGACGTTCATTTCGAGGTGGTCCGCATGGTCGACAAGAAGGTCCCGAAACGTGTTCGGTGAAAAGCGACTCGACGAAAACGGTCGCTCGTCGTTCCCGTGGTGGTAGACGATTGTTGGATAGTCTGGCCCGCACCACTGTACAACCTTGATGCCGACACCCAGAGTTCCGACAGGGGTCTCTGCAGAGATTTCGTGGATTCCCTCACCGGCCAGTGTCGGAACCGAGACACTGACTGAAGGGAGCATCTCCTCGACACGAGGGGCGTCAACGCTCCGGGCGAAAAAGCGGTTCCCTCCGACAAAGAGCGAGCCCAAACGAACGGTCGCTCGGTCGATGAGCGCGTGGTGGGATACCATGTCCCTTCAGTCGTCCGAAGAGGGTTAGTTCCCCCTGTTTCGGTGTCCCCACCGACTGTATGTCAGCCGATTTTTGCGCCGACAGCTGTGAACTGAACACAAACCGTGGATTCGTTTTCTGTCCAGTCATCGGTGGGCCACTCGTTGAATCTGCCGAACTGCACGATGCCAGTGACGCTCGCGTTCGTCGGGTCGTCGTAGGCGGGATACACTGCTGAAAGTCGTACAGAAGGCAACATCTTCCGTGCTGACGAGGCGACGTCGGCATCCTCGAACAACCTGGTCCAGAGCGGTTCATAGGAGCGTCTTCACGTCTAGCCACCGACTGACGGTGACCCATCCAACGCCGACGGCACCCAGTGAGACGATGGTGCCACCAACCGAGAGAAGAATCGGGTCTATGGATGGGACGGCCGTGGGCAGGACAACGAGTGAGACGGCTGGGAGGATTCCGACCATGATGAGAATGTTTCCGGGTTCTGTCCCGTTGACAGGCGTCTCGGGGAACCGGAGATAGACCACGACGGCGACGAACGTCGCCCACAGTGTCAATGGAACTGGGGTCAGTAGCCCAGTCACCATGAGTCGGAGCGCACCTGCGGTCAACGAGACCTCGGCCCACGCAAGGACGAATGCGGACCCAGCTATCGCAATCGACATCAACACCGCGGTCATCAGGAGTGCGAGGGCGAACGAACCGACGACGAGGGCGACGAACACTTCGCGCTCTCGGTAGGGGCCGCTCAAGAGCAATTCCAACTCGCCGGCGGCCAGTCGCTGGCCGACACCGGTCTGTGTGACGAGGACCGAGAGGACTGCACTGATCATTGCGATGAAGAACGGCCCCTGGATGACCAACATCGCGAGTAGGAGTGCTGTGTCGTCCTCGGTGCCGGTGAAGAACTGGCCTGCTTGCGTGGCGAGTGCCTCTCGTGTCGTGCCCGTGAGCACGTCGGGAGAAACCGCAGTCACGCCGAGCAAGCCCAAAAAGAGCAGGCCAGCACCGACCGGAAACGCGAACAACCGCCAGCTTCGGCCACGGAGTTCGCTCCAGATGATCGCCTTCGCGAGTGTCTGCCAACCCGGCGTCGAACTCATCGGGATGACACCTCCTCCTCGCCAGTCAGACGACCGTATAGTTCCTCAAGCGAGGTCTCTTCTTCTTGGACGCGCTCGATGGTGAAGCCGCGCTCTATCAGGACCGTGATTAGGTCGTTAACTGACTGGTCTTCAGGGAGCGTGACGACCCAGCCGTCCCGTGATTCACGAGCTTCGATGCCGAGTGCCGCGAACGTACCGTTGTCTGCGTCGGACTCAAGGTATACCTCGCGGGCACCCTCACCTCTGAGTCGCCCGATAAGCTCGTCTTTCGGGCCCTGTGCGGCGACCGTACCGTCTTTGATGACCGTGAGCTCGTCCGCAAGCTGTTCGGCTTCGTAGAGGTTGTGAGTCGAATAACACAGGGTTCGACCCTCCGCTGCGAGGGCGTCAAGCTGGTCACGAAGGGACCGAGCCGCACCGGGGTCGAGTCCCGTTGTCGGTTCGTCGAGAAACAACACGGCGGGGTCGCCGAGCAACACCCGGGCAATCGTCACGCGCTGACGCTGTCCACGGCTCAGGTCCGTCGCTGGACGGTCCAAGAGGTCGTCGACAGCCATGGTCTTGGCCGTCTGTTCGATGCGCGCGTCGCGGGTTCGAGTGTCGAGACCGAGCACGCGTCCCCAGTAATCGAGGTTCTCGCTCACCGTCAGCTGGCCGTTCAGGGGCGTCCCGTGGGGGAGATAGCCGACGCGGGTTTTCACCGACTGGTCCGCGAATGGGTCTATCCCAGCAACCGTTACGCCGCCGGCGTCGGGCGGGAGGATTCCAGCTCCGATGCGAAACAGCGTCGTTTTACCTGCACCGTTCGGCCCCAAGACGACATTGAATCCGGGGTCGAACGCGACAGAGATGTCGTCGAGGGCGGTCACGTCTCCGTAGGTGGGCCGAACGCTGTCGAACACTACAGTAGAAGACATGACAAGATTGTAATTTGACCGATGAGTAGTCGTTTCTGAAAACCGCAGGCTCCGATTGTAGCCACGATTAGAGACCCTCAGCTTGTCGCTTCCGGTCGTACTCCCTCCTGGTTGTGTCCACGGTCATCGGTTACCTCCTCTGATATAGGCCGACCCCGGTATCTCCACACGGGCGAGTGACTCTCGGCCGAAGTACGCGATGATACCGAGAGCGACGAGTAAGGTGACAGCCACCTGTGTAATCGTGACCGTCGCAATAGCGGTTTCCTGAATGACATCATCAATGACGATTTGGTCTGGTGCCAGTGGGAGGAGTATGTCTGCGGTGTTCACCATCGCGTGGAGGACCATCGCGATTAGCACACTTCCCGTGCTGTTGTAGGCCCACCCGAGAATGACCGACAACAAGATGATACTGATGAACCAGCCGATTTGATTAACGACTGTGAACCCGGAGTGAGGGGCTATCGGGATGAGGAAATACGGGAGGTGCCAGAGCGCCCAGACGACGCCGATGATGAGGCTCGCCGTGAGTGCATCGTACCGGTCGTTCAGATAGGGTTGTGCGAATCCACGCCAGCCCGGCTCTTCGTTCAATCCACCGCTAACCGTGAGGCCGAACAAAAACACGACGGCAACTAGTGCGGGAGATTGGAGGGGCCGACCGATATCGACCGGACCGCCGATGGCCCACAGAATCACCGTCGTTACTCCCACAATACCGACAGGTATTCCGAAGGCTGCGAGCCACCAGATTCCACCGACTCGCCACCGAACGATCTGACTGGCCCAGGCTCTGACATCGTCACCGCGTAGCCACGTTACTGCGGCAGCGCTCACTGGCGGTCCGAAACTACCGATGTAGATGAGAATCCATGGAGTCCAGCTTTCTTCCATGAACGCTGCTGGGGCCGAGATAACCCACGTGAAGGCAAATGCGCCCACGAAGAATGCAGCAACTGGGTGGTCGTCGATAAAGGGGACTCGAGTGCTCGTCATCGTAGAGACTATTTCTCACCACCACGATAAAAGTGTTGGATATTTTATATAATATCATATAAATAACGCCTCTGTGTTTTAGTTAATGTGTTGATAGGTATTGCACGAGATGATTGGGAAATATTGATTAGTCAGTTTTCTCTGCCCTATGAGTGACACGTAAGGCGGCATCTGTTTCAGGCGTCGTCCCCACCAGTACCCATGACTCGTGATGATGCGGAATCTGCCTTCGCTCTATTGGCGAGTGATATCCGGCTTCGAATATTGGAAACGCTGGTCGACGTGCCCCAACAAGAACCGCTCTCGTTCACCGAACTGTACGACGCGGTTGACGCCGCGAACACGTCACAGTTCTCCTACCACCTGAAGGAACTCACCGAACAGTACGTCCAGCACCAGGAAACGGGATACGTCGTCACCGACGCAGGACGACGAATCGTTCAGTCGATCAAAGCCGACGAATACACGCTACAGCCGAAATTCGATCCGGTGGCGATCGAGACGCACTGTCCGTACTGTGGTGCCACGGCAGCAGAAGCGACTTACGATGGCCGACTCGCTACGATAGATTGTCTCTCGTGTGCGAACACCGTACTGCGATACGAATTGCGGCCGGGTCACGTAGCAAAACGGAGTTCCTTACGAGCACTGGAAGCAGCGGATCGGCAGATGCGTGGGGAATTATGTTCCGCTGTCGACGGTGTCTGTCAACGTTGTGGAGGGTCGATGAAGTTGGAGTTCATCACAGGGAAAGAGGTCGACCCAGCAACGGTACTCGTCGTCTGTGAGTGCCAACACTGTATGACGACGCTTTCAGTTCCCATAGAGGTTGCACTCTTACACCATCCTGAAGTGATTGCAAAGTTCTGGGATGACAACCTGAACGTAACTACGACGCCCACGTGGGAACTGCTTTCAGAAATTTCTGATTGGGATGTCGAGTTAGACGCATCGGACGGGATTATGGTAGAGTTTTCGGGGAACAAACACCTCCGATTCGAGCTCGAACGCGAAGAGGAAACTCAGCTCTGGTGAAGTTTGACGGCACACGTGGTGTGTAGACGGTAACATTACTGCAGTTGTCAATGAGTACGACGCCGTCGGCCTCGAAAACGAGGAACCAGAGGAGTGGGAGTGGAACGTCGACCAAGAGTATATTGTCAATCCCCCAGAATTGTATCTTAACTCGATACAAACTCGCGATGGACGGGCAGAGAATACCGTCGAGTCCCATCGGACGAGGTTAGCGAAGTGGGTGCGGACATACCTGGAGTTGCACGGGACAGATGCGTTGCTCGAGCCACTGTCGGAGTTAGACCGGCAGCCGAGAGAGATAGAGCGCTGTCTCGCCGTTCTCGACGTCTTCGATGAGGAGCTCTCGACGGACCGGTCGAAGCTCGATTATCTACACGTCGGAAGAGCGTGGTACGCCTTCGTGATACGCCGGAAGTACGCGAAGTACAATCCACTCGCCGAGGCTGGGGAGGAGTTCGGCTGGGAAGCCAGTGAACCAAACCCACAGGCATTGTCGGCGTCACAGGTTCGCCGAATCGGCCTTGTTGAAACCCTCAATCAGTGATAGGTTTCAGGCCGCGTGCTGCATACAACGCGCGTATTCAGCACGCTTCCCGTCTATGTAGTTGGGTGTCACTCAGTTGCCCGTGACACCATCGCAGCGTGAAAATGGTACCACTTCACATGGCTGGAGGTTCATGTGTGTATGGAGAGAAAGCACATGAGCGAAGCACGTACCGAAGTAAACGAGACAAATGGGTTGGAAGACGTCGAGATGAATGTAAAACTGAAGCTTGCGGGGTTGTGGACATCATTTATGTTTTTATATGTATATGTAGATATTTTTGGATTTTACAAGCCAGGGACTATTGAGGATATACTAATAGGAGAAGTATTCACGTTCCAAATCACGCCAACATTTGTGTTGGTTGCACTAGTATTTGTGACAATTCCGGGTTTGATGATTTTCCTGTCTCTGGCATTGCCGGCAAGAGTGAATCGATGGACGAATATTGTCGTGGCAATACTCTATGTACCTTTTACTTTATACAATTTAGTGGGCGAATCTTGGTCATATATGTATTTTGGGGCAGGCATAGAAACTGTTCTTCTTGCAATAGTTATCTGGTATGCCTGGAAATGGCCTCGGACTACAGGGAGTAGTTCAGATTCTGAGACTGGCTCAACCACTGCACTCACATAGATCGAAGGTGTGACACCGTCTAGTGGTTCGTCAAGCGTGGAGTTGCGGGCTCGCGCCCCGCTAACTCACCAGTCCCTATTGAATAGTTCTCGTGGCGCGTGCAAGATACAGCCTCTGTATCGGTCACGCTGCTACTGACAGCCAATGGGTAGTTCGTCGAATCTCTGCTGAATACAGGGCGCAAGTCTTGCAGGTCGAAAAAGCAGGTATCTCGGCGGTCTGAATTTATTCGCCCTGTTTGACTTCATAGATCTCGTCAGCGGTGAGGCCGTGGGCTTCTTCGTGGACCTTCTCACCCGCTTCCTTGCTCGGACCCTCAAAGAGACAGAAGACAGCGCCCTCGTCTTCGTCTACCCAGTAATTCAGGTATTTCACACCGTGCTTCTCCTGGGTTTCAAGATCCTTTTTGTGAGCCTCTACGACGTCCTCAACGCTCGCGTCCACATTCCGGTGGACGTCCATATACAATGACATGGTTCAGATATTGTTACGCCTCCACAAGGCATTAATAGAGGACATTTTCACGCCAACTTGATTATTGAGTAACAGGGTGGAAACACCGTCGAGAGGTGCGTTCTTCACATGGCACGTGGAGAAGTTTGGGAACGATGTGATGAATGGATCCTCGATATTCAGCAGTCCATTCCTCTCAGCATTAGGGACAATCGCTCCCTTCACGCGAAATAGCGAGGTCTCGTTCCACGTTGTGAACGACGCACTTGATGACGAGTTCGCGGAACTGCTTCCACCAGCGGCGTGACCGCACGAAGGCACCGAATTTCTGTTTGATTGCCGCGTTGACCGTCTCGTTCATGTTACGCTGATGGTAGAGATCGCCGTCCAGCCGTGCATTCCATGCTTTGTGGAGTGAGGTGAACTCACGATGCTTGATGAGCGGTCGAATATCGTTGTCACGGGCGAGCCGCCGGAGTTTTTGATCGTCGTAGCCCTTGTCACCGGTCAAGACTTCGATGGACTGTGCGTTCCGTTTCACTACCTGTGGCGCAATTTGCGTATCGTGCTTCCGCGTTGTCGTCACGTGAATATCGAGAACCGCATTGGTCGCCGTATCGACCAACAGCGTCGTCTTCAACTGTTGGATGGTGAGGTTCGTTCGCTTCGTGTAGTGAGTTGATGCATGAGCCCGCTCGAATCCGGACGCATCGATGCCGATGACACCGTTCAGCGGCAAGTTCGAAAGTGAAACGTTCAGCAGAATCCGCCAGACGGCCATTTCCAAGCGGTCGAACGGCTTTCAGAGTGTCGAGGGTGCTGGAATCGAATCGAGATCGAGGGCGTCACGAATGCGAGGCATCTCGATGAGTTCATCAACGAGGTCGCGGTACGTGGTCGTCTTTTTCACCTTGAGACAGAGAAGCACGACGTGCTGGCGGAGCGTGAACCGCTTCCGTGAATATCGAGTCGAAAACCGTGCAACAGCACGGCGAGCCAGCACCAGAGCCCGTTCAACGAAACGGAGAATGCGTGACTTCGGCAGGGAATCCATCCTATCTCAGACTACTCGTCCATCATGTTTGCCAGCAAGGGTTTCAACAAGGCCAACTCAACACATTCGCCAGTCGTTATGATCGGTGCGTAGTCCATCTCATCAGTACCAGCTTTCAACAGAAGTCAGTGAGCCGCCAGATATTGTATAAGAGGACAGCAATCACGAAGTAGAACAACCGAACTCGATAATCCTTCGACGAGGTCTTCGCGAGGAAATCATGCTTGATGCTCTTGTATTCGTTTTCAATCTGCCAGCGACTGCTGTAGCGCCGACAGAACGATTCGGCTTCCTCTGGTGTAACACGAGCATTCGTCGCAAAGACAGTTGTCCCATCTGTTTTCGTCGAGGGAACGTACAGAAACTGCATCGCGTGCGAGCCCTGCTCGACGTGGACAGACGGTGACTCGACGGCGGCCTCTTGGCCGTCCTGCTCCATCTGCTCAATCGCTTTGCGCTCTGAGCTCGTGGTCCGTTTAGGAATCAGGTAGTTCACGCCAAGGTTCGAGAGCGTCTGAAACACCCGCATCGAGTCGAACTCTCGGTCGCACAGCACCATCTCGATAGGGACGTGTTCCTTCGCTTGATGAACTAATCGCCGGACAACACGGTGAATCCGATTCGGTGGGTTGTTGTCCCACGCTGAACTTTCACGAACTGGTTCGACAGCCAAAACGAGAGGAATACTCTGGCCGACAATCGAGAGGGTAGCAAACTTAAACGCACGCCCGTCGCCGTCTTTTGTCCCGCTGACCATCGACATTCCTTCGACATTACCGAAGTAGGGAACAGTCGTAATGTCGAGCGCGACGGTCACTGGCCGCCGAAATGAGACTTCAGACTCGATTACTGAGAGGAGTCGGTCGGTAGCAGTCTGGAAGCCATCAAAGAATGATTCGCCATCGAACTGTTTGACTGCCCGGAGGTGCGTATCACCGTGCGGGCCGTATTCTTTGCCACGTCAGTACTGAAAGCGTGATGCGCCTTGGGCAGTCCCGCAGCCAACCATGCCCATGAACGTCTGTAACTCGAAGAATCGAGAATCATCATACGACGAGTTGTCTGCTCTGCCAGACTCAAATGGGCTGAAGCAATATTCTCGTGCTAATCGAGTTTCTGTCCCGAGTGCGGCTCAGAGCTCAAGTCAACCAGAAATGTAGATTGCATACGTCCAGTTCTCCACCACTCTCTGAATTCTGTTTTGATAAAACGGGTGAAAAACTTCAGAGGTTTTGGTGGTCCGGTACCACCTAGTATTGTGGAGTATGAAATCGGTGCCGACGAATTGGTCAGCACGGCCGTTGTACGCGCGGTGAGCGCAGTCGACGGTCGTGAACCCAGTTCGCTCCGACCGCTGGGGAACGTCATTGATCCAACCGCGTTAGATACGTTGTTCGACCCGCAGTACGACGGAACACCTCGGACAGGTGGGCGCCTCTCGTTCGTCTACAACGGTTGTCACATCACGGTTGACAATGGTGAGTATCTCACTCTTCAGTTGCTCGAAGACCGTTTCCGCCACGAACGAGATCCAGAACCCACCGACAGTTGCTTCCGCTGAAGGATTGGTCAGTAGCCGCTCGTCGCTAGACCACTACTTTGGGTCACGAGCGGTCAACAACCCTTGAGACATGAGCCGTCGGGAGATTACGACGAGACCATTCCCGAACCCTCCGCCGAAGATTGCTTGTTCCTCTTTGCTGCCGGGCATGATAGAACTCACGAGGATCGTCGAGCGGTCAGTCAGGAGGAGTCGGCCGATTGCCGTCTCGTCTTCGGAAGTGTTCTCGCCGTGGAGCCACTCGAGACCAGAGATGAACGTCGTGGCGTCCGGCACCGCCGTTTGGATCTGGTCTTGAAGCGACTCCGTCAGCGCGCCGATGAGAAGATCGACCCCGTCATCGACATCGTTGAGTCTGGCAACGAGATCCTCGGTCAGCAGTGACTCATCGCCCAGTACCAGCACAATCTCCTCGGACGCTTTCTCGATGAGCTGGTCCGTCCGATTTTCAATCGCGGTGCGCCCGGACATCGCCCACACCTGCTGGACGGGTCTCTCGTCGTCTCCGTCGATGATTTCGACCGTGTCCAGCGCATTGTGGAGTCGATCGACTCGGTCTTCGTACTGGTCGCGTAAGGTCTCGGTCGCCTCGTCGAGCGGAACCGCCCGGAACTGCTGGGGGCTCGAGTGCTGGATTTCGACCAGGCCTTGCGCTTCCAGCACTCGAATCGCATCGTACACCCGCGTTCGGGGAACCTCCGTCATCTCACTCAATTGCTTTGCTGTTCCCGTGTGGAGACGGGACAGGCCGACGAAACATCGCGCCTCGTATTCTTTCAAGCCAAGTTGCTGGAGGACTTCGATTGCGTCCTCCAAACTGTCAGTAGTAGTCATGTGTCCCAACCTCACGGGGTGTTCCCCAGTGATTCTCTAATTAGTTTGCTCCCGACACGGATAGGTATTGTCACTCAGTTTATGACGGTGAATGTGGATGAGTCGTGAGATGGGAAGTATAACCGTCTGAACCCACCCCAGAGACGGGTTGGATAAAATTATTGTGAGTATTATAGTGACAACTGGGGAATCTGGACATCACACCATAGAAGTACAGATAATCGAGATATAAGATTGTCACCCGTTTAATCACAAAAGGTATATGGCGTGTGAAGCCCGACCACTTCATCGGCACGCGGGCCAATTCTGTGTCCCACCCACCGCACTGCTTCGTTCCGCTCGGACGCTCTCCGTGGCTGGGCTCACAATGACCCACATCCGCCTGACCGATGAGTAACAATCCAGACGAGGACCCACAGTCCGTCGCAATCGAGCAACTCGAACGGTTCGGGTTGAGTGCTTACGCCGCGCGGACATTTGTCGCGCTTGCGAGCCTCGGCACGGGGACAGCCAGAGATGTCAGCCAAGTGTCTGAGGTACCACGCACTCGAGTATACGACGCGATCGACGAGTTACACGATTGGGGACTCGTCGATATCCTCCAATCGTCGCCCAAGCAGTTCTGGGCAATCTCCGCCGAAACTGCGAGTCGGACGTTCGTCCACGAGCTAGAACACCGCACGGAACTCCTCCAGACGGCGCTCAGTGAACTCGAACCCATCGAACGACGGGCCGAACAACGCGGCGTCTGGACGGTAGACGGGCAGACGGCGGTCACGGAGCGAGCTCTGGAGTACATCGCGAGCGCGGAAGAGGAAATCGTCTACATGACCGTCGAGGACCTCCTCACGGACGAGTTAATCGACGGGTTGGGCGAGGCCGCAGAGCGGGGTGTTTCGATTCATCTCGCCGGGGTGTCGACGGAGGTCCAAGAACACATTCAAGAGGAAATCCCCGGCGCGACGATGTTCGAATCGCTGTGGGTCTGGTCGGACACGTCGGCGGGACGACTCATGATGGTCGACGGGCGAAAAACTCTCGTGAGCGCGCTCGTCAACGGTGAGGACGCGAGTCCGTCTGACCCGCGGTCGGAGACCGCCATGTGGGGCGAGGGTGACACGAACAGTCTGGTCGTGGTTCTGAAGGCTATCTTCACCTGGCGACTCGACACGGAGAATCCAAATTGACTGCATTCACTAGAACAACTCGACCACCGACAGCATGAACCTGTACTACCGTAATCTGCATGGCCAGACGCCTGCACCGACGTACTGGCGGTATCACTCATGACTGGCTTCGATAGGAGAGACGACTACAGCCCGGGTACCGATGCGGACGGTGTCATTCGAGCCGAGTACGACTGGTCGTCACTGCCCCCGAGCACAGCGGTTATCGAGACTGTCGCAATCGCGGCAAATCGTGAGCCCACGGCACTCGAACCGCTATACAATACGGTCGACCCAGACGCCCTCGATGCGCTCTTTGATTCCAGTGGGTGTCACTCGACTGACGGAGTCACTACCGTCTCGTTCGAGTTCGCTGGCCATGGTGTACTGTTCAGGGCAATGGGGTTGTCGTCGTTCACCCGGCCGACTAGCGACACGAATCGAAGTGACACCAGGGCGAATCTGGCATCATAGAACTACCACTCCGGAAGACTCGTCGTCTCCCGATGAGCGACATTGGCGTCAGGGATTCGGCAGCGACACTGCCGCAGAGAGCGAGTCGAGCACTGTCTCGACCTGTTCGTTGGGGTGGTACCGGACGGCTCCGCTTCTGTGTTCGAACTCGACGACGCCGTACTCTGCTAACTTCGGCAGGTGGACGTGGTGTAGTTGAATGAAGAGATTTTTCCGGTCCTGCAGTGGGTCGTTCTTGGAGTCAGAACCACTACTGTGGAACTGGTCGACGATCTCGTCAACCGTCGTGGTCTCGTCAGCCTCGTGGCGCAAGTGGTGGATGATTCGTCGTCGGTGCTGGTCGGCGACAAGGTGGAGACACGCGTCGAGACTGTCGTTCGCCATACTACGTCCCTCTCTCCAGAGGTGCATCAATTGCAGCGAATTTCACACGTGAGAAGATTTTGATTATGTGAGTGACACTCGAAGCCTGCTCATCTCTGCGTCGATAGTCACTTTTTATCATACGAGTGAATGTAGACGAACCGCCTCCCCTGATGGCCGATGTCAGCCAAGTACTCAAGAACTCGTCTCTGCATAAAATTGTCCCGGCCCCACTCGTCCGTTTGTGGGAAACTACGTGTGGCCTTCCACGCTTCCTGTGTGCATGGCCTGTGGAATTTCCGTGGAGCACCGTTCAATTTTGAACATAACCGGAAGCTCGATAGAATCGGTCGATAACGGAGATTTCACCGATCAATAGCACTGCCGAGAATCTCAATCACCGGAGAATGTTCGTCACACCAGTTACGGCACTTATGTCCTTTCCGGACGTAGCTGCGAGTATGGCTCGCGAAATTAAGTTCAGTGACATTTCGACTGTGCTCGATGAAATCGAGTATCCCATCGGACGGTCTACAGCAGCGGAAGAACTCTCCGATGTCAGGTTGATATTGGCCGACGGTGATACAAACCTGGGCAAATTGGTTTCTGAGACGTCACTTGAGTCGTTCGAATCGGCTGCTGATATTGAGTCCGCACTCCACAACGTACTTCCACGGAAAGCGGTCGGGGAACCGTATCAGTCTGAGGGAGACGCGTAACCCATCGGACACTTGCTGTCTTCGATGGAACGGAGATGGTGAGATTCCGACGGAGATGTACGAGGCGTTCACGGTGGAGTACGAACGTGAGAAAGAGCGGCTTCGAACAGTCATTCCAAGACTTCTCGCTGCGACCCCACGAGAAACGCGTAGAAGAACTGGGACTTCCCGTGCCCAAAGGGGTGGGACCTTGTCGCATACTCTTTACTCGCTCTGATCCCGACCAAAAGCAGCACCTGATTGCCCGTATCGGAGATGGAGTGGTAGGTTTCGGCAAGCATCGCTGGACTCCCAGTCAACAAAAACCCGCCAAATTTCAGTATCGTAATACCGGCGTTCGCGATTAATGCGGCGATAACGACGCCGGTGCTTCCAGCAGCCATCTTGTGAAAGATAACGCCAACGGTTCAAGTCGTCGCATTTCACCGTGGATTGGGTTGTAATTATTTGAGAGACGAATCGGCAAATTGTCCGGTGATGTTGGGCGACCGGAAATCGGATGTGAGTCGTTTCCCCCCACCGCAGGACACGTTCGACCCGTTCGAGACGGGGAGGCCCCCGTTTTCTCTCAGTGAAGACAACAGACTGCAGTACCTACTAGTCACAACCTCGGAGGATGGACGTGTTGCGTGCCTTTTCAACGATGATTTCGATCTCGAATCTAACTTGGTGGCGAGTCATCTGCATTCTGATTTGATTTCTCCGGAAACAGTGGGGTCTCAGGTTCGAACCGCAGCGGGTATTCTGATTCTGTCACAGTGTGGCAAACGACCAACGTCGGTGGGTGAGAAGATACCACAACCACGGTTACGCAAGGATCTATGCCGGAAACGGTTCCTCTCTCAGCCGACGGTGGAGTCCGCTCGTTCCTGAACAAACAGGTCAAGGACGACCTTCGACCCGCCGAGTATGACGGGGCCGACGAACAAGCCGATTGCCCCAAACAGAACGATTCCCCCGAAGATACCCACGACGATGGTCGCGACGTTGATCGCTCCGCTCCGGTTGATAATCGCCGGGCGAAGATAGAGGTCCGAGGAGCTGACCACTGACCCGTAGGCAATAAACAGTATCGCTGTAGTGGGGCGACCGATTGCGAACAGGTAACCCGAAACCGGAAGCCAAACACCGAATGCCCCAACGAGCGGGAGCAACGTCAGAACAAATGTCGCCACAGTCAAGAACACAACCCCTGGCATGCCAACGAGCGCTAACCCGATTCCGAGTAGTACCGCTTGGACTCCCGCGACAGCGACGTTCCCGATAACGGACGCCCACATGAGGACGTCAAGTTCTCTGATAAGTTCCCGCTCCACACGATCAGAAAGCGGGACAATCGACTTTAGCCATGTGACGAACTGTTCACCGTCTCGCAATAACGCAAAGAGTACGAAGAGTGTCACGGTGAGGCCGATCAGCACACCAGGGAGACCGCCGACGACGGTCACCGCGCCGGTTGCAAGACGCTGCAACCCGCTCGCGATTGGCTCTTGATACGTCGCATACAACAGATCGAAATCGATCACATAGCCAATGGCTTCGAGTTGATCCTGAACGATGTCAGGACTGAGCCCCCCTTCTTGGAGGGCGGTTAGCAACCCCAGTCCCTGCTGAATTGCGACTGTAAGAAGATACGCGATCGGGATGAAGAGGACAACTACCGAAAGCGAGATGAGGATGAGGGCGGCTGTAGCTGAGCTCGTGTGACGCTCGAGCGTCCGTTGTGCGGGTGCGAGGACGTATGCGAGGACGATTGCGAGCAGAATATACTGAAGCTGTGTGAACACGAAAAGTAAACCGAGAACGCCGCTCACTACCGCCAAAATCGACAGTACAACATGGTCCGAAAACCAATGTTGATGGTCTCCCTGTTCAGTCATATTCAGTATAGAGATTCCCCTCATCCTTGACTTGTGTGTACAGAATTGGGCTACCTGTCAGTGGCCGTCACTTGATCCGAGTACTGCCAGGGTCGAAACCGGTGCAATCACGTCAGATAGCGAACTGGAGCGGCAGGGCGGCGATGGTGTCTGGGGGACCGATCAGTATGGAACCCACACAGTGGGGATCTCAAGCTCAGATGCCTCACTCGGCGTCGTCTGTGTGTACCACCCACAGATTACCAAAGATTCCGTCCTCCGTGGCGGAGACGGTCTCGACGACGAGACCGAAGAGCGACTCAATGCAGCGCTCTGGCGATATAGCGAACGGGTTTCGACGCTCATTGAAGCAGAACTCGACGAGTTCGTCCGTCAGACCCAGGGGTAAGCCCCGATCAGATCCACGTTCGGGTGATCGTACGCATCTATTGTATCCGGCGAGGGGACCCCGTCGTCGACGGTGCGTCGGATATCACACGCTGGCGCTGGAGTCGTTCATGAACGCGAACGCGATTTGCTTCGCCGTTTCCAGGTCTGCGGCGGTTCCAAGGTCACCGTCCCTCCCCGAGTGATGCACGTTGTATTCCCAAACGTTCCTGCCGTCGATGACCTCGTTGATGTATACCGCGCTTCTGGTGTGTTCCTGGCGATAGAGCACTGTGGTATAATTGCGGCCCATGAATTCGTTGTGTGTCGTCTGCTCGGTCTCTAGCACCCAGTCTGCCGGAAGGTTCTCTTCAGAAGTCATGCTCCGTCACCGGCGTGGTCGGCGCCCTCGGAGTTTGGGATCCCATCTTTGACCGCCTTGGCTTGCTGTTCCAGCTCTTCGACGTCCATCTCGGCGGCCTTGTCGATCTCGCCGAGGATCTCCTTGATGTCGTCGAGTCCGATGAGTTCGCGGGTCTCGGCGTCGAATCCCAGGCTATCTAGCCGGTGCCCATTGGTCGCCACGTCGCCCCCCGTGAGGTGTTTGCCGTAGCGACCAACCAGCGAGGTGAGTTCCTGGGGGAGGACGAACGTCGTCGACTCTCCCCGACCGATTGCTTCGAGCGTGTCCATTCCTTTGTCGATGATCGCGCGCTCGCCCATCGATTCGGCGGACTTCGCCCGCAGCACCGTCGAGATCGCATCGCCCTGTGCCTCGAGGATCTGGCTCTGTTTTTCACCTTGCGCTCGAATGATGTTCGACTGCTTGTCTCCTTCGGCTTTCTCGACCGCACTCCGGCGTTCGCCCTGTGCTTCGAGGATCGTGGCCCGGCGTCTCCGCTCTGCGCCGGTTTGCTGTTCCATCGCTTGTTGAACCTCCTGACTGGGGTTGACCTCCCGGACCTCGACCGACTCGACGCGGATCCCCCATTCGTCGGTGGGTTCGTCTAGTTCCTTGCGGATGCGAGCGTTGATCTCCTGGCGCTTGTTCAGCGTGTCGTCCAGTTCCATGTCGCCGATGACTGCCCGGAGCGTGGTCTGGGCGAGGTTCGAAACCGCCGTCTTGTAGTCTTCGACCTCCAGGAACGCCTTCTTCGCGTCCATCACACGGAGATAGACGACGGCATCCGCTGTCACGGGAGAGTTATCCCGCGTAATCGCCTCCTGTCGGGGCACATCCATTGTCTGGGTACGCATATCGAACGTGTACGTGCGCGAGACGAACGGGGGAACGAAGTTGATGCCCGGCTCGAGCAAGCCGCGATACTCGCCGAACACGGTGAGCGCCTGTTTATCGTACGCGTCGACGAACCGCACCATCTGCCAGATAGTGACGATTGCCAGCACCAGTACCAGCAGGCCGACTATCGCGAATCCGAGAGTGGAGACCTGCAGCGGGACCGGGTCGTACATGTGTTCTACATTCGCTCCGTGTCTGTATCAAGGGGCGATATTTTCACACGCATCCGCGTTACCATTATGTGGGTGACACGACCGACAGCACCCGTACTGGTCCACTCGAAGCACGAACGGACGATGGGTACTCGACCTGTAATCTGCAAGTAGAATGAACTACCTGTAACAGCGAGAGGGTCCCGCCCTTCCCGTGAGGCGCGAGCGTTCCGACACTCTGTTCTCGGAACCGAGGGCCGAACAAGGCGGGCGTGAGTCGCGTAAACTCCGGTGAGAAACCGCTGTGTCACTGCCCAAGCGTGATCTCGACCAGGGACATCTCGTTCGCAGGAACAACACTTTCGAGAACGGTCTCGACCTCAGACCACGTCTCTGGCCGGTAGCTATCGATTCCGAAGCTCTCGGCGAATCGTTCGAAGTCGGGGTTCGTCAGTTCGGTTCCGAAGTGTTCACCGGTGTGTGCGACCTGGTTCTCCGAGATGAGACCGTAGTCGTCGTCGTTGAACACGACGATCGTATACCCGAGGTCGAGGCGGGTTGCCGTCTCTATCTCGGCTGCATTCATCAGAAACCCACCGTCGCCGGTCGCGACGACGACGTTCGCATCGGTCGCGAGATCGGCAGCGATTCCGCCGGGAACGGCAATTCCCATGCTTGCCAACCCGTTTGAGATGATGCACGTGTTGGGTTCGTAGGTGGGGAAACTCTGTGCGATTGCCATCTTGTGACTCCCGACGTCGGAGAGCAGAATGTCATCGTCAGCCATCACTTCCCGGAGGAACGGCAGCGTCCGTTTCACCGAGAATGGGTCGTCTGACTCGGGTTTTCGTTGCACGTCCGCGACGATTCGCTCGCGCAGGTCCTGACACCACTTCGGTCCAGACGCGGAATCGAGATGCATCCGTAGCTCTCGGAGGACCGTCGAGATGTCCGCGACAATTTCCACGTCAGGATTGTAGTGTCGGTATACTTCTGCAGGCTCGTGATCGACGTGGATGATGGCCTTATCGAGGTCGGCGTTCCACGAGCGAGGGTCGTGCTCAGCGATGTCGTAGCCGACTGCGAGTACACAATCGGCACGTGAGATTGCCGTGGACGCCTCGGACTGCGGTCCAGAACCGAGTGTCATCAGTGAATTATCGAGACGATCCGAGACCGCTCCCTTTCCCATGTACGTCGCGACGACGGGCATCCCAGCGTGGTCGACAAGTTCGCGCAACCGGTTCGATGTTGACGTTCGGACGGCACCGTTACCGGCTAACACCAGCGGGGTGTCTGCGTCCTCGAGGAGTTCGACGGCGTGGTCGAGTGACCGTTCGTCGGGGGCAGCCCGTCGCACACGTGGCCGAGTTGGGAGCGGCTCTGCGTCGAGTTCTTGTGCTGCAACGTCCTCGGGGAACTCGAGGTGGGTCGCACCGGGTTTCTCGTACTCGGCGAGCTTGAACGCCTTGCGTACCGACTCCGGGATGATCTCGGCATCGGTGATCTGTGTGTTCCACTTCACGACCGGCTCGAACATGTGGACGATGTCGAGGGCCTGGTGGCTCTCCTGATGGAGGCGCTCGAGCCCCCCTTGTCCCGTAATCGCGACAAGTGGGGACTTGTCCAGATGGGCGTCTGCGACGCCCGTGAGAAGATTCGTGGCACCCGGCCCCAACGTAGAGAGGCAGACACCAGCTTCGCCTGTCAACCGACCGTGGACGTCGGCCATGAACGCCGCACCCTGTTCGTGTCGAACTGGGATGAACTGGATGTCCGAATCTCGAAGTGAGAACAGCAGGGCTTCGAGTTCTTCTCCCGGGAGCCCGAACACGTACTCGACACCCTCTGTTTCGAGGCATCTGACGAGGAGGTCGGATGCCTTCATTATTCCACCCAGACGGTCTTGCGATTGACGAACTCCATGATGCCGGCATTCGAGAGTTCTCGGCCGTAGCCAGATTCCTTGACCCCACCGAACGGGACCCGTGGATCGGACTTCACCAGCTGATTCACGTACACGTTACCGGCGTCGATCTGTCGAGCGAGTCGCTCGCCGCGCTCACGGTCTTCGGTCCAGATGCTCGCACCCAGACCGAACTCGGTATCGTTGGCTTTCTCGATCGCCGTGGTCTCGTCTGGAACCTCGTAGACAGCGGCGACGGGTCCGAACGTCTCCTCGCTGTCGGCCGGACAGCCCTCAGGGACATCAGCGAGGATTGTAGGGGGGTAGTACGCACCCTGCCGGTCGAGGGGTTCACCACCTGTGACGACTCGTGCGCCCGCCTCGACACTCGCTTCTACCTGTTCGTGGAGGGACTCCAGAAGGTCTTGACGGGCCTGTGGACCGACGTCGGTCTCCTCGTCCACTGGGTCGCCAACCGTGAGTGACGAGACCACCTCGGTGAACCGGTCGAGGAACGCCTGATACACGTCCGTGTGAACGATGAATCGTTTGGCTGCGATACAGGACTGCCCACCGTTCTGGTTTCGCGCCCACGCGCCGGTCTCCGCGGCGGCCGAAATATCAGCGTCGTCGAGAACGATGAACGGGTCGCTTCCACCGAGTTCCAGCACTGTCTTCTTGAGGTGCTCGCCCGCTGTCGACGCGACGGCCCTCCCAGCCGGTCCACTTCCGGTCAGTGTCGCGGCCCGGACGCGTTCGTCCGCGAGAATTTCGTCGACGAATTCCGACGGGACCAACAGTGATTGGAAGACTCCCTCGGGGTAACCAGCCTCGCGAAACACCTCCTCGATTGCCATCGAACAGCCGGGGACGTTGGAGGCGTGTTTCAGCAGCCCGACGTTTCCCGCCGTCAGCGAGGGGGCGGCGAATCTGAACACCTGCCAGAACGGGAAGTTCCACGGCATAACTGCGAGGACCGGTCCCAGTGGTTCGTAGACAGTCTCGACCGCCGCTCCCGGTGGACTGGGGTGTCCCTCGGGTTCCAGGTACGCACTCGCATGTTCCGCGTAGTGATCACAGCCCCACGCACACTTTTCGACCTCTGCGATAGCTTGCGAGAGCGGTTTTCCCATCTCGCGAGTCATCGTTTCGGCGTACTTGCGTTTGTTCTCACGCAGGACCTCACCGGCAGCTGCAAGCAGTTCTTCGCGCTCCCGAACTGGCCGGAGGCGCCAGTCTTCGAACGCAGCATTCGCCCGGTCGAGCGCTGCTTCGATCTCCGACTGGGTGTGTTCCGTGTACGATTCGACTCGCTCGCCAGTCGACGGGTCGACTACGTCCATGCCCATACGAATTCGGTGTGCAAGACGTTAACTCACAGGGGTGCCGTCGGCGGCGCGGCGGAGATTGCACGCTGGCGACGGACTCGGTCGTGAACGCGACCGCCATCTGTTTCGCCGTTTCCAAGTCGCCGGGTCGAGGGTTGCGTGTACCACCGAGAGCAGTCGGGGTGAGGCTACAGAACGAACGTGACGATAGCGAGGACGACGAAGATGATGACGAGCCACTTTGCGATATCCATACTGAGTCCAGCGACACCCCGGGCACCGAGCACCGCTGCGACGATCGCGAGAATCAAAAAGAGGACTGCAAGCTCGAGGAAATTACCCCCGAACTGTAACGGCACCGCCTGGACCGAGACAGCGCTATCCAGAACTCCGCGTGATGCTATCATAGCACACCTACGTCTTCTGACCATTTCAACCCGCAACGTATTCACCCTCATCTTGTTTTTGAGTAATCGAGTAACTCCATAGGGTGGGCGTGATTCACTCGGTTAATCAGCACACGACATCATTCGGTAGACCCTTACGCCCATGGACCCGGGCTCTATTTCGTCGTCGAAGGTGCTTCCATGGCCGAATTCGCGGCCCCGATGGAGTCGGACCGCTGGCCAGTCGAGGACTGTGGGGCTGGACGGACGCTTCAGAACGAAACGTCGGCTTCGTCTCTGGGCCCCACCGCTGCTGCGGAGGGGTTCGTGCCACGATCGTCGTAGTATTTGCGGCCAATATACTCGTCGCTTACGTTACCAATGATGGTCGTGAACAACTCGTCGGCCGAGAATCGTCGCGCGGGCGCCGACCACCGCGACGACGAGCATGGCCCCGATGACGAGTGCCGTGACACTCTCCACGGGGAGACCGCCGACCAGGGCGAACAGCCGCAGACCGACGGCGCCCACCACGGCGGCGATGGCGGCCGAGACGGCCGTCCCGCGCACCAGCTCCGCGTCGGTCGCCGAGTCGTCGCCGTGGACCTGCCCGTGGTGGAGGTACTTGACGAGCTGTTCGGCCTCGTCGCGGAGGACGACCGTTCCGCGGTTCTTGTCGAAGTCGACGACGTTGGCCTGGTCCATCCGGGGGAGGTGACACTGGTAGAGCCCGATGTAGACCCGCTTGCGCTGGTCCGAGGAGAGCTGGTCCACGTCGATGCCGTTCTCCAAGGCGGCGATGTGCTCGGCGAGGTCGCTCAGCGTGGACCGCCCACCGTGAACGAGCAGGTACTCCAGCGTGTCGCGCCGACGCCTGTTCATCAGTATCTCGAACGTCGTGTCGAGCGAGAAGTCTCCGACGGTGGCACGCCCGTCGGGTTCCGTATCGGACTGCGCCCTGTCCGGGGACGGCCGTCGCCGGGCTTCGATCGCAAATCTGAGTTCGTCATCGGGGGATCCAAGTACGTTACGTAGCTTCATCAGATACCCGACAACCGTTCCCCAAATGTCTAAAGTGACAACAATTTACTGACCGAGACATTTTTGATTAACTGAGTGACTTGGCTTCCTCCACCGTTGGCGTTGACACGTTCGTCCCTGGACTGGTCAAGCACGGTGGATCAATATTGGCTCTACCGAAATCCGTCTCAACTGACATTCGAAGAAAAGACTCTTCGACCACCCACATTGCTAGTAGCTGCGCTCGAATCGCATCTCAACCTAGTCATTTCGATCCCAGATCACCGTCGAAAGCATCTGAAACGTAACTCCGGAGATCCACGAAGGTATGGGTAAGAGACAGCGCTAAACCACGGGGGTTTCTCCTCAAACTTCGTAAACCCTGATAGGGTTACCCTCCGAGCCACCAGCCATAGAGCTGTGTCTGCTCGTCAGTGTCGGGATGCTTCTTCGAGTCGCCGTAGGTCTTCCCCTTGAGCAGCTGGCGTTCAACTGCGTTCGCGGCAAGACGGAGTGCGTGCGTCGCTCCGTATCCTTCGCCATCGGCCGTGAAGTAGCCGCGGTCGGTCACCAGTCGAATCCGTGCCAACACGAGTGGTACGCCCCGACTCTGTTCTTTGTGCTCCTGTAATTCGATACTGGCCTTGATGACGCTCATCTCGCCGTACTTCGAGGTGACACTCTCGATTAACGCGGAGACGTCGTCGTAGTCCATCCCCTCAAGCAGGTCGAGTCCGAACACCTGGACGGCGTTCCGGTCGTCGCGCTCCCAGGTGAGCGCCTCGATGACGTCCGTCTTCGTGATGATACCGATCGGTTCGTCGGTGTCGTCGGCCGTGACGACGAGAGAAGAGACCTCCCGCTCGAACATCGTCTCGACGACTTCGTCAAGCGTCGCGCTCCGCTCGACCGTCGCGACTGCGTCGGACATCAGGTTCCGCACTGGCAGGTCGAGCATCCGGTCGGCATCACCCTCGCGTGCGCCGAATCCACCACGGTTCTGCCCGCCACCGGCACGGCCACCGAAACCGCTCGACGAACCGCCCTGGCTCTTGCTGCCACCTCGTGTCGTGAACTCGACGACATCGTACAGGCTCAGCAGACCCACGAGGTCGTCCCCGTCGACGACCGGGAGATGGGCGATTCCGGCTTCTCGGAGCAGATTGAGCGCTTTCCCGATCGTGGTTTCAGGGGTCGCACTGACCAATTCCGCCGTGTACGCGTCGTCAACGGTCGCTGCGTCGAGAAACGGACGGACAGCCTCGAGCACGGCATCGCCAGTCACCACACCGACGACACGGTCATCGCGGAGTACGGGGAGCGTTTTGGCATCGCTTCCGATCATGAGTCGGGCGACCTCGCGGACGTCCTCAGTGCGGTCGACCGTCGGGACGTGCTGGACCTGTGAGCCGACCTTCGCAGACGGCTGGTTGGACGAGGACGCCAGCTGTCGGCGACTCACGATGCCGCGATACTCGTCGCCGTCCGTTACGATGACCGCATCGAGTTCCTGATTCTCGAACGCTCCGGCGACCTTCGAGAGCGGTGTACCGATATCGAACTCCGTGAATTTCGGGGAGAGTATCTCAGAGATATCCATTGTGACTCTCTAGTCAGAGGGTCGCTGGACGGTTATGCTTGTTCCACTCCCCATTCATTCCACCTGCATTCGGCGACGGAGCGGTGAGAGCCGTACTACTATGTAGACTCCACTGGTACCCATACATAGTTGATTCTGTGACGAACGGACCGCACACTCTCGCACTGGCGACGCCAACACTCCTCCAGCAGACCCCGGTAGCGTTGCCAGTCTCGATTGACGTGGTCGTCGTGCTCGCCGTCGTCACCGTCGCGCTCGTCCTGTTCGTCCTCCAGCCAGTCTCAATAGATACGACTGCCATCGCGCTGATGGTCGCGCTCATCCTCCTTGGTCCGTGGACAGGCGTCTCCCCAGAGGAGGGCGTCTCGGGTTTCTCGAACCCCGCGACGCTCACTGTGCTGGCGATGTTCATCCTCAGCGAGGGGGTGAGACAGACCGGTGTCATCCAGATCCTCACACAGAAGATAGAGTCGTTCGCGGGCGACAGTGAATTCCGACAGCTCCTCGCGACGGTCGGACTGGCCGGCCCGTCAGCAGGCTTCGTCAACAACACGCCCATCGTCGCAGTATTCATCCCCGTCGTCACGAACCTCGCCAAGAAGACCGGAACCTCACCGTCGAAGCTGCTGATTCCCCTCTCCTATGCCTCGATGCTCGGCGGGACTCTTACCGTCATCGGGACGTCGACGAACCTGCTCGCGAGCGCCATCTGGGCGCAGATTGGGCCGACCGGTGAGCCGTTCTCGCTGTTCGAGTTCACACAACTGGGGGCCGTCGTACTGGCCGTCGGTACCGTCTATCTGCTGACCGTCGGGCGGTATCTCACACCTGCCCGAATCACCGCCGAAGGGTCCCCCACAGACCAGTTCGGGATGGCTGACTACCTGACCGACGTCGTCGTCCACGAGGACTCCGACCTCGTCGGGTCGCAGGTGCGAGAGCTGCGGCGCGGCGACCTCGACCTAGACGTGTTCGAGATCGTGCGCAACGGCCGCAGCATCGTCCGAGGCCTCCCGAGCGAGCGGATCCACGCTGGCGACGTCCTTTCCGTAAGAGCGAGCCAGGAGACGCTCGAACAGGTCATCGGGGACGACCACCTCGACTTCCTGCCGGAACTCCTCGACGCCGCAGAGGATGGGCACGAACCGCTCCCCGAAGGATTCGTGCCCGAACACCACGCGTGGAGCCGACCGTCGGCGACACCCGACCCGAACACGAACGACGACGAGAGCACGGAGAGACCGGAGGAAGCCGAAGATGAAGTTTCGCTCACGGAGATTGTGTTGCTCCCCGGGGCGTGGTTGAACAGACGGAACGGCGTTGCTGGATTCGAGCGCGACTACGACGCGACCGTGCTTGCCGTCCGCCGGGGGAACGAAGTGATTCGCCAGCGCCTCCGGAACGTGCGTCTGCAGGGCGGTGACGTATTGCTCATCCAGACGACCGAGGACGTTCTGGACCGACTCCAAGCAGACAACAAGATTGTCGTCTTCAGTGACAGACGCTGGGAGGAGTTCGACCGGACACAGATCCCCATCGCACTGGGCATCGTCGCCGGCGTCGTCGGACTGGCCGCCCTCGAGGTCCTCCCCATCATGGTCAGCGCCCTCGCCGGTGTCGTGGCGATGCTCTTCTCCGGTATTCTCCGCCCCGCGGACGCCTACGAGGCCGTCGACTGGGATGTCATCTTCCTGATCGCGGGCGTCATCCCCTTGGGCATCGCATTTGAGGCGTCCGGGACCGCGGATCTGATCGCGACGGGTATCGTAGCCGGGAGTACTGTCCTCACACCGATTGCGATGCTCGCGACGTTTTACCTCGGCACCGCGATCATCACGGAGATGGTGAGCAACAACGCGAGCGTCGTGTTGATGCTTCCGATCGCTGTCGAGGTGGCAGGTCAACTCGACGTCAACGCCTTCGCGTTCGCCCTCGCGGTGACGTTCGCCGCCAGCACGCCGCTACTCAGCCCGGTCGGCTACCAAACGAACCTCATGGTCTATGGACCTGGCGGCTACAAGTTCACCGACTTCGCGCGCGTCGGCGCGCCGCTCCAGCTCATCCTGACTGTCGTCACGACGGTCGGCATCGTGTTCTTCTGGGGAGTGTGACGCGACAAAATCACGACTGCAGTGTGTGCAAGGCGGCGAAACAGCAACCTCCCCCCACGAGACCCCCCACTTAGAACGGCAACAACGGGGAGAAGTGACTCTGTTGAAATCCTCAGAGAGTTACAGGCTCGGCCGTTAGTGTAGCGGAATGCAGGCCCTCCCAAAGTCCCGGTTGCTCCAGTTCGTTGAGCAAGCAATTCAGTTGGCTTGTCGAGCCGTTGCACGACACTCTTCGAAGTTCTCGAAGCGGCGGTACATACTCTGTCAGCACATCGTCTTGCTCTGTCTCAAAGGACGGAAGAATACGACGTACCGGATGCTTCTTGACGATCTCATCGAAATGCCTCGTATTCGAAGAGTAATCGGTCTTGAGGAGCTCCCGTACCCCTCAACGCTGTGTAAAGCGTTCGACCGACTCGATATGGCCGTGTGGCATGTCCTTCTCAACCTCTCGGTCACACACTTGTATAATGACTCACACTGGCCAACAGACAAGGATTCAGTAAGAGTAGCGCACGGACATTAACGAACAGGGGTGGATGGGAAAGGTCGTTATCTAAATTATTGCGACAGTGGTCGCGTTGGCGACATTCCGGGAATCACAGGAGACATAAAACACCATCACATCTCAGAATACCCGCTGGTATCCGGTCCTGGAACCCCACAGTTTCCGGAGTAATCCCCCCACTCGAGACATGGATTAGATGAGGTCCAAATGCAACACCTCGTCTTTCTACACCTACTAGCACTTTTCCACCTAAGCAAGGATGTCAGGAAAAACACACTTACGCCAGAGGATTCAGACACTTGTCACATCGTTTCGACGTGGTTCGTGTGAACCCTTAGAGCAAACCGACATATCTAATCGATGTGTTCGCTGCTGACTGACCTTGAGAGCACCATCGGACTGAGGACGCACAGAGCACGCACCACACAGATGAAGACTAACAGTGAGGTGTAACTCCTTTTTTATTATCACGAGTCGATTCAACCGGTACACCCGTGACCAATATCGGTGCGATTCTACACCCCTGAATCTACGGGTGTACTCATTCTCAGCCTCTACACCCCTACTCCACAAGGGTGTACACCCACGTCGATCTCCCGCAAGGGTGTACGCAGAGAGTGACCAATCATGGGTGGAGCCGAATCACTGTAGACTCTACTTGTTCGACAGCTCCCGATTTCCAATTCGCTCGTGTGTGTCCACAGGAGACCTGCTACTCCATGAACCGACACCCTAGGTGATACCCGACGGTGAGAAAACTCACTCTTGAAAAACTCACTAACCCCACCGTCAATACGCTGATTCGTCAGTACACCCTCTCGTTGGTGGGGTGTACCGACCGAATTCGATTTGTTTCAACGCCGATATTGGGTGGGTCGACGACTAATCAAATTGGACTTTTCGACGACCACTCATCTTGTGTATTGGCGCTCGTATGCTGAGTCTGGGGCTTCTCGACGTAAAACACGGGTTCAGTAAACTCGAACTGAGACTGTACTTTTCGTCGTTGATTTCGAGTTGACTAGTTGGATTGACTATTAGGCGGTGTACTTCCGGGAGATTTCGAGGGTGAAGTTTGGGACTGGGATTGGAAGTGCAATGAAGATGTCTCGGGGGCTGGCGTTGAATTCAGCTTGCGACGAGACGAGCGATATCCCTTCACGTGTATGTGCCAGTTCACGCCGGCTTTGGAAAGGCTCTAGGCGAAACTCAACTGATTCAGTCGAGAGTACCTGGCCAGGCCGAATATCACACTCGTTGTGATGTCTCTGATTCGACTCGCTACCACCAACTCGTTTCCATCCTCCCTAACACTCTATTCCACACAGGTGTTTCTCCAGTGCTGCTGCTAGTGAGACCGTGTTCAACCGCGTTGGGTGTCGACGACTACAGCGTTGAGTCCAAGCCCTCGCTGTCTATCACAGTAACAACGGCGATAGTAGCGACGAAGTGGCGGCGCGTGGTGGAGGGAACCATTGTCGAATGGTAGGAAGAGCGACGTATAGACATTCGGGACTGACAGACTCACCCTTAGTCTGTTTCACGCGACTTCCGACAGTGTCCGGTGTTTCTGTGGGTGTGCTGAACACAGAGCACAAGTCGGTTACCTAGTTTTACTGAGAAGCGGGCCCATCAAGACTAACTATCGAGCAACTGAAACGCGTATACTGTCTGATTCTTGTATGCAATGGCTGGATTCACTCGTTCGTCCTTTCGAACGGTATGCGGATGCACTCTCTGCTAAAAGTCACGGTATCGTCGCCTTTGTGTCGTTTTGCATCTTTGTCGGGGTGATTGTGCTGGGGTTCGTTCCGATGACTCGCCGAATCGAGACGTCTGGTTATTCCACTGCAGATTTGCAAGCCGCGACGACCCGAGAGGAAGTGGACACGATACTGCAGGCCTTCGAGCCAGTCATGGGATCGGTGATGCTTCTCTCCATCCTCGATTACATCTTCATCGTCGCAGGGTTCCTCTTGTTTTTCTCACTCCATTCGGTCTCCTTGAAGGCACTGGCAGGCCACGACAGGCTATCTCTGATACCGAAGGTAGGGATGGCCCTGACAGTCGTCTCTCGACTTCTCGATTCTCTGGAGAACCTCTGGGTCATCCTCATCTACACGAATCCCGACGATTACGCAACCATCCTGATCAGTCTGATGAATAACTCTGAATCGCTGAAGTGGATGGTCGTCAGTGTCGAATATCCGATGCTCGGGATTTCCCTCGCGGTTGCACTGCTGACACGGTTTACCTCACTGTCCAACGGTCGCGCAAAGAGCCCAGAGTAGGCAGGACTAGAATTGTCGATCGGTGGGGGGGGTTCTGTGGTCGTGCTGAATACAGAGTGCAAGTCGACCAACTACCGGCTAGCGCTGGGTTGGTTGAACAAGGCCGCGATTGTGAGCCCACCATAGGTCCCGAGCGTGTAAATCATGACTTCGGTGACAAAGTCAGCAGCCGTTTGGATGTCTTTGAGATGCATAAAGAGCACATCAGTAGCAACGGCGAAGACGACGATAACTAGAGAGAAAGCCAATCGACGAATACTGAAAAGAGGGCTTGATTGGACAAAATCAAACATTTTAGTATTTTGTACATAATGCGGAGTGATTAAGAAACTTGCTTGTGGCTCAGGCCAACTGCTGAATCCACCCTCTGTATGTATCACGCACTTTCTGTCAAGGTCTGAGGGTTTCAACAGAGCCAACTTGGTAGTTATCTCAGCAGACTTCGAATGCGACCGAATAACCCCGTCTCGTCTTTCTCTTCGGGCACATCGTCGGGAGAGTCGTATACGGCTACCTCCTCAGTGTCCGCCTCGACGACAGTAACACGGTCCAGTCCACCGTCGTCACTCTCTTCTGAACCGGCCTCCGTTGTCTCATATTCAATACCGGGGTCGCTGCGGATGAATTTGAGACCGTCGTCGGTTGGTTCCACACCGGTCACATCTTGGAGGTCACTGACAAACGCTTCAACGTTCGTCACATAGTCGAATGCGGCTGGGTGGGGAGTTATTTGGCTCGTTGGAGACTGTGCGGCGTAGGCTCGAAACCGAAACTGGTGAGCCATCGCGAGCGCGTACATCACGTCGTTGCCACCATAGCCTTCGGCACCCTCGAAGGTGACCGCCGTGATCTCATCGTCCTCACCCACATCTGTATCGACGATGAGTGTGATGTCCGTCGCGGTCTCCGTTTTGCTGTCGAACTCGGCGATTGCAGCCCGACTCCACAGGTGCGTCGTCTCAGAGATAAGACTCTCTGCTTCTCCCATCACCGTCACGTACAGATATCGGTCGATCCACGCGTAGTCCGCACCGACTGTTTGTTCACCGTTGGCGTACTCGGCGAACACTGAATCGTCGTCTACCGGAAATTCGACCGGGTGATTCGTTTTGAACCACTCCATGAGTTCCTCGCGACCCTCGGAATCTTCACACTCGAAATTGTAGACTGTCCAGTTTGGCATGCGACACGTTCGTAAAAAGGACATGAATACATTTCCATTGACAATTATTAGTTGAATTCAGCTTGTAGCCAGCAAGCACTTTCGACGCTATCACCGACTGCAGGTTGGTAGTCGCCTGCAACGTGGTCGGCGACGGAGAGGTTCACGTCGAAAACCGCCTTGTCTTCTGCTCTAAATGGTGGAACACGTAAGATATCGCCCTGTATCGCGGTTCGTATCGACTCGTTGCAACGTCCGTCGTGGCCATTGTCGGTGCGGTGTCCCTCGTCGGCAGTGTTGCATCCCCAGTCGTCGCAGTTCTCCCCGCATTTCTGTTCATCGAGACCATACTGTCGTGGCGTGAACGGACAACCGCCTAGACGACGGCGTCGTCAAGTCTCCGTCTTCACCGAGACGAAGTCACATTGAGTCACATCAACTCGAGGTGCTACGGATTAACCGTCAGTGAATACTCACAGTAGCCGCTTACTAGACCACCTGAAAGTCCCTTTCACGGACTGGCGGCTATTTCCAGCTACGGGCCCTTCTAGAGGTGATGGACATCGACACTCTGCCCAGCGCTGACGAAGTGGCCACGATACGCCCCGAGGCGCTCCAGGAACGGATTGCCCGTGGTAATCGGGTGCCAATCCTCGACGTGCGTACTGAGGGCGAATACGACAAGTGGGTCATCGAGAGTGGGAACGTCGACATCGTCAACGTGCCGTACTACGAGTTCTTGATGGGTGTCGACGACGAGTTGCTCGACCGGGTTCCTTCTGGTGACGAGGAACTGGTCGTCGTCTGCGTGAAGGGGGGTGCAAGCGCGTACGTGGTGAGTCTCCTCGAAGACGAAGGAATCGAGGCAGTGAATCTCGACGGAGGAATGAACAGCTGGGCGCGGCTCTACGATGCTGTTCCAATCTCTCGCTACGAGGGGATGGGGACACTCATCCAGTACCAACGCCCGTCCAGTGGTTGTCTGGCCTATATGCTCATCAGCGATGGTGAGGCAGCAGTCGTCGACCCGCTCCGAGCGTTCACACACCGGTATCTCGACGATGCCCAACAGTTGGGCGTCGAGTTGGTGTACGCCATCGACACCCACATCCACGCCGACCACGTCAGTGGCGTGCGCTCGATTGCCACCTGCGGTGCCGAGGCTGTCATCCCCGAACCAGCAGTGGCCCGCGGTGTCGACTACGAGATTGAATACACGACGGTTGCAGACGGAGACGTACTGACGGTCGGCGACCTCTCCATTGCAGCGATACACACACCCGGACACACGTCTGGAATGACGTCGTTCCTCGTCGACGAGAGCGTCCTCTTGACGGGAGACTGCCTGTTTCTCGAAAGCGTTGGAAGCCCTGACCCAGAGGGGGGAGACAGTGGGACTGCCGACGCGGTGCGCACGCTGTACGAGACACTCCAGCGACGGATTCTGGACCTCTCCGACGACGTGCTCGTCGCACCGGGGCACTTCACTGACGCCGTGGACCATTCACCCGACGGCACCTACACCGCATCACTCGGTGAACTCCGCGACCGGATGCCGGCCCTCGAGATGAACCGCGAGGCGTTCGTCGAGTTCCTGCTCGCAGACACACCCCCTCGACCAAGCAACTTCGAGGAAATCATCACACTCAACCTCGGCCGAGCGTCGGCCGACGACGACCAGGCGTTCGAACTGGAACTCGGTCCGAACAACTGCGCGGCCAGCCAACAGGCGCTAACGAGCGACTGAACGCCTGACTTCGTCGGAAACGTCGCCCCGGCTGTGGATTTCTCCGCTTTCGAACCCTACTGCTACCGGTCGAATCTGTGGCACCACGAAGAATGTCGATGTACACGACAGATTGAATACTGTATAGTAAGTTCAAAAACTCCCAATGCACCTTATCCTCGATTACGGTGGCGTCATCGTCGAGCACGGCGACGAACGCGAACAAGCGCACATACTCGGCGTCGACCCCGAAACAGAACCATATCCTGGATGGCTCGCCTACTTCGCATTTCGTGATGGGTTCATCCAGCGCACGACGGAATACGTCGACCTCCTCTCGAAGCTCACGGGGGCATCCCACGATGCGTGCCGCGAGTACCTCGAAAAGACGTGGCTCGACCCCAAGTTCCCCGAGGAACACGTCGACATCCTCCGGGAGCTCGCAGCCGAGCACACACTCGTCCTCTTTGGAAACATGGTGCGCCCGTGGATCGAAACCGTTCTCTCGGAGCATGGCGTCGCTGAGTGCTTCGATAAACTCGTCGTCTCCTCGGACCTCCAACGGGCGAAGCCCCATCCAAAAGGGTACTTCGAGTGCCTCCCAGAGGAGGACGAACCAGTCGCTTTCGTCAGCGACGAGTACAACGAGGACCTGCTGATGGGCGAGGCACTCGGGATGACGTCAGTGTGGATCGAAAACGACGACGAGACGCCATATCGAGAACCCAACGTTCGGATTTCGACGTTTAGTGAGCTTCCGGAGGTCCTCAGCGAAGACCAACTTATGTGATTGATAGCGACCCGAAACTGAGCAGGAGTCGACGTGTGGCGATTTCGATTCAGGCGTGTGAGTCTTAACCACGAAGCGCGAGGGGAACAGTAACGTGACTACCGAACCGCTCCCTGCCGAACATCTCTCACCTCTCGCTACGCTCGTCGACGAGGTACTCGCAGGTGTCGGCTACGAGATGACAGCGGCCACCAAGCTCATCGACGACGCTGTTCCCGGTTACGGTGGCCTCTTCGACCCTGCGACGACCTCGGCAGAATTGCGTCGAGCACTCGAAGACCGTCTCGCAACGGACATTCCTCGACCACCCGTCTCTCATCCGACTGACGACTCGTTCGTCCTCTACGTCGACGGGAGTTCACGCGGCAATCCCGGCCCGGCAGGTGCGGGTGCAGTCATCATGGACGTCGAAGAGAACGAACTCGCACGTCTCGGTCGTCCCGTCGGTTCTCGGTCGGGAAACAACACCGCCGAATACGTCGCTCTCCAACTCGGTCTCTCGGAACTGCTGGCCCGCTACGACCCGCACAGCTTGGAAGTCCGTATCGACTCGATGACGGTCATCCGCGACGTCTGGCAGGGTAATGACCCGACAGAACCGGGCGTCGAGGTGTATAGCGAGGCTATCGCTTCGGCACTGGCTACCGTCCCAGACCATCGGTACACCCATCTGGCGGACAGCGACCCGAATCCCGCCGATGCGCTGGCGACGGTCGGTGCCGACATCGCAGCACTTGGACCCTGAGAACGGTTCGTCAAGACAGAAGCGGCACCGCTGCGGTGTCTGAACGGATAAGAGGCGTCTCTGTCGGGCTACTGGTTCACTCCAGTTCCAATCCGAATCCATGCAATCACCGATACTCCGACCAATGCTACGAGTGGAACCACGAGCAATTGCATCGCCAATTCGATACCTGCGTCAGAGATAACGAAGCCCAATATGGCCGGCACGCCCGCAATCCCGAGCGTCGACACCACTAAACTGAGACTGTTGATGGGTGCGCTGTGTTGTGGTGCGGCCTCGGTCGAGTACGCCAACAAGGTTGGAAACTGCCCCGAGAGCGAAAACCCGATGCCGAACAGGCCGACGAGTATGCCGACACCAGTTGCGACGAAGAACGTGTACACAGTCGACAGTAGACAGAGCAACGCAAGTCCGGAGATGAGTGTGACCGTGTCTAGTCGCTCAGACAAGACACCAGCCACGAAGCGGCCAGGGATGTACGCCACTAACAGGACGCTCAGTGAGGCCGTGACGAAGGAGGCAGGCACACGACCCTCAGCGAACGTCGTCAGCCACGTGAAGAGTGCCCCTTCTACACCGGTCGTCATGAGGATTCCCGCAATCATCACGAGAACTTCTGGTCGCCGACCCACGCGCTTGATTTCGTCGAGCGTGAGTGGGTCGTCACCGTCTCCTTCGATAGTCGGCGTGGGGAGCCACACGACTAGCAACACGACTGGGAGAAACGCCGCACCGAGTGTGTAGTAGGCGAAACGCCAGTCGCCAAGCCACAGTGCAGCGGTGACGATGAGTGGGCCAATCGTCGCACCCACGGCCCACATGGCGTCGTAGTAACTGAACCACTTTCCACGGTCTTCGGAGTGGAGGTGGCTCAATAGTGGGCGGTCGGTCCCGCGTCCCACACCACCGAACGTTCCCCGAAGGAACAGTGCAGCGAGGAAGAAGGCGAACGACGGGGTAAACCCGATGATGAAGACGCTCACGCCAGTTCCGGCGATGCCGAGTAAGATGAGACGGCGTGTGTCGACCCGACCGGCGACGACACCGGTGAGTGCCACAAAGACGAGAAAGCCAATCGTTCCTGCGGGTGCGACAAGACCGAGGAGCCAATCAGGTGTGCCGAACGAATCTCGGAGAACGGGGACGACAGACCCTCGCATCTGGAGACTAGCTCCTTCGAGGGCAACGTACGCAAAAATCACGATGGTCCACCAGCGCCGGGTGTCGAGTGTGGAGGTGGCGCTCGTGTCGCGGGCGTGTTCCATTACAGGAGTCCACTATCGTCCAACTCAAAGAGGTTCTCGAATTGACAACGTCGGGGTGGATTATCGCCTCCTGCGTGCTCACTTGGAATTCGTCGGGGTGAACACAGTAGTCGACTTCTGTACCGAGTGTGCCCGTGATGGACTCACGAACCAACTAGGCTTCTGCCCGTATCAGACGGTGCTGAAGCGTCGAATTAGGGGTGTGTAGTTTTGGGGTGGGCCCTTCCTTCCAGCGGTCAAACAAGCCGTCTAGGCCTGCAGACGCGAGAGCTTCGTGGTTTTATCGAACCGGTCCAAAGTTCGGTGTCTCGCCTGAGGGCACGGTGCGTCACCGCTTTGTGCCGCTCAGAGATTCCGTGCGACAACTATCGCTTCGTCGGTTAGAACTGGTTCGTCAAGCGCGTGTAGTGCTGCAAGGAGGTCCTCGACGCGTTCATCAGTTGGATTCGTGTCGATACGTTCCAACAACCGTCGTGCCGCTCCTGCACCAGTTTGCCGTCCGAAGTATAAGTTCCGTGAACCCCCGAACGTCGATGGGTCGAACGGTTCGAACGTTGCCGGGTCGTCGAGCATCGCCGCCGTGTGAAGCCCAGATTCGTGCGAAAACACGTCTGCTCCGAGAATAGACTTCTCATCTGGCACTGACTCACCGAGTGCTGCAAGAACGCTCTTCGCACTCGGGATGAGTTCTGACTCGTTGATTTCAGGAAGCGATATCCGACCGCTGGTTGCTGCTGCTACGACAAACTCCTCAATTGGTACGTTACCTGCTCGCTCACCAATCCCAGCCACCGAGACGTCTACTTTCTGCACGCCGTACGCAACGGCAGCGAGAGCGTTCCCAGCGGCGACACCAAGGTCGTCGTGGAAGTGGACGCCGAGGCGTTCGGGGGGCGTCGAGAGTTCCTCAAGGAACGACGTGACCTCGAACGGCGTCTTCACACCGACCGTATCTGCTATTGTGAGATACTCCGCGTCTATCGAATCGAAGATCACGTCGAGGAATGTTGGGTCGGTTCTGAACCCGTCCATCGCGGTAAAGTGGACTTCGAGGCCGGTCTCGTGAGCTGCGTCAACAGTTTCACCAACCAGCGACTGAACCTCGTCTTCGTCCTTTCCGAGGAGTTCTGTTCGCTGTCGCTCACTCGTCGGTGCGAAGACGTCGACGACGTCGACACCAGCGTCTACTGCGGCTTCGATATCTCGAGGGACTGCACGAGCGATACCCGTGAGCTTCGTGTCGACGTCGACCCGTTCACAAACCTCGCCAGTCTGTGGCCCTGCAACGGGGAATCCAATCTGGACGTATTCGACGCCAAGTGCATCGAGTGCGCGGACGGCACCGACCTTCTGCTCGGTCGTGTACGAACACCCAGGCCGCTGTTCTCCTTCTCGGCAAGTCACATCGAGCAAGACAGGTGCGGAATCTTCCATTCAGACACCTCCCTCACGGCGAAGGGCATCGATATCAGACTCGTCGTAGCCAATCGAGGAAAGAATGGCTTCAGTGTGTTGCCCAAGCTTCGGTGGGTCGTTCGATTCGAGGCGGTCGAAACTACTCGAAACGACAGGGAACCGTGGAACGTTGACTGACTGGTCTGTCCCCTCTGCTGTATTGACTTCAGTGAAGAAGTCCGTCGCTTCGAGGTGAGGGTCTTCTGCCACTTCGTCCATCGAGTTAACTTTCGCAACTGGGACACCCGCCTCACGGAGTGCTTCCACGAGGCCCGACGCAGTGTACGAGCGACACTCTGTTTTCAGTATGTCCATGAGTTCGTCGAGGTTCTCACGACGGTCGACGAGCGTGGCAAACCGGTCGTCGGTGTGCAGGTCGAGACCCAACGCAGCACAGAGTGCTTCCCACTGTCTCTCGCCGGATGGACCGATAAAGACCCACTCGTCGTCGCCGGTCTTGAACACGTCGTACGGTGCCCAGTTCGGGTGCGACGCCCCCATCGGCCCGGGGACATCGTCGTAGGCTTCAGTGTATGCAAGCCAGTAGCCCATCATCGAAACAGTCGATTCGAACAATGGTGCAGTGACTTTCGAGCCGATACCAGTCTGATTGCGGCGATACAGCGCTCCGAGAACTCCGATAGCTCCGTAGAACGATGCAGCCATGTCTGCGATGCTCGTCCCAGAGCGAACAGGAGGCATATCTTCGTGTCCAGTGACGCTCATCATCCCCGAAAGTGCCTCGGCGATGGGGTCGAGAGCAGGGTACGACTCGTACGGGCCTGGATTGAACCCCTTGATCGAGCAGTAGACGAGTCCGGGATACGTCTGCTTCAGGCTCTCGTAGCCAATTCCGAGACGCTCTGCGGTTCCTGGTGCATAGTTCTCGACGAGGACGTCCGTGTCTTCGAGGAGGTCAAAGAACGCCTCGAGCGCCGCGTCTGATTTGAGGTTGAGCGTGATGCTCCGCTTGTCTCGGTTGACGTAATTGAACGAACTGTTTCCGACGGGTGACGACCCGCGGATGAGGTCACCCCCATTGGGGTGTTCGACTTTGATGACGTCTGCACCGAGGTCGGCCAGAATCATCGAGCAGAAGGGCCCAGCAATGATGTGTCCGAGTTCGAGTACTCGAACACCGTCTAGCGGGAGGTTTTGTGTAGCTGTGTCCGCTGTTTCGGACGTGGACTGGGTGGCTTCCTCGTCGACACCGCTCATTAAGCGATGCCCCCAGTCGAACCGGTGGCCGACGTCTCCTCAGCGCGTTCTGCGCCAAAGAGAATCGTGTCACCATCGTCACCGAAGACGAATGCATCTGCGATGTCGAACGACACGTCCAGTTTGTCACCGGCAGAGACGTCGTCGACTGCGTCGCTGACAACGTCGAAGTTAGTTCCATCAGCGAGGCGGCCGTGAACGACGGATTCGGTGCCGAGCGTCTCGATGACTTCGACGTCGACTGTGAGTGTGCACGAGCCCGTCGAACCGACTTCGAGATACTGAGGTCGAATCCCTAACCGGACAGTATCGGAGGCAGGTGTTCCAACTTCAGCTGGGAGCGGGACCGTCAGTCCGGGACCCACGAGAGAGGTCACGCCGTTTTGCTCGTCCACAGTACATTCGACGACGTTCGTCGATGGCATGCCGATGAACTGGGCGACGTACTCTGAGTTGGGGTAGTCGAACAACCGCTTCGGTGGGTCGACCTGGGCGAGTTCACCTTCTCGGAGAAGGACGACTTGGTCGCTCATCGTCATCGCCTCAGTTTGGTCGTGGGTGACGTAGACGACCGTCGTGTCGAGTTCTTGGTGCAATCGCTGAATTTCGACGCGAAGGTCAGACTTGAGCTTCGCGTCGAGGTCAGACATTGGCTCGTCTAAGAGGAGCACGTCCGGGTCTTGGACAAACGCCCCACCGAGCGCGACACGTTGTTGCTGACCGCCAGAGAGTTCTGAAGGCATCTTCTCCAGTTGCTGTTCGATTTGGAGGACTTCGGCCGCCTCGTCGATGCGTGCGTCTCGTTCTGACTTCGGAACGCCGTGTATCTTCAGGCCGTAGCCGATGTTCTCCCGGACGGACATGTGTGGATAGAGTGCGATAGACTGGAACACCATCGACACATTTCGTTCTTGTGGTGGGAGGTCCGTCACGTCCTCGTCGCCGAATGAGACAGTCCCGGATGTGGGAGTCTCTAACCCTGCTAACATGCGCAGTGTCGTCGTCTTCCCACACCCCGATGGCCCAACGAAGGTTGTAAATGACCCTTCTGGGATGTCGAGTGAGAGGTCGTCGACGGCGACGTGAGTATTTCCGAGGGTGCGAAACTCCTTTCTGACGGTGTCTAAGTGGATGCTAGTTGCCATTATTCGAGGCCTCCAACGCTGAAGCCCTGGAGGAGATATCGTTGCAGGAACAGTGCGATGAGGAACGGTGGAAGGGCGATGAGAAGCGAGACGGCCATGGTCTCACCCCAACCGATGCTGACGCGGTCTAAGAACAGCGACGCGCCGACAGTAATCGTGTACATCTCGTCTCGACTCATCACGACTCGAGCCATGGTGAAGTCGTTCCATGCGACAGCAAATGCGAAGATTGCAGAGGAGATGTAGCCTGGTCGAGCGACGGGTAAGACGACGTCTTTGACCGTACGCCATCTGCTCGCGCCCCGAACCCAGGCGGACTCTTCGAGTGCGATTGGGACCGTCTGGAAGTACTGCCACATCAACCAGATGCAGAACGGGGCGGAGATAGCAGTCAACGCAAGTGTAAGTGCGAAATGACTGTTGAGCAATCCGAGCGTCGAGAACACGACGTACAGTGGGATTGCTAGCACGATCGGGCTGAACATGTACGAGAACAGCACCGCTCGCGCTGCTAGTGATTTTCCGGTGAAGTCGAATCGTGTCAATCCGTAGCCTGCAGCGACAGCGATAGCCGTCGACAGGATCGTGGACCCGAGGGTCACGATGAGACTGTTGACGAAGTATCGGACCGTGTCAGTCGACCCGAGTAGGACGACGAAGTTGCGGAGCGACGGTTCAGTCGGAAGAAGGTTCACTCGTCCACCAGCGAAGGTGGTTGCAGGCGACTGAATCGCGATGACCACCATCACGTACACCGGAATGATGGTGAACACCGAGATGAGGAGTGCCGTTAGGTAGACGGCAATCCGCTGGAGTCGCTTCTGGGTGTCGTGCGAGACGAGTCCGTTCGTTCGTGATTTCGACGTTGCCATGTTATGCAACCTCCTGTTCTGGGGCGAATGCGCGGAAGTAGACCACCGCGACGAGGGCTAAGAGGAAGAACATGATTCCAGCTAGTGCCGTCGCCATGCCGAAGTTGACTTCGCTGAACGCAATTTGGTAGACACGGATCGGGAGTGTTGTCGTCTGCTGAAGTGGCCCTCCCCGAGTCGAGAGGTAGATGATATCGAACTTGTTGAACATCCAGATTCCCCGAACGAGCAGGATGATCAAGATGGCTCCACGAAGGTGTGGGAACGTGATGTCTCGAAACGCCTGCCACGTCGTGGCTCCTTCGACCCGCGCTCGTTCGTAGAGGTCAGGGTCGATGGCTTGCAACCGTGCGAGTAGGATGAAGAACGCGAAGCTTGCGAACTTCCAGACACTCGTGATGACGACCGCAGGCATCGCAAACTCGAGCGTCGAGAAGAACGCGATAGGCGAGTCGATGAAACCTGCATCGACGAGGAACTGATTCAGAATCCCGATGTTTGGGTCCAAGATGAACTTCCACATGAAGATAACCACGAGTGTGGGAAGCAGGTAGGGGAAGATCATCAAGGTCCGCAGCGCGTCGCCACCACGGATTTTTTGATTGATTACGAGTGCAAGACCGAGCCCGATGACGAGGCTAAGGCCAGTCGTCGCAACAGCATAGACGATGCTGTTCCAGAGGAAGCCCCAGAACTCTGCACTCCCGAGGAGCGCGGTGTAGTTCCCGAGACCGACGAATTCGGGATTCCGAACCGGGGCCGAAAACAGGCTCATTCCTAGTGCGTAGATAATTGGGATTACCCACACAACGAGGAAGAACACGAACATCGGGACGAAACACGCCGCGAGGAGAAGCGTCGTGCTATCGAACTCGCGCTCACTGAGGGCGCTCTGAGCAGCCGAGACTCGGGATTTGAGTTCCGTACTCATTGAAGCCCGCGAAGTTTCTCAGCTAACCAATCGACTGTCTCTTCGGGTGTGAGTCCACCAACTAGAAGTTGGTCTGCAGCCTGTCCGAAGAGCTGTTCACTGTACGCGTCAGCGGCAACAATATTCGGTGCTCCACCGTCACCGGTCGCAAGAACGGTGGTGAAGGCATCCCAGTTGTTGCGAACGAGGTCCATCACTTCGGGGAACTGCTGGATGACCTCGTTTTCGGTTACTTCGGGCGCATCGAGTTGCTCCTTGGTGGGTGGGAATTGGAACAGAGGTGCCGACAGGACGAAGTCGTAGAACCGCGACGACTGCGTGAAGAAGTCGACAAACGCTTGGGCACCTTCGGTATTTTGTCCATCGTTTCTGACGAGGTGCCCTTCCATGTACGCCCACCACTTGTCTTGGCCGGCACCATCCGGGACCGGGAAGCCCATGGGACTGAGGTTTTCGACGAGGTCGGGGCGGTTGCCCTGAATAGTCAACACAGGAAGCCCACCGACGCTGGCGATGGCTGCGGCGTTTTCTTGCTGGAGTGCACCGATGGCGTCACCCCATCCCCACCCAGACCCGTTTGGGGAGTGCTCAGCCATCGATTGTATCCATTCGAACGTCTCGACGGCGGCCGCTCGATTATCATCGTTGTCGAGTTGCACCTCGATTCCATCAGAAGGTCCTCCGTAGATACTGACGTCGTTCTGCCAGAGGTACTGGGTCATCTGGGTATCCGCGTTGTTCGTCTGTCCGGACTGGATGACGTAGCCCTCCATGGATTCATTTGCAGACACCTCGCCTGCTGCCTCGACCCATTCACTCCACGACGACGGCCGTTCAGTGTAGATGTCGTTTCGGTACCAAGCCATCAACGGCTCGACCATCGCGGCCGCGAAATACGACTCTCCGCCGACATTGACTGGGTCAGGCAGGTCGTTGTCTTGAACGGCACTCGTGACAGGTGCGAGGACACCATCACGCTGGAGTCGGTAGGCGTCTGTCGAGGTGTCGAAGAGTAAGTCCGGGGGGTTCCCTGCCGCGACCATCTTTTGCATTTCAGCGTCGGACGAAGTCCCCTTGGCCGTGTATATCATCTCGACGGTGTGGTCGGTCTCCTCTTCGAACTCGGCGATAATCTCGTCCATCACTTCTTTCGAATCACCTCGGTCCGAGAGGTATCGGATTGGTTCGTTCGACCCGCCGGACCCACCCCCGAGACAACCTGCTGTTGCCACCGCTGTTGCACTGCCAACTGCTGTCAGAAAACTTCGACGTGATGGTTTTCGTAGTGTGTTGGTACGGTCAGTGTGAGATTGGTGCTCATCTTTCATGGGAATTACAAACATACCAACACCACTGGAGGCCACGGGAGTAGTGCCTATCCCTGTTGGCTCTTTATATATTCACTGTGTGAAGAACCATCGTATTTAGGTGAGTCAAATAATTAGAGCGGGCCTCTATACGGAAGCGGGTCAGGGGGCGGGGACGGATACGGTCTCGACAGCATCATCGCTTTGCCACGACATTCATTCGGGTGGAGTCGGCGTCGACGCATCTGCAAGCGAATCACTGAGAAGCTTCTTTTCTGCTCTTCTGAGATGTTCTAATACAGTTGGACGCGTCAACTCGAATTCGCTGGCAATGGCTTCGACAGTGGTCTTTCTCGGCCAATCGTAATACCCATGTTCAACCGCGTAAGCGATGACTTCGGCCTGTCGCTTCGAAAGCCGAGTCGACGGGCCCTCGAAAGGCTTCAGTTTACGAAGGTCGACAGTCCCGAGTGAACGCAACCCCGAGATGATTGACTTGAGGTCAGCTCGCCGAAAGACGACGATATCGAAGACACGTGACCTCCCGTGAAATTGACTCATTCGCTGGAGCATACCGTGATTCTGGCGGATTATCGGAAGTGCCCCGGATGAACGTTTGGTGATGAGTAATTGGTCTTCACCGACACATTCGACCTCCCGAACGACGTCGCTCGCTCTCAACGTATCGGCCATCTCGTCTCGCTGCACACCAGCGTCGATCACGAAGCGGATGTCTGTCTCACCGAGTACCTCGCAATTAGTCACGACGAACGGACTATCGGCGAGTTCACTTACGTCCGAGAGCACGTAATCTTCGTCTAGTTCCAATAGAATTGTGGCCCTGAGCATGGTTTAACTGAGTCGTGTGCGAGTTCACCAGCGTTAGATTCCGAGCGGGCGTCTGCATTCGACCAAGCGTACTGCACCTGTTGGGTAGCAGTCTGTTATAGGTGTATCTCCTCGCACGAGAGGCAGCGATGTTCTAAAGGAGTAGTCTCTGACGACAACGAACCCAGTTTTCCCGTCGTCAGACTACGAATGTGAGCGAGCGTACGGTGAGGACAAACAGTCAACCAGTGACCTAAACCGTCACTCTGGCCGGACAACTTCGTCGCATGAATAACACTCAGCGAACACGCCAGTCGACCCATCAGCATCCTCGAACTCGATGATCGACTGGGATGCATCGATCTCTTCGCCACAATCGGGACACCGACCAAGCGTCGACGAATTACGTGTCATGGGGTGGAGGGTGTGCGGCAAACAGGTCTCCACGTGTACTCACGAGATGGTAATTGAAAATCGTTTGCTCGTCAGCAAGGGCGTCACCCGCAACAAGTCGATGAACGGAGTACCTCACTGGACGAGACACTTTCAGTTCCCAGCGAGCAGATTGACCACTATACTCCTTGCAGGTCACCACCGGGTTCGGGCGCACGTAATGCCAAGAGAACACCCATGAGAGCGACGCCTCCGGCGACGAAGAATGCGAGGCTATACCCTGCCCAGTCGATAATAGCGCCGGCCACGATGGGTGCGGCAAACGCACCAAGCAGGCCAATGCTCGTTAGGAGGGAGACAGCCGTGGTCCGAACTGTGGGTGCAACGAGTTCGACGATGTACGAAAAGATGAGTCCAGTGATGAGCTGGATGGCGAAGCCGACGACGACCACTGCTCCGATGACAAGCCCGAGTTGCGAGATAAACACGAACGCGACGATGGCTGGGGTAGCGACGACGAATGACGAGAGGATAACTGGACGTCGCTTCCCTCCGAACACTCGGTCAGAGATGACCCCACTACTGGACCGTGCGACAGCACCGATTGCTGGGAAGAGCGCAGTCAGCAAGCCACTCGTCGCGAGTGAAACGTCGAATGCATCGACGAGGTAGCTCGGGAGCCACGTGTTGACGAACAGATACAACGAGTAAGCCAGAAAACAGAGTACACAAACAATCCAGACCGCTCGACTGGTAAACAACTCGCGCAGTGCTGCCCTGTCGGGTGCAGCAGCATCGACACCGGGAACGTGCCTCCGGGTCGCGAGCAAGAAGATAGTGACGCCGACGACGCAGAGAGCGGCATACAGGGGGAAGACTGCGGGCCATCCGGCTACGTCTTCGATGAGAGGACTGCCGAACTGACCGAGTGCGAAACCGACTGGAGCACTCGCTGTGAACACACCAACTGCAGTCGCCCGATGCCGAGACTCGACAGCGCTACCGACGGCGTTCGCACCTGCATTCCAGAAGATGACGTATGCGAGGCCGCCAAGGACACGCGAGACGAGCAGCGAAAGGTACGCGCCAGCAGTGGCCGCGTACCAGCCCCAAGCACCTGCAACGGAGAGTGCGACGGCGCCGAAGAAGACCACACGTCGAACCGAAAACCGGTCGAGTACGATACCGATAGGGATGCTGGTGACGACTGCAGTCGCGTACATGATGCTAACGAGCAAGCCGGCGGTACTGCCATCGATTCCGAGCGACGCTTGAATCACAGGGAAGACGCTTGCCGGTGCGATTTCGTACGCCGCGGCTGCTGTCGAGAGGACGAAAAACCCAGTGAGCAGACCCACTGCTTCGTATCGAGATGTGTCGTCGGTTGAACGGTCGCTCACGGTATCTATCACCGTTTTCTTGAAGAATACTAAACCACTTGCTGTTTGATGATCGGATTTCCTGCTGGCTGTTAGGGACCACCAATTACTCACCTTTCTGCGGTGGCCACGAATTCGCACGACCGAACACACACGGCAAGTATCAATTGTCGTCTAGAGTTCACCAATCTCAATTTGCCAGAAACAGCACCCGCCTCCAGAAGTCCTTTCGGTGAAACGCCCCGAGCCAGAATATGCGCAATTCCAACCGCGAGTGGTACTTTGCTGAACGACCAGAAGGCGAGCCAGACACAGAGAGTTTTGAGCTTCAAGAGGGTGACGTCCCAGATCCGAAGCACGGCCAACTCTTAGTCCGTGTCAAGTACCTCTCTGTGGACCCATACATGCGGGGGCGGATGCGCGACGCAGAATCGTACGCCGAACCGTGGGACGTTGGTGACGTTCTTCGCGGTGGGATTGTTGGTGAGGTCATCGAGAGTGAGAGTGACCAATACGAATCAGGTGACCTCGTCACTGGGAACGGAACGTGGGCAGACTATAGCATCCTAGACGCAGATGATGTTGCACCTGTTGACTCAGAGATAGCAGACCTCCCGGCGTATCTCGGAACCCTCGGAATGCCAGGTCGAACAGCCTACTTCGGACTGCTCGAAGTTGGCGAGCCAAAGCCTGGTGAGACGGTCGTCGTCTCTGGCGCGGCAGGCGCTGTTGGTTCAGTCGTCGGCCAAGTCGCGAAACTGAACGGGTGTCGTGTCGTCGGCTTCGCTGGCTCTGACGAAAAGACGGACTGGCTCACCGAAGACCTCGGGTTCGACGCTGCAATCAACTACAAGGCGACCGATGACTACCGAGCAGCCCTCGACGACGCCGCACCAGAAGGTGTAGACGTTTACTTCGACAACGTCGGTGGACCGATTACTGACGCCGTATTCACAAAGCTCAATCTCGATGCACGTGTCGCGGTCTGCGGTCAAATCGCACACTACAATGACGAAGAAGTCCCAGTGGGACCACGAAAGCTCCCGATGCTTATTGCACCACGTGCCAAAGTACAGGGCCTCCTGATTGGCGATTATGCAACACGGTTCGGTGAAGCGTCCGAACAACTCGGGAAGTGGGTTTCCACTGGAGAGTTGAAGCACCGCGAAACCGTGGTCGAAGGGTTAGAGAACGCACCAGACGCGTTCCTTGGGCTCTTCTCTGGAGACAACATCGGGAAACAGGTCGTGAAAATTTCCGAGTGAGAGTCTCGACATCCAGTTCGAGATACTCCAATACGAGACAGTGTAATTTGACGTTGTCCAATTTTTATCTGTCAATGCTCTCCGAGCGATCTATTCTGAGCAGAAAACTATCAGTCAAAGAAGTGGGAAGAGAACGCGACGACGTGCGGCAGTTCACCGTCAACGTCCTCGATACGGCTTCAGAACGCGAGACGTTCGAGGAGTCGCTCGCCCACAGAAGGTCGACGAGAGGCATGCGAGTACACCGTCAACGTCGTGCAGCTGTGACTCGGTGTCGACGACACCGTCCGGAGGAGGGCAGCTCTGATTCGGCGGTCGGGACTCGGTTGCACAACGACGTCGGGATGGATACGACGGCCACCATCGGTAAAGAGGGTCTCCGTCCGAACTGGGACCGATAACACGGCAGCGAGGTCAGTACGGTACTCGGTTATCGCCTCCCACTGGTCGGTCTCGTCGGGTTCGTCCGGCGTGTTCTGAATCGAAATCGTCCCCCGGTTTTCCGCCGCGATACGCTCGGCAATACTGACTGCGAGTGGGGAATACGGGCTGGTTGCGCCAGCGAGTGCCACTCGCTTCGGTTCGTCGTAGCCGAGGTTGTCGACGAGGACGACATCACAGGGGGCGTGCCGGACGACCCAATCGATGGGGTCGCCGAACAACCGCGACTGGAGGCGAAGCGGTTCGTGCTCGGCGACGATGGTGTCGACGCCGCGGTGCTCCGCGAAGTTGACGATAGCATGTTTCGTATCGTGGCTGACGATTTCGTCTGCCTCGATAGCGACCGCGGCGTCCGCCGCGAAGTCCGACATTCGAGCCTCGAAAGAGAGGTCAGAGGGAGACTGTACCGTGAGGTGTTCTGTTAGTGGCACTTGGTCTGGGACTTCGTCGAAACGAACGGCGACGACTCGTCCGTCGTCACGAGCGACGAGGTCAGCGGCGAAGTCCACGAGCGCTCGTTCACGTTCGGGACCGACGTCTTTCGTGAATGCGACGAGCACTTCTTTCGTGTGTTCGTCAGTCGCCGACACGACGTTGGTCACGGCGTTCTTGTTCACTTGACGGCGAATCGCGTTCGTCGCGACGCCCGAACGGTTCACGCGTGACCGAGCGTAGGCGAAGTACCACGCGACGCTTCCGACCACGATTACGAAGGCACCGACGAGCGCGACGGGACCCATCTGGGTCAACAACAACACACCAGTCACGACACCGAACACCTGCACCCACGGGTAGAGCGGAGAAGTGAACTCCGGGTCGTACTCTGTGCTCCCCTCACGGAACGCTACGACAGCGACGTTGATGAGTGAAAACACGAGAATCTGGAAGGCACTCGCCAACTTCGCAATCTCCAAGATTGGGACGAACGCGATGAGCACGAGCAAAACGACGCCCGTCAGTGTGATTGCGGGGATGGGCGTCCCAAAGCGGTCGCTCACAGACGAGAGCGACGGCGGCGCGAGCAAATCACGACTCATCGCGAGTGGGTATCGAGACGAAGACAGGATGCCGGCGTTCGCTGTGGAGATAAGCGCGAGCACTGCAGCGAGGATGACTGCGACGACGCCGGCTTGTCCGAGGGTGGATTCTGCGGCGACGGCGACTGGCGTCAGTGAACCTGCAACCGACCCCGGCACTGTCACGCCGACGAGCACTGCCACGATTGCGATGTACAGGAGCGTGGTGAACACGAGTGAACCGAGGATTCCGAGCGGGATGTTCCGACCGGGTGACTCGACTTCTTCGGCGACGCTCGCCACTTTCGTGACACCAGCATAGGAGACGAACACGAGACCAGTGGCAGCGAGCAGGCCAGAGAGACCGGCGTCGAAGAAATTCGCGTAATTCGCTGCCTGCACGCTTGGTGCGCTCCAGGCTGCGAACCACCCGAGTGCAGCCAACATCACGACGACGATGGCAATTTGGAGTCGCCCCGTCTGCTTCGCCCCGATGATGTTGACCAGAATCAGGAATACCGCGAGTCCCACCGCGACTGGCTTCAGCGGAAGGTCGAACAACAACAACAGGTACGGAACGCCTCCGACGAGTGCGAGCGCACCTTTGAACGACAGTGAAAACCACGTCCCTACACCCGCGATGGTCCCGAGTAAGGGTCCCATCCCGCGTTCGATGTAGATGTACGTGCCGCCGGCTTCCGGCATGGCAGTCGCCATCTCCGATTTCGAGAGTGCTGCAGGGACGACCAGTAATCCCGCGAGTGCGTACGCGACGATGACTGCGGGGCCTGCAATTTCGAGGGCGAGGGCGGGCAGAATGAAGATGCCGCTACCGATCATCGCACCAGTAGAAATCGCGAGCACTGACGGCAGACCAAGGTCTCGCTCTAACTCTTTCATGTCTCTTCTCGCGCCGTGTTGCGGGTTATCGGTGGGCCGTCTGGTACGTCATCGCATCGTCGTGTCATGATATACGTCATAATCAGATTGGGTGCCCCAGCGAGTATTCTGTCGAGAGCGGGGACGGTGGTTCACAAAAGGACCAATCTGATATAAAATTGTGTAAATAATTACCAGTCCGTTCAGTTCGTACTAACTATTTCACGAATAATCAACGTGATTGGGTTCGAGAGACAGTGGGCGTTCAGTTGTGCAAGAGGGACCACTCCAGTACCGAGGTAGAAGGATAGTCTACTGCCGAGTCCACGACATCAGTCGTCGGATACTGACGGGTTCGGATACGGGAACGAGTGTGTGTCCCAACTGGTTGGATAGTACCGAGGGCCGTTAGAGAGTGCCGCATAATCATCAACGTCGAATGGCGTTCCGTCCGGGTGAAACACACCGTTTACACGTCCTTTGCTCCGGGGGTCTCGAAGGTATGCTGGCTTGAGCATCAACCCCCAGAAGAAATCGCCGTCGAGACTCCGATTGTCGTGTGCGTTTTCGATGGTCGCAGCGAGCGACGTGTAGTTTGGTAAAAAGCGGTTCGGTGGACCCGTCAGGGTTCGCTGCCACTCGGTGCACCAGAGCGGTTTACCCGTCTCCTGTCGGTGTGCACGAGCCTCTTGGAGGTACGCATCGGCCGCTTTCGAGTCCCGAGGTAAGTTCATGTGGAACTGATGGACGTCGAGTTCGTCGTTCGTATCGTACACGTGGTTGAACTGAAAGTCCTTACAGCCCATCGTGAGGGTGGCAGAGGAAGCGTGTTTTCGCACTTCGTGAAGCACGTCGTGAACGAAGTCTTGGCGGGGTTGGACATCCCCTGGTTCGTTCATTATCTCGGTCGCGAGCAGTCGGGAATCGGTCGCATATTTCTGTGCCCACCACCGTGCGAAGTGGAGTGGTGACCGAGTGTACCCCGACCAGCGTCTCGGTTGCAAAATAATCTGTCTGGATGGTGAATGAACGCCGAATGCCTCGGTGGGGTCAGTCGCCGTGCGGTTGTACTCTGTGGGTTCTCCTTTCGGGGGCGCTTCGAAGAGGACCACAATCGGGCGAATCCCTCGCGCAGCACACTCCGACAGGAAATGTTCCATACGAGAGAAAAAGGAAGGCCCATCCTCCACCCACTGCTCGTAGGAGGCGAACACTCTGAGAGCGTTGAGGCCGAGTGATTTGGCCATGTCGAGTTCACGCTCGACGACACTGTTGTCGTAGAATGCCCACGTCTGATAGGCGTTCCAAGCCGTCGATGGAAAGTAATTGGCCCCACGAATGTCGGTGAGACCAGTTGAAACCGACGTGTCCCTCTCCGTCTGACTCGTGAACGTCGAGCCAACACCTCCGAGAACGGCTACGCCCGAAGCCTTCAGGAAGGTGCGGCGTCCAACCCATGTCGAAGAATATTCCGAGGAACCAGAGTGTTTATTATCTTTGACCATCAGAAGTAAAGTTGGTTCAATATATTTTAAATTTATTAGTATCTTACTTGTTAGAAACGTGCTCGTTAGTAATCACCTCCGAACCAGCAGTGAGCGGATATCAGAGTGGCAAGCAAGTCGAAGCGATGGAGGCGAGGGGTTCTTCCGGTCGCTCAGCAACCCAGAGAGTCGCGCACTCTGAACCGTGGGGGATGATGGTTCGAACGCGAGGCATCCCGGCCGTCTTCCAGTCGTGCACTCGGTAGCATATCGAATCGACCAGAAAGCGCATATGTCGCCACTCCAGAATATGAAAATAAAATGAACCGTCGTGCCCTCCTGACCACGGTTGCCACTGGGGGAGCCGTGGCACTCGCTGGTTGCAGTGCGCTAGGTGAATCCTGTGGGCCACCCACGAGTACGTTCGACAGACCACGCGACCGCTGGCCGGCGAGTGGGTACGACCCGACGAACACCTCCTATGCCCCTGCTGGGCCGTCGAGCGGGGAGACGCAGTGGAGGACCGACCGCGAGGCTGGCGAAGGTCCGCGGTTGAATGGCTGGTTCAGTTCGCCCATCGTCGGTGACGGTGCGGTGTACGTCGCGATACGACAGTTCGACGGGCACGACCACGACTACCCTGGCTACCTCGTCGCGCTCGACGACGAGACAGGTGAGTTGCGGTGGCGTGTCGAACTCCCATCGTTGGCAAGCGGCGACCCGACACTCGCGGGTGACAGCATACTCGTCGGAGACCTGGGGGGGACGCTCCACGCTCTCTCGACGGCCGGCGAACGACGCTGGACACAGGAACTCAACGCAGCGGTCCGAACACCGACTGTCGTCGGTGAGCACGTCTACGTCCTTGACGCGTCGGCGACGGTGTACGGTTTCACCCTCGATGGAGAGAAGTGCTGGGAGTACAGCCAATCCAACGTCTGGGACGGCCTCCTCGGTGGCAATTCGTTCGCCGCCAACAGTGCTCCAGCAGTCGACGACTCACGTGTCTACGTGGCGGTCCAAGCGAACCCCGACGGGGACGAAACCGCCCACGTCGTCGCATTCGACCACGAGGGAGACGAGGAGTGGCGTTACAGATTCCCAACTGGATATCGACCACCGAACACACCCACTGTCGTCGACGGGACCGTTCTCGTGACCGGGGGTGACCAGATAGTCGCCCTCGACGCGGTGACGGGCGAGCAGGAGTGGCGATTCGTCGTCGGCCACCGGCACACCGGTGCACCAGCGACCGATGGAGAGCGCGTCTACGTCGGCGCGAAGAACCTCTATGCGCTTGACATCGGTGACGGGAGCGAGCAGTGGCGCGTCGTCAACTACGGCGTCAACGATTCCATCGGGTGGGCGAAGAGCATCCCGTTCATGGGGCGCCCCGCGGTAACCGACGACGCCATCTACCTCCGGGCAGGCGCGTTCGACCCCTCCGACGGCAGCAGACTGTGGGGTGACCTCGCTGAAGAGACGGTACTCGAGTCAGACTACACGCCGAGGTACTACTCTTGGCACTCGATGGCACCGCTTTCGGTGACTGCAGACGCGCTGTATCTCTCCCATCAGAGCCAGGGGGTGACGAAGATAGCATGAACCGGCGTCGCTTCCTCCAGACAGTAGGTGCTGCCGGTTCGGTTGGCTCGACAGTCGGCCTCACGGGCTGTAGCCAACGCTCCGGCGACGGTTCGGACGGGGAAGGCACGGGTCGGTCGGAAGCGTGCGAGTCGTACGACCCGACGGTCACCGGGTCGCCTCACTGGCGGACAGTCAGAGGCGACCCCGCTGGGACGGGTGTCGTTCCGGCGAGTGGGGCACCTGAGCCGCCTCTGTCGCTCGACTGGACGTTCACGCTCGGTGGGATGGTCGGGGCGGGACAGCCCGTCGCCACCACTGACCGAGTCTACGCACACGAGTACGACTCGATGCTGTACGCGGTCGACGCGGCATCCGGTGCGGAAGTATGGCAAAGAAGCGTCGACGGGCTACGTGGGGCTCCGGCCGTCGACGACAAAGTGGTCGTCGCTCTCGCAGACTCGACAGTCCTTGGACTCGACCCAGAGACGGGTGAGACGCTGTGGACCGCTCCCGAGACCAAGACCGACCTGTTTCAGGGGAGTCCAGTCGTCGTCGACGAGACGGTCTACATCCCGACCGAACTGTCGCTCCTCGCACTCGACCTCACCGACGGGACGGTCAGGTGGCAGCACACGACGGGTGAAGAGACGATTGCGACACCCGCTATCGCTGGCGAGACGGTCTACTACGGCGATTACGATACCTACGTCTACGCCGTCGATGCGGCGACCGGTGAGGAGCGCTGGCGCGCCAAGACGGACGCGCACATCGAGTGTAACGTCTCTGTCGCGGACGGCCTCGTCTTCGCTGGCAGTCGTGATGAGACCGTTCGTGCACTCGATGCGACGTCTGGCGAGTGTCTCTGGACGCGTGAGTTTGGGGCAGACCCGGATGTCATCGCGACCGATGGTTCCCACGTGTACGTCGATATTGGCCGCCAACTCTACGCGCTCGAGACCACGAGCGGTGCATCGTGCTGGTCGACGGCTTACGGAGAAACCAGGGGCATCGGCATCGCCGTCGGTGGCGGTCACGTCTATACGCCACTCACCGACCCGGAGTCAGAGTACGGTACCCGCCCGGGCGTGCTCGACGCGGTGACCGGCGAGACGGTCGCTCAGACACAGATGGAGTTGGAGTCTGACTACGCGAGATTCTACAAAGGGTCTGCCGTCGCTGACGGTGCGATGTACGCTTCCGGGGTCGCTGAGGGTGGTATCACGCTTGCTCGGTTCAGCTGAGTCATAGCAATTTCGACCTCCGGTGCCGGAGTAACCATCCATCTGTAGAGGAATACCACACCACTGCGTGCCGAATCAGGTTGCTCCCTCTACCCGTACTATCTATCTGCCACGATATGCATCAGAAAATGACATGGTTTCGGCAGGGCACCGTCGTACAATCGTATGAGCCGGGCAGAGCTTGCGTTCACTTGGTGCTCTCGACTGGTTCTGTTGAAATTCCACGTCGTTGATAGCTTTTCGTGGCCGTGCTGAACGTAGGGCGCGAATCTCTCAACGAGCAAGCCGACATGTCGCCTCGCGCGCTGGAAAGTTTGTTACTGGCCAAGCGTGAGACTACCAGGTTCGTGTCGGGAGGAGGTCGATTGCTGGGACGACGCGAAGTGTCCCGTCGACGGGCACGATGACACGGAGGCCGTCGTCGAAGTCAGCCAACATCTCCCGACACGAGCCACACGGCGGGACGACCCGTTGCTCGTCGGTGTCGTGATGCGGGAGCGGGTAGGCGACAGCGACGCAAGTCTCTATTTCGTCGTGACAACGGCCGTCGGCGGCTGCCGACCCGAGCGCGACAGGTTCGCCGCACATCGAAGCCCGGCCGATGCTCGCCGGAATGCTGACACCGTCGTAGATATCACCATCTGTGGTTCTGACGCCAGCAGCAACGATGTGTGCTCCCTCGAAGAAATCTGGGTCGAACGCCTCGTTGTTGACTCCTTTCACGTGCTCGACGAGTTCTTCATCCTCGGGAGTGAGTGGGGACCCTTCCATAGGCGAGAGAGTTCGATTCGTAATAAAGTAGTTTCGAACCTGTACAGTAATTGACTGCTATAACTTGAAACACTCAGCCTCTGAATGTGTCACGCCGCTCCTGACAGCATCCGGTGAGGTTTCAGCGGGCGTGCTGAATACAGGTCGCGAATGCAGCACGAGAGGTCGCTATTCCAAGACGTGTTCAGAGCGGTCGGGAGAAGCGAAGGCATTACCGAAGACGTGGTCCCATCTCCAATCCTCTGTGAATACCCACGCGCCCACATTCGGAATAGGGTTATCGACACGCGATGTCTTTCTTGAATCATGATTCCGATATTCTTCGAATCTCGCAACGAGTTCCGTACCTGGTTGGAAGAGCACCACGACACGGCCGAGGAACTGTGGGTCGGTTACTACAAGGTCGACGCCGAGCGATCCGGTATCGGCTACGGCGAGTCAGTCGAGGAAGCGCTCTGCTTCGGGTGGGTCGACGGCCTGATCAAGGGCATCGACGACGAGACGTACACGCGTCGCTTCACGCCCAGGAGACCCGACAGCAAATGGTCCAAGGCGAACAAGGAGCGGGTCGAAGCGATGGTCGAGGTGGGGGAGATGACCCGGGCTGGGATGGAGCTCGTCGAAGCGGCGAAGGAGTCGGGAGAGTGGGCGGATGCCTATCGACTCGCCGACGACCACGAAATCCCGGCCGAACTTGAGGCGGCGCTACGTGAGAACGAGACTGCCTGGGAGAACTTCCAGAACTTCTCGAACACTGACCAGCACGCGTTCATCACGGCCGTCGAGGAGGCAAAGACGGACGAAACAAAGCAAAAGCGCATCGAACGAACGGTTGGCCTTGCGGAGCAAGACCTTCGAGCATACGACCAGAACAACAAGCGGCGGCTGTAATGTGGCCTTGGTAGGGGCAACCGTCCCGGAAGGGATCTCCGTTTCTCGTGTGTCACCCCGTCGCTATTGCGGACGGAGGTACGGCTTTGGTCACCCTCTGAGTGTTGCACGCCGCTACTGACAAAACTTGAGTAGATTTCAGTAGTCCTGCTGAACTCAGGGCGCGAAAGCAGCAATTATGTCGATGTTTTCACTCGGTCGCTTTCATCGTGACTCTATCAAGATTGGCAGTTCGATAGAGCCGAATTATCCATGCCCATGCGAGAAGGGACAGGACTGAAAGAACCGCAATCTGACCGAGAGATTCTGTTACTGTCCCCGTAAGCACCTGGAAGAGAAGAATGAGGGGGTACAGTAACAGAAATATCGAAACGAGGAATGCAATCCCTTTGAGATAGGTGAACAGAGATTGTTCCATAATGGGGCTATTTCACACGCCGTTAAACCTCTTGTGCGGTGAACGACGCACTCTCTGTGTGTTGCACACAAGTTCTCAGCGTTCAGAGAGCTTCCTGTGGACGTGCTGCATAGAGAGCGCGAGTCGGTCATCACGCTCACCCGTTCCCGAACAAATCACGTTTTCATTTTCGCCGTGAGAGTGGTATGCCGAATGCTTATCCAGTTCATCCGGCAACGAGGGGTAAGACGGCCAGTTCGACTCGTAACGGCGATACCAACGAAGGCGAGATTCGTCTCTGGCAAGAAAATGGCTGGTGGATTGCGAGGGACGTCGATACGGGCGTGACCACGCAGGGGGAGTCCAGAGAAGAAGCGCTGGACAACCTCGACGATGCTGTCGCAGTCCACACCGGCGAACGTGGCCGCGAACCGACGGACGAAGAACTTCGTGCGCTGGGAATCAACCCCGCGAACAACACCACAGGCGACCAAGAAACCCCGGACGTGCTCGACTAATCGATGGAGCGGCGAACGTTCTCCGGGATAGAGGTCGTGAAAGTGCTGGTCAACGTCGGCGGAATCGAGTGGCGACGAACGACCGGTGACCACGCTCAACTGTACTACGAACACCCGACGAACGAAGCAGACCGCCGACAGGTGACTGTCCCACTTCATAGCGAGCTCCGTACCGGGACGCTCCGGAGCATCGCTGAGAGTGACGGAGCACACGATTTCGATGCTTTCTGTGAATGGATAGACGAAAACGCCGAGTTTTCAACGAAGAGATGAACTGAATCGTAATTGTCTGGAGTTTGTCGAGGTGGGCCATAGAGAGCGAGAACGTCGACAATCACAACGTGACGTAGTCAGGCCGAACCGCCATCGGAGACACCACGGTCGGTGTCGATTGCATCGTACCCGAAGGCAGCGTCGATGATTGCAAGCGTCTGTCCGGCACCGACCAACACGAGGCCGACAACCAGACCAACGGGCAGAGTACCCAAGAGACCGAGAGCATACGTCGCCGCACCGACCACACACGCAGTCGCACCACCGAAGTACACCCAAGCACGTTCAGAAACACGCCGTCCGGTATCGACGAACCCGATGGCGGGCAGGAGCATCCACCCGAACAAAGCGACGCCTTGGAAGAACGGTCCCGAAGACCCGATACGAAAGCCGACTGCACCGGTGACCGTTGCAACGAACCCTGTTGCGATTACCAACCACCACGTGTAGAGGACGCCCTCCCGCATGTCTTGGCGTCCGGTCACAGCAAACACTGCCAGCAGAGCCGCCATCACGACGTGAGCGATGAACAGCGTGGACGAACTAACGACGCCAAGATGTGCGGCCGTCACGAACCCCCACGCCAGCGGTATCAAGAAGACCGGACCGTATTCACGGGCCTGCCGGAACATACGTTATTGGATTCGTGGCTATCGTAATGAGGCTTGGTACCCGAAAAAGCGGACGAGAAATCTGCAACAAATGTGCTGACCGCATACACGTCCAAACCGAGGCTTAGACGTTCGTGCGGACATCGACACCAGCAGAGTTTTGACGACTCGATGATATGAATCGACCGAATCGGGATGTTCTCGGACCCGAAATCGAGACCTGCTCTCCTCGTCGGCTGTCTCACCGTGCTCTCACTTACGGTCGCAATTAGCGTCCTCGCCATCACGACAGCACCCACCCAGCAGTCGCCACCCGCGACGACGGCGTCGACTGACCCCGCAATCGCGAGCCTCCACGAACGCGGCTACAACGGGTCGAACGTGACCGTCGGCGTGGTCGACGTAACCGGATTCGATACCGACCACCCGGCGCTCAACGGTCAGGTCGCCGCGACACGCACGTTCGGCAGCAATAACGGCGACGTCACCCATGGTACCGCTTCTGCAGCAGTCGTCGCTCACGTCGCCCCAGATGCTGACCTCTACCTAGCGTCGTTCGACGATGTCGCAGGCTATCGCGCAGCAATCGCGTGGCTCGTAGAAGAGGACGTAGACGTCATCGTCGCACCAGTCTCCTTTTTCGGGCGTGCCGGTGACGGCAGCTCACCCGCGTCTCGTGCAGCGATGAGCGCGGTCAGGAAGGACACCGTCTTCGTCGCACCTGCCGGCAACGTCGCCCGCGGCCACTGGTCCGGGCGATACGACCGAACGAGGAACGAACTCCTCCATTTCGAGGGTGGGACGCGTAACTTCTTGCAGGGAGACACGCGGTCGGTTCGAGTGTGGCTCTCGTGGGACAAGAGCAGAGACGGTGACAACGACGCTACCCGGGGTGCTACTCGTATCACGGATGACACCGAATCCGGGGGGAGGTACGTCCTCGAACTATACCGGACCGACGGCCGACAGACCGAACTCGTCGCCCGTTCGTCGCCGGTCGAGGGCGTCTCTCGGACCCAGCGACTCGTCACTCGCGTCGACCCCGGTCAACACTTTCTCGTAGTTCGTGGGCCGTCAGAGGCGACTGGTGACCGACTGACGATTGTCTCGCCGACCACTCACCTCCAGTATGGTGATAGTAAGGGAAGCGTCGTCGCCCCTGCGACTGCCCGGGGTGTCATCTCTGTCGGCGCGTACGACCGCAACGCACGGCGAATCGAACCGTTTAGTGCTCGTGGACCAACGGAAGACGGGAGACTCGGAATCGATATCGTCGCCCCCGACCGCATGTCGGCCATCCGCACGGGTGAGTCGTTCGTCGGAACTTCGGCCGCCGCGCCCTACGCTGCTGGAGTCGCCGCGCTCGTCCTCGATGCACACCCGGAGCTCTCACCACGCGCGGTCGAAGCACTCTTGGAGACCACGGCAACCGACGTCGGCCCAGACGGTGTCGACCACGCTGGCGGTCACGGCCTCATCGCACCGGTCCGCGCGGTATCGACAGCGACGAACGAAAGTTCAAACACACGCTTGAGCTACAGGTAGGGATTAGTAACAGGGCTCCACATATCACCCAGCAACAATGTCTGGACTCATCGACCAACTGCAACCCCAGACCCCGACTGCCGACGAGCGCCCGCGGGTAATCGAGGTCCACTCCGAGGAGACGGGCGAAGTCATCGACGCGCTCTCATCGGAGACTCGGCGAAAAATCCTCGAGGCACTGTTCGAGGAACCGACGACACCCTCCGTGTTGTCGACGCACCTCGACACGTCGGTCCAAAACGTCCACTATCACCTCTCGGCGCTCCAGGAAGCGGAACTCGTCGAGTCTATCGACGTCCGGTACTCTGAGAAGGGAAACGAAATGTCGGTGTACGCGCCGGCGAACGACCCAATCGTCCTCGTCGGTGACGGAGAACGCCGAACTCGGGTACGACAGTCGATTACGGACCTCGTCGCCGGTATCGGGGTGCTCGCACTCGCCGCGCTCTTCGTCCAGTGGGGAGCGGAGCGTCTGTTGCGGACACCGGTCGGAGGCGGCGCAATCGAGCCAGCTTCATGGAATCCCAGTGCGGGTCCGGGAGAAGCAGTCGGCTGGTTCGTCTTCGATGTGGTCGAACCGGGTGTCCTCTTTTTCTTTGGGTGCCTCCTCGCGGTGGCGCTGGCCGCGCGGGCGTTCGACTGACGGGGGTTCGACCCGGAGACGATGAGTGAAACGGCTGTTGGGGCGTGGGTCCTCAGGAGCGTCTGAGGATGATTGCGACGCCGAGAACTGCGAGGACGCCACCGATGGCGAGACCACCGATGCTAAAGAGGCGAGCGTCTATTCGTCCATCGACTGGTGACACACTGGAATCAGGATCGAGTGCTGGCGTCGACTCGGCAGTCGTCCGGTCGGAGTCAGTCCCCACGTCGTTCGACGCCTTACCGATTACCAGTTCACCAGTGTCGATGGGATTTTTGGTCGTGTCAGTGCCTGCGTAGAGTGTGAGGGGGTAAGACCCCGCATCGATGAGTCGGGGCAGGTCGGTCTCCTCGATAGCGCGCTCGCCCGAGTCACCGCGTGAGACGACACGGAGGGTCGGTGCCTCGTCGCCCGCTGCTGCGCTGTCGAACACGACGAGGATACGTCCATCACCGTTACCGTCACGGACGGTCATTCCGGTCCGGTAGTTGACCGAGTCACCACCGACGACGAGCGTCGCCTCTGTCCGTTCGTCGAGCCGAATTGGGATGCGTGCTTCGGCAGTCTGACTGGTTTCTGTGACCGCAACGACGCCGAATCCGTCCACGGGGAACACCGTCGTCTCAGGAACGGTGCAGTCGGACTCACAGTCGACGACACGGCCAGGGACCTCTTCGACGGTCCCGTTAGGCCCTGCGATCCGAAGCACGAACGTCGTCCCGCTCGGAACCCCATCGAAATCGAATCGTGTGCTGAAGGTCCCGAACTCGCCGACTTCGGTGTCGGCGCTCTTGATGAAGTTGCGGCCCTCTATCGAGCGAATACGGATGGTTAGCTCAGTTCCCGGTTCGAGGGACGTTTCGCCGTGGACGACCCTGCCAGTCGCCGATTCGAGCGAGAAGTTATCCTCAGTGGGGAGGACGGTAATCGCGTCGCTGTCGTCACCGTCTGCTGGGAGCGGATAATCGTCCGTCTCAGTGTCGTCCTCGCTATCGGTGTCGCCGTCAGTACCGTCCTCGGGAGGGACCCAACTGCCGTTGACCCGACCGGGGACTGACTCACGTGTCTCGCCGGGGCCGACGACGACCAGTTCGAAGGTCGACCCAGGGTCGGCGACTGAAAAGTCTAACGTCGCGTTGAACTCACCGGACTCGTTCACCGACACTTGCCTCGCTTGCAGGTACTTTCGGCCGGTGACGGCTTTGACACGGAACGAGAGGTTGGTCCCCGCCTCGAAGGTCGTTTCACCGCGAATCGTCTGCTCCGCTTCCGGGTCGACGACGATGCGGTCCTCAGAGGGAACAACGGTAATCGAGTCGCTGTCGGCGGCGTCACCCGGAAGTGACGGGGCCTCGGCCGTCGTCGTCTGCTCGTCGACACGCTGTGACTCGACGACGAGGGTGCCGATATCTGTCGGTTCGTCCGACGGCCCAACGGCAAGGTCGTACGCCCCGGGGTCGATAGAATCCGACAGGTTCGACGTGACCTGCTCGGCCGAGCGCAGTTCGTCACCCTCCGGAACCGAGAGATATGATGAGGCGTCACCGGTCCCCGCCTCGGAGGTGTTCATCAGGAGCGAAACCCGCCCATCGCCGTTCGTATCGACCACCGACGCGCGGGCAACGAAACCCGATTCGTTCGACCCTACGGTAACCACGGCAGTTGCGCTGTCGTCACCGGGGGTGAGGACAGTCACGTTGACCGTCTCGCCAGATTGGACGGTCGTGATGTTTTTGGCGAACGTCGGTTCATCATCGGCCGCAGCGACTGGCGCGACAATCGACGACACGACGAGGGTGACCGCCAACACCGCCGCGCCGACCACGAATATGCGGCGGGTCATCGTCTGTTCACCGGCGCAGTGGCCTCGGATGTCTCTCGGGGAGAGACCCGTTTAGTGACGGTGCCGATTCGTGTGGAGGGCAGTGGCGTATCTGCGAGGTGCAGCACGCCGAAGGGAGGTTGGGAACTCATGCAGTTGGCAGAACGTCCGCTACCGTGTTATTATTCCCGTACTATCAAGTCGCGATTTGAACTATGTCGCATTCACTCCGGTTGAGGGATCCTAGGCGTCATCTGTACCGTGTCTGGAACTCCCCCGTCTCTCTTCGAAGGGGTATCCGAGACAGTTCTAGAGACGATGTCGGCAGACGGCCTGTGCTCGTAGGCAGTTGTCCCTCGGTGAACCACCGGTGGTATCACTCACGTCGACTCGCCGTCCGAAGTCGCATCAGTCACTCAGAATAGTGACGTGAGTACCGCTGAAATATCGATACGGAACCCCAACACCTCGATTCCCTTGTAACCCAAGTATATCCCGATAATCCCCAGAATTCCAGCGAGATTGGGTGGTGCCGGAATTGGTATTTTTATGACACTGAACAGGGCTCCAGCAAATACACCCGCCAGCAGGGCCAGAACGAGTTGTGAGGCCATATAAATCATACCTGATTTCACAGCCATTAAATGCTACAGTATTGGCCGGTACGCATCCGAGAAGACATCACTCGTGACGTGTTCCTCAATCGCCACCACGTACCGCTACGTTCATGATTTCCTGTCATCAAGCAGCGGCAATGGAACTACGACGACGCTCTCTTCTCGGGCTAGCCACCGCTGGCATCGGCGGAACCCTCGCTGGATGCATATCGAGTAACGAGGCAACGCAGAGTGGGGAACCCACCGAAAGCGAAACGTCCGAGTCCACCGAGTCAACGCGGGGAAACGGGCAGACCACGGCGACGTTGCAAACGACCAAAGGTGACATCGTAGTCGAACTCTACAGTGACCGCGCACCCCGAACGGTCGAGAACTTCGTCGGTCTCGCTACCGGTTCGAAACCGTGGGTCGACCCTCGAACCGGTGAGTCCGTCGACGGCGAACCGCTCTACGAAGACGTCCTGTTCCACCGAGTCATCGACGACTTCATGATTCAGACTGGAGACCCGACCGGCACCGGCCGCGGCGGCCCAGGCTACCAATTCGACGACGAATTCCACGAAGAGCTCCGACACGACGGCCCCGGCGTGGTTTCGATGGCCAACGCCGGTCCCGACACGAACGGGTCGCAGTTCTTTATCACGCTCGACGCACAGCCACATCTCGACGGCCGACACGCCGTCTTCGGACAAGTCATCGAGGGGATGGCTGTCGTCGAAGCGATTGGAGCGGTCGAAACCGACGACGCTGACCGGCCGGTCAACGACGTGATTTTGGAGTCAGTGACAATCGAGACCGCATGAAGTACCGCTCCTTTCAGTGGTTGTTCGAAGAGGTCGATCGACGCCAGGGGAAGCTCGAATTCTCCTCAGTGACATCATTGCTGCTCGAAGCTGGGACGTTAACAGCCTATGTACAACGAGCACTCACTGCTCGATGAACTCTACCATGTCGGCGATATCAGAATGCTTAATCGACAGGTCTTGCTTAGTAGCAATACCGAATGTGCCAGGGCTTTCCGATTGACGAGCAATCGGTCGCATCCATTATAGATGCTTCCCCGGATTCAATGCTCCTTGTCAATTCTGAAGGAGAGATTTGCTATGCTAACGCCCGTGTGGAAGAACTATTCGGGTACGCCCCCGATGAACTGATCGGCGAGGAAATCGAGAAATTAGTTCCCGAGGGTGTCAGTGAGACCCACATCACAGAGCGCGAGGCGTATTTTCAAAATCCCCAAGCACGGCCTATGGGTGCAGAAATTGAGCTCTTTGGTCGTCATAAGGATGGCACCTTACTTCCAGTCGATATCTCGCTAGGACCACTCGAGAGTCGTGGTGAGAAGTACGTGATGGCGGCCGTACGGGATATAGACGACCAGAAAGCACTGAGAGCGAAATACAAAACAGTTCTCGAGGCCGTCCCGGACGCCGTCGTCGTCGCTGCTGTCTCATCTGGTGAGATTGTCGACGCTAACGAACAGGTGTATGAACTGCTAGGCTACAAGCCTAGGGAACTCATCGGAGAACCGCAGAACATCCTCCACCCCTCGGATGAAATCACTCGATATCGAGAACTTTTCACGAACCACGTTGATTCAGACCGGGCAATCATCGACCAGCTTCCCGACGGTTCAGATGTCTACGTCGAAACTAAGAATCGAGTTAAAATCCCTGTCGAAATCAACGCCCAGGTCTTCAAATTGGGTGACCAGCAGCTGGTTGCAGGTGTGTTCCGTGATGTTACAACCCGCAAGGAACGCCAGCAAGCTCTGGAAGGCCTTTTAGCAGCTACCCGAGATTTATTCGCGGCAGAGGGTGCCGAAGAAGTAGCCACACTTACCTCTGAGACGGCGACTCAGGTGTGCGATTTACCGATAAATGGCGTTCATCTGCACGATCCGACGACTAGCGCCCTCGTCCCTGTTGCGTGGTCGAACGAGGTAGAGACAATATTCGATGGTACCCCGCCCTCAATTTCGAAGGGAGAAGGGTTGGCTTGGGAGGCTTTCGAGACTGGCACACCAGAAATCCATTCGAACATTCCAGAAGAGGATGGTGTGATGAATGAGGACACACCGTTTCTCAGTGAATTGTATCTCCCACTGGGCGAGCACGGCGTACTGTTGTTAAGTTCCCCTGTCGCTGACGGTTTCGATGAGACCGACGTGGCTCTTGCACAGGTATTAGCTGCAAACGCACAAGTCGCACTTGCTCGGGTTGAGCGAGAACAACAACTTGAGAGCCAAAACGAACGCCTTGAGAATTTCGCCAGCATTCTCAGTCACGACCTGCGCAACCCACTCAACGTCGTGAGCGGTCGACTTGGTCTCGAACGAGAGCAAAACGACAGCGAGCATCTCCTCAAAGCGGAGCAGGCACTCGAACGTATGGAGACCCTCATTGACGACATGTGGACGCAGACGCGTCACGGGCAGCCTCTGGCAGAGACAGAAGTAGTTACACTCTCATCAGTCACAAACAGATGCTGGGAAGTCATAGATACGTCTGAGGCAACACTGACAATTGAAAGTGACCTGTCGTTCCACGCAGACTCCAGCCGGCTCCAGCAACTGCTTGAAAACCTGATTAGAAACGCAATCGAACACGGTGGGCGTGATGTCGAAATCCGCGTGGGGGGCCTTGACGACAGAGCCGGGTTTTTTGTCGCTGATGACGGGCCGGGAGTCCCAGCAGGAACCCGAGAACAGGTGTTCACCCCTGGGTACACAACAGGTGAAGTAGGAACTGGGCTCGGATTGGCCATTGTGAGAGAGATTGCTGATGCTCACCATTGGGAAATCAATGTGACCGACAGCGACGATGGTGGGGCACAGTTCGTAATCACTGATGTGCAGGTGACCCAGTGAGCGAGGCGCACCCTGTGATTTTTCAGAGATCCGTCTCTACAGGTTGTTCTAACCGGTGAACTCACCGTCAAGTAGACGATGGTAACACGGTCGACTGTACAGCCTGTATCCTCAAGTGGAACGACCATGACTGGTCGGAGTCAGCACGCTCAGTTCCCAACGAGGAGTACACGAACCCCCGAGTTTCCATCGTGAGTCGATGACCAGTACCCCCCAGTGTGAGGAAACCGCCCCGTTCACCGCGTGGAAGATGTCATAGATAGAAATTCGATTTGACAAACGTAGATGGATATCTGTACTGCCTGTTCGAGACGATGTGTTTCTGGAAGTCACTCTGAAACCGTATTGTTCTCGACCGAATTCCCAGTCGACCTGGTGAGTGTGACACCACGAGTGTTGTCCGAACCGACGTTTCCGGTTACGACGTTATCGTCACTCGATATCAGGAGGATAGCGTTGTCGCTACTGGACCGGACCGAATTGTTCACGATGCGGTTCCTATCGCTGGACCGAAGTCGAATGCCGACTGTGTTCGACACGACTTCGTTGTCTGATACTCCATTTTTGGCGGAGCGGTCGGCGAGGAATATCCCGTAGAAACGGTTCGAGACTGTGTTACGACTGAGTTGGTTGTCACGGGCAGCAGACAGCCATATACCGGCAATCCGGTTTCCTCTTACTGTATTCTCGGCCAAGGTGTTGTCGTGAGCGTCAATGAGGACGATACCGAACTCGTTGTTCGACGCCGTGTTGCCGACGAGTGTGTTGTTTCGCACGCCGCCTTCGACGAGGTGAATGCCGAACAGGGCGTTGTCGGTTGCGGTGTTGTTCACGATTGTGTTGTTCGCGCTAGACTCGAACAGCGAGATACCCCGAAGCCGGTTTTCGTGGGCGACGTTGTTCGCAACCCGGGTATCGTAGGCGTCGAGCAACGAAAGACCGACGCGGTTATTCTCGGTCGTCGTACTTACGACGGCCCCGTCGACGACGCCGATGTAGCGGATGCCGTCGTCCCAGTCAGTGACCGTCACGTTGCGCACACTGACGTTCTCGACTGGTCGGTCATCGGTCGAACGGACGACCACACCGGCAGTTCCGAACTCGCCGACACCGTCGACACGATGACCCCGACCATCGAGGTGGACGCCGCGCGTCTGGATTCGGATGCAGGTATCTGCCTCGCTCTCAGTGATGTCGGCAGTGAGTGCATATCGCCCCGGTTCTGTTATCGTGGTACACGAATCAATCGCCCGGGGGTGCTGAGCGTCAGTCACGATTCCGTCTGAGACCAGCCAAAGACCACTAACTGCGACGCTGAAGAGAGCGATGAGGACGAACGCTTTCCAGTACCCGGCGGGGTCCAGCATCACTCAAAATTGGACGACGTCACCCATAGAACTACGCCGCGTGTTGCCACCATTCAGCGTAGTTCGTCAAATGAAGTCAACTAATCTTCATATATATGAGGCACGATGGTACACGTCATGGTGGAGGGAACTGAGTCGACGGTGCGTGCAGTCGCACGAAGATACGGAATCGAACTCGACGATGCTGGAGTCGCGGCGTTTCAAAACGCAGTGACTGAACAAGCAGCACAGTACGAAATCTTCCCACCGACGACGCCGTCGGGGGACTCTCCGACGAGCATCGCGGCAGGAGACGACCCGTACAATGCGTTCCGCTACCAGTTCGAGTTCGGTGGGGGAAGCGGCCACCTCGTTGGACTCGACGTCGCGGTCAAGGAGAACATCGTCGTCGCGGGTGTCCCGACGACGTGTGGGTCACCCGGGTTCGAGTACGAACCACCCTACAACGCCACAGTCGTCGAGCGACTGAGAAATGCTGGGGCATCGCTGGTTGGAACGACCAATATGGACGAGTTCGCCTTCTTCACGACCGGTGAAACCTGTGCTCACGGCCGAATCGAGAACCCTGTGGCAGAGGGGTGTGTACCGGGTGGTTCATCGAGTGGTAGCGGTGCGGCCGTCGCCGCAGGCATCGTCGACGCCGCACTCGGGACCGACACTGGTGGCTCAGTCCGGATTCCCGCGTCGTTCTGTGGGGTCGTCGGTGTCAAGCCGACACATCAAACCGTCTCTCGGTTCGGCGTCGTCGACCTCTCGCAGTCACTCGACCACGTCGGGCCACTCGCATCGGACGTCGAAACGGCGGCCCGTGTGTTGGAGGTTATCGCTGGTCCGGACGCAAACGACCCCTCGACGCGCGGGTCTCCACAACCGAGACAGTACGTCGGTTCTCTCGGCGATGGGGTCGAAGATTTCCACGTGGGTGTCGTCTCCGAGGCGATGAATACCTCGGAGCCGGGAGTCGTCGAAGCTATCGAAACTACCCTCGACAAACTTCGGGACGCCGGTGCCACCGTCGAAGAGACATCGTTGCCGGGCTACGAGATGGCGTCGGCCGTCGTCGGCTCAATCGCTGGGCTCGAATTTGCATCCTTCGTCGGGAAGAACGGCGCTTCGTACGCGACTGGGACTGGAACGACAGAACCGCTTCGAGCAGCATTGGCGGCGGCGAACGAAGACGGAGCCTTCGGTGAAAACGTCGTGCAGATGCTCGTCACGAACGGCGTCCTCGCGGACGGCGATGGCACTGAATACGTCGCTGCGAAAGGTCTCCAGCGAATGTTCACCCAGACAGTTTGCGACGCTCTCGAGACGTACGACGTACTCGTGACCCCGACGACGCCGGTGACCGCTCCGGAGTTCGGAACTATCGAAGGCATCGAGGGACTCCTGCGAACCGTCGAGAACACGGCACCGTTCAATTGCAGTGGACACCCAGCCATCTCTGTCCCGACCGAAGGAGTCGACGGCAAGCCAGTTGGTATCCAATTCGTCGCGAACTGGAACGACGAAGAGACGGCATTCCGTGTCGCACAGACGATAGAACAGACGTAGGGTACCGACGCGGTGAGGTTTTTCATCGGCGCGTCCGTACTGCAAGGCATGTCCGAAATCGACGTCGACGACCTCCTTCCGAACGACCGTGTCAAGGAATCAGTGGCAGCAGGAGACGTGACGCAACTTACTCGCGGCGCGACGACACGGTACGCAGACGAAGGTGATTCGTTCGAAATCGGGAGCGATACGTTCGAGATAGTCAGTGTCGTAGAACGCACGCTCGGTGACTTCACCGACGAAGACGCCAAAAGAGAGGGGTCGCCGACACTCGACGCGTACAAACAGCGGATGGAACGCGTCCACCCCGGCCCGTTCGAGTGGGACGACAGCGACGAAGTCGTGACCTACAAGTTCGAACGACAGAGCTGAATTCGACTGTTACTGGTGTCTGCGCCCCGATATTACGACGACAAAGTCGAGACGATACGTCCGAAAGAGGTTCCAGAGTGGAACAGGCTGTCGTCGAATGACAGCGGGCTAATCGGCGGTTACCCGAATAGCCGTTCTCTGAGTGACCGTTCGTGTGGTCGCTCGGCGAGCAACACGGTTGTTTCGAGGTCGTTGAGGACCGAAAGCTCGAGTGCTCCACCGACGAGTCGAGACAACAGTCCTCGTTCCGTCGCACCGATGATGACGAGGGTCCGACCGGCACTCGCCTGTTCGATAGCGGTCTCGACGTCTCCAGTCTCGACCAGCAGTTCGGCGTCCTGTAACCCGTGTTCTGAAGCCCACGTCTCGACGAATTCACGTCCCTCGCCGATGTCGTCACTCACGTGCAACACCGAGACGTTCGCTCCAACGGCGTCTTGCAGTGCGAGTGCGACTGTCGCCGACAGGTCCGACGAGTGACCACCAGCAGTCGGGATGAGAATCTCCGTCGCGTCGAACTGTTGGCCGTCTAGGACGAGCACGTCACACGGGAGGTCGTGGGTGAGTTCGTCGAGTGGGCCTTCGACACGGCCACCGGCGAGTTTCGCGCCACCGTGGCCCAGAATGAGCGTGTCGATGTCGTGTTCACGTGCGATGTCGAACACTTCTGCGAGACCCTGGTGCGAGAGAACCGTTCGCGTCTCTACTCTGACGCCAAGTTCCTCGGCGTCTTCGCGTGCGTCGGCGAGGAGTTGCCTCGATGTCGTCGAGATACGGTCGCGTTGTTCTGCGGCGGCCTGGAGTGACGTCTGGTCCGGGACTTGAATCACGTGCGTGGCGAGGAGACTCCCCTTTTCGTGTGCCGCGAGAGTTGCAGCGAGTTTCACCAGCGCGTGCTCTGTGAGGGGGTTCGAGACTGCGACCATCGTCTTGGGTGTGTCGTCGACACGGGTGGCCCCGTCGGGGGCGATGTTCGCCGCAGCGTCGACGAGAGCGGGGGGAAGTTCGGTACCACGGTCGAGGATGTACTCTCCGAGTACCCCCTGTCGAGACGCGTTCTTGCGTGCGTAGGCGAAGTACCACACCACCGCGATGACGACGAACACTCCCGACAAGAGGAGTTCCTGCGTGCCGACGAACGCAAGCAGTCCGAGTGAGAGGACGATGCCAAGGACCGGTGTAATCGGGTAGAGTGGAACCGTGAACGCTGGGTCGTACTCCGGGTCAGTCTCCCTGAAGACGATGAGTGCGGCGTTCATCAGTGCGTAGACCACGAGGTGGAGGACGCTCGCCGCCTTCGCGAGCACTTCGATGTCTCGCCCGAGGGCCGCGATGAAGACGATGATGATAGCCCCTGTGACGAGAATCGACCGATACGGTGTCGCGTAAGACGGGTGAATTTCGTTGAGCCAGTTCGTGACGATTCGGTCGCGGCCCATCGCGAAGTTGATTCGAGCAGACGCCAGAATCGACGCGTTAGCACTCGAAGCCGTCGCCAGCAATGCACCGAGCGTCACGATAGTGACGGCGAAGACGGCGAGTCCGCCGGGGAACGCGAGTTCCGTCGCCTGTGTCAGGGGGGCACTCTGGCTCAGTTCTGGCCACGGGACGACACCGAGCATAATGGTGACGAGAATCGAGTAGAGAATCGTCACGATGACGACACTCCCGATGATGGCGAGTGGAAGGTTTCGTCCGGGGTTTTTGAGTTCCTCGGCGACCGTTGCAATTTTCGCGTATCCGAGGAAGGAGACGAAGACCAGCGCAGTTCCCGGAAGTATCGCACCGTATCCGAGTGGGGCGAGTCCACCGTCCCCGAGAAGCGTCTCGAAGTCGAACGAGAGCCATCCCTGCACCGCGAAGAGTGTGAGAATCGCGAGGAGAATCGTCACGATGACAGTCTGGACACTACCGGTCTCTTTCGCACCGATGTAATTGACTCCGACGAAGATAGCACCGGCGAGAAGCGCGCCGACTTGTACGTCAGAGAGCATCCAGAGGTTTGGCATCGGGACGAGCGTCGCGAGATACTGCCCGAAGCCGATGCTGTAGAACGCCGAGGCGAACGCGAGGCCGACCCAGTCACCGAGGCCTGCGATGGAGCCAAACAGTGGTCCGAGTGCGCGGTTGACGTAGTAATAACCGCCACCTGCTTTCGGCATCGCCGTCCCGAGTTCGGAGACTGAGAGCGCATTCACCAGCGCAACGAGTCCTCCGACGATGAACGAGACGACGACGACCGGTCCAGCGGTCTGCGCCGCGACACCCGGTAAGACGAAGATGCCTGCGCCCACCATCGTCCCGATGCCGATGGTGAGTGCTGAAAGCAATCCGAGGTCTTTGGCGAGTTCTTCTTCCGTCATCCGCGAACCTCCGTGTCCGTGTCACTCGATGGGTTGCCTGATATCGCCTCGATATTGGGTCGCTTCCCGAGTGAAACGACTGGCAGTTCCCCATTGGTCGCGAGGCGGGCACCCGTGTCACCCGACAGTAATCGTACGAGTCGGTTCCCGCCACGAGGACGGTATGCGATAGCCGTCGCTTCGACGTCTTCAGCAGTCTCGAGAATCGTCTCGGCGACGTTCGTTCCGAAACTCATCCGCATATCGATGTCGACGCTGCCGCCGAGTTGGACGTCGAAGACCGAGAGGTAGTGTGCTGCGTCCGCCCGGCGTTTTTCCATGGGGGCTTTGTCGACGACGCCACCACCTTTCTCGATGACGTGAATCGCCGTGACCCGTCTGACTCCATCGAGATACAGGTTCAACGCGTCTGCAGTCTCGACAGCGTCTGTCTCGTCAGCAATCGGAACGACCACGTGGTCGAGAAGGCCCATCGCGTCACCCACCCCCGCTGAACTTGGGTTCGAGTAGGAACCAGATCTGTTCTCGGCCGACTGGTGTCGACCACAGTCCGTGCTGGTGGGCGTGGGGCTTTCGATTCCCACCGAAGTTTGCGAGGCGTTCGTCTGGTTGAGTCATATCAATCTCTCTGTCCATGGCCCCCCTTCTGTTTCGAGTAGCAATAAGTTCTCCCTTTGTATTTTCGATTTCGTAAATTTTAGGCCTTGTATTTTTGATTCCGAAATACACTGGTGAACTTGACAGTGTCACGTCGAGAGGACAGTACCCTCCTCGCCAACGAACGTCGTCGGTAAGTCCATCTGAGGTCATTTGCGAGACGCGTGCGAAACCACGATTCACCCGGACACTTGGAATTCAAAAACTGGCCGCCATCTGAGCAAACGTTATCCACCTGTGTCGGGTAGACTACTTCTGAAACCGAGATTGGAGCCCGTAACGACAATGTCACACCGAAATACCGACCATCGTCTCGACGAAATCGACCGACGAATCCTACACGCGCTCATGGACGACGCTCGAAACACCACCAGCAGCACACTCGCAGAACAAGCCGGCGTCTCGGGCGCGACCATCCGAAACCGAATTCACAGGCTCGAGGATGCCGGAATCATCCGTAGCTACACCACACAGGTCGATTTCGAGCGTGCCGGCAGGAAACTCTCCAATCTCTACCTCTGTGACGTCCCCGTCACCGAACGGGAAGCACTCGCCCACGAAGCACGGGCGATTCCAGGCGTCATCAACGTGCGTACACTGATGACTGGTCGTCGCAACCTGCACGTCCTCGCAGTCGGTGAGACGACGAGTGACCTTCGCCGGGTCGCACGACAACTCACCGACATCGGAATCCACATCGAAGACGAAGACCTCCTCGAAGAGGAACTCTTCGCCCCCTACGGTCCCTTCAATCCGGACGACCGGAACAACCCCTCTCCTGAACCAAACGACTTCATCAGTCTCACTGGGGACGCGAGCGTCGTGGAAGTCACGGTCGAATCGGGCGCACCCATCGCTGGGCAATCTGTCGAAGTTGCTGCCCGTAACGGCACCCTCGACGGAGATACCCTCCTCATCGCCATCGAACGCGACGACCGTGTTCTCACACCTCACGGGGACACCGTCATCCAGCCAGACGATATCGTAACTGTCCTGTCGAGAGACGGTGCAGATGCGGACGCCCTCACGGCGTTTCGGAGTCCGTCTAGCACCCCCAGTACGCAGTGATTGCACCGCCCCCTCGGCGAGGGGAGGACTCGCTGCTGTTTTGATTCACGTCGAGAATCGTCTCCCATGGACGTAGCAATCACGGGTGGGCGCGGTCAGACAGGACGGTGGGTCGTCGACCACCTCGCTGAAGACCACACCGTCACGTGCCTCGACCAGGACCATCCGGGAGACGATGGCCATCCAGACGTCGCGTATCGGGCGTTGGACCTCACGGACCAAGGAAGCGTGTTCGACACACTCACCAGACTCGAACCCGATGCAGTCGTCCATTGGGCCGCAATTCCGGCCGCTGGAATCAGGCCCGGTGTCGACACGTATCGCAACAACACACTCGCAGCACACAGTGTCTTGACGGCCGCTGGCCGTATCGGGGCTCGCGTCGTGCAAGCCTCCTCAGACGGCGCCTATGGTTTCTTCTTCGCCGACGAGACTCCGGTTCCCGACGAACTCCCGATTTCCGAAGCGCACGCGCGTCGTCCCGAAGACGACTACGGCCTCTCAAAAGTGGTGGCCGAAGAAATCGGGAAGACCATCGCCAGACGAGACGACGTACCGGTGATGTCACTTCGACCATCTTGGATACAAGTTCCGGGCGAGTATCCGTGCCGTGACGAAGAGTACACCTCGAACCTCGAAGCAGGTGCTGGGAACTTCTGGTCGTACGTCGACGTCCGTGACGTTGCTGACATGGTCGAAGCCGCGCTTACGGCCGACGTGTCAGGGCACGAAACGTTCAACTGCGTCGCTACAGACAACGCACTCGGCCGTCCCCTCCGCGAATTGATGACCGACTACTACGGAACCGTTCCAGCCACCTGTTCTGTCGAGGGTGACGCGTCTGCGTACGACATCACGAAAGCTAACAACCTCCTCGACTGGGAACCAACCCGTTCGTGGCGAGACGCAGCGACGGAGACGATTCCAACGCCTCGAGTCTGACGAAATGGAACTCTGTCACGAGTAGGTAAATTTCAAGAATTACTGAATTTCATTGAGACGATACATTGAACCGCCGACAATTATTAACGATTATCCCACAAGGATAGAGATATGCAACAGGAGAGAACTGCAGTCACACGACTCATGACGTCAGGCGTTCTCACTGTCACGGCCGAGACGGCAGTCGAAGATGCTGCGAAGTTGTTTCTGTCTGAGGACGTTGGGTCGGTTGTCGTCGTCGACGAGGACGACAAACCGATTGGGATGTTCACGAATACTGACCTCGCAGCGTTCGTCGCAGAGGGAGGTTCAGGAGGGGAGACAGCAGTTTCAGAGTACATGACTGAACGGGTTGTGGCCATCGGCTCTCAGGACAGTGTCCGCGACGCTGCTGCCAAGATGATTATCCACGGCATCCACCATCTCCCCGTGACTGACGACCACGGAAGCGTCGTCGGGATGCTCTCGACGATGGACCTCACGTCGCACTTCTCGTACTCAGGGGGTTCTGACATGATATGACGCACGTTCGGAAAGTAGGTACCTGAGAGACTCTGCTCCATCGGACTAACACGACTCAGTTTCATGGAAAAACGTCACCCAGGGATATCCCCACAATCATCACGAATACTCGGTACCGTGAAAGCCTGTGTCTCCTAATGAGGCAATGATAAATTCCCTTATCATGGCGGAGAAACCGTGTGATTGAAATAGAATATTTTGGATTTACGAGTAGAATCGAATGTCAGGGGAAACTGTGACCGAGGCGGTCCTCGCTGCCGTCGCCGAGCGTGAAGGTGTCGACGTCAAAGACCTACACCAATCCCTCTACGACTCCATTAGCCCAGAGGCACTCGATAAACTCTTTCGGGCAGGTCCCGTCGAAGTCACCTTCGAGTACATGGACTACGTCGTGACTGTGGATAACGACCTCGAAGTCGAATTAGAATCAAAGTAACGACCGATGTGCGGTCTGAATTCTGCGGCCACACCACAGGGCAGACAGTACTAAGTATTCCTCGTTCTCGAGTTCTCCACTCGCTGGTTTGGAAGCCAAACTCCCGGTCCGTGTGTTGTTCTGAGTGTCACGATTCCGCGAGATTCGGGAAATGTATTAGATACCTGACCAAATTAGATATGTCGTTGTCGTACACAGACAACGCGCTCAAGTAATATCCAGTCGCGATTGGAGAAAATGTCCATATATTGAATATCGCTATAACAAATATGAACCTAGTTTCCTCACAGCCTCGGACGATAGACATGTCCCATGGTTCTGTCCAGATACAATCCTAAGACTGGCTATCCCACGAAACTGTGTACCTACTGGGAATTTCCCTACCCACGGCGTAACCTTTGTACGCCTGCCACGAGGCTGTAAAGTCAGAATACTTGTGGATTCGAAGTTCGACAAGGTAGTAGCACAAGGGCGTACGTCCGGCCCGTTAGTCGGTGCTGCGACCGTCTCTCTGTTCCTGTTCCTATTCGCAATCCAGTTGCTGGGTGCAGCCACAGCGGCCGCGGCCGCTCCACTCGAACAGTTCTTCAGGCAATACGTCGCCGGGAGTGCGCAAGCCCTGGGGGCAAGCTGGCTCGCCACGTACGTACTCACCAACGGGTCAGTGGTAGCGGCCCTGTCCGTCTCGCTGTTCAAAACCGAGGTCCTCACGGCCTCACAGTTGTTCTTGATGCTGGCTGGCTCACGACTCGGTGGGGCCGCAATCGTCCTCCTGATAGGGACGCTAGATTACTTCCAGAAACAGCGCTATTCGTTCAGCGACTCAACACGGTTGGGGATACTAACCTTCCTCTTGTCACATTCGATCTATCTCCCAGCCACCGCCCTCGGGTATCTCCTGTTGCCACGACTCCAGACGAGATTCGAGAGTGTCGGTAACCGAATCGAACTCTCGTTTCAACCGTTGGCGGCCTTCGACCCAGCGACGGGAGCAGTTGTCGATACCGTCGGTGTGGGCCTGTCACTCGTTGTAGCCGTTCTCGTGCTGTTTGGCAGTCTCATGCTCTTCGATCGGGTTCTCAAACGTATCGACACGGAATGGCTCCGAAAGCGGTTCTTTCGTCGATTTCAGCACAAGTGGACTTCGTTTGGACTCGGCATCCTCATCACCGGTGTGACGACCAGCGTTGCGTTCTCACTTGGGGTGGTCGTCCCCCTCTACAATCGTGATTACATCAAACGACAAGAGATCGTTCCCTACGTTCTGGGTGCGAATATCGGCACCTTCTTCGACACGATTGTCATCGCCGTGCTTCTGGAATCCCCTCAAGGCGTGGCTATCGTGCTCTCACTCGTGGCCGTCGGAACGGTCATAACGGTCGGTACACTGGTTCTGTTCTCGACGTACTTCCAAACTGTCGAAACCATTCAAACTCGAATCATCACTGATCGTCGCTATCTGACCGGGTTTCTCATCTCGCTGGTCGTCTTTCCGATACTTCTGGTCCTGCTTCCGATCTAGTTCTGCGGCCGAGGCAGTCTGTTCTACTTCGCGTTCGCGTGCCTGCTGTACTCGATCTGGTGCGGTCGATCTGCTGGTACAGACCGAGCTACTTCGCAGGGCGACCATCCGAGAGTTCACGCCGAGAGGTCGACCCCTCGAAGCCGCCGGGCGTTTACCGCGACGATGATGGTCGACAGTGACATGAAGACCGCACCGATAGCCGGTGACAGGAGGATACCGACAGGTGCCAACACGCCGGCAGCAAGCGGCAAGGCGACGACGTTGTATCCCGTAGCCCAGACGAGATTCTCTTGCATCTTGCGGTAACTCGCCTTCGAGAGACGGACGAGACGAACCACATCCAGCGGATTGTTGTCGACGAGGATGATATCGCCCGATTCGATGGCGACGTCCGTCCCCGACCCGATTGCGATACCGACGTCGGCGCGTGTCAATGCGGGTGCGTCGTTGACGCCGTCACCAACCATCGCGACGAGTTTGCCCTCGGATTGGAGTCGTGTGACCTTCGAGTCTTTCTCTTCTGGCAAGACCTCTGCGAAGTACTGGTCGATACCGAGTTCTTCGGCGACGGCCTTCGCGACGTCTTCGGAGTCACCCGTCAGCATCGCGACTTCGATACCCATCTCGTGCAGTGCGTCGATGGCCCGGCGACTCTCCTCTCGGATGACATCTGCAAGCGCGAATGCCGCAACGATGTTGGATTCGTCCTGAACGAGGTAGACGACAGTTTGCGCATTCGACCCTGCTTCGTCAGCGAAGGCGACAAGTTCCTCGGGACGTTCGATACCCAGTTGCTCGAGGAGGTTGGGGCCACCGAGGTGGACTGTTTCACCATCGACGGTGGCCTTCACACCGAGACCTCTGAGGTTCTCGAAGTTCGAGACGGCCACCCGCGAGACACCGCGCTCTTCCGCAGCGTTCCTGATGGCGCGAGCAATCATGTGCTCTGAGTCACCTTCGACACCAGCGGCGATTTCGAAGGCCCGTTGCTCGGTCCAACCATCTGCGACGTGGACGCCCACGACGCCCTGTTCACCCTTCGTCAATGTCCCCGTCTTGTCGAACATCACTGTATCGAGGTTTCGAGCCTCTTCCATGGCGATGCGGTCGCGTATCAACATCCCGTTCTGTGCCGCAGTCGACGTGTTGATGGCGACGACGAGTGGGACGGCGAGTCCGAGTGCGTGCGGACACGCGATGACGAGAACTGTGACGACCCGCTCGAGGACGCCGATGTCGAACCCGACTGCGAGAACCCACGCGATGCCCGTGATTGCCGCAACGGAGAGCGCGATGTAGAAGAGCCATCCTGCCGCCTTGTCCGCGAGTAACTGCGTCCGCGATTTCGACTGTTGTGCTTCTTCGACGAGGCGCATGATACCCGCCAGTGTCGTCTCGTCGCCGGTCTTCGTCACGCGAACGCGGAGACTACCGTCTTGGTTGACAGTCCCAGCGATAACCTCTGCCCCGGGGTCTTTGCCGACTGACCGAGACTCACCAGTAATCATCGACTCGTCGACTGACGAATCGCCCTCGACGACTTCCCCATCGGCAGGAACCGATGCACCCGGTCGAACGAGGACTACGTCACCTTCGACAAGGGTGGAGATTGGTACCTCTTCAGTATCCCCACTATCGGTGACTCGTTCTGCGGTGTCTGGCATGAGTTTCGCTAGTTCGTCGAGTGCACCGGATGCCTGTCGAACAGACCGCATCTCCATCCAGTGGCCCAGCAGCATGACGTCGATAAGCGTAACGAGTTCCCAGAAGAACGGGGTCGTTCCCTCGATGAAGAGACTCGCGATGGAGTAGACGAATGCGACGGTGATTGCCAACGAGATGAGCATCATCATCCCCGGTTCGCGGTTTTTCACCTCGTTCCGAGCCATCGAGAGGAACGGAACGCCACCGTACGCGAAGATAATCACCGAGAAGACGGGGGTAATCCAAGCACTCCCGGGGAACACGGGCGCAGTGTAGCCGAAGACGTCCTGAATGAACTCACTGAAGTAGATGACGGGAACCGAGAGGACGAGCGATACCCAGAATCGCCGCCGAAACATCTGTTCGTGGCCGGTGTGGTCAGTGTGCGCCCTGTGGCCGCCACCGTGACCCTCGGCCGTTTCGTGGATGGTGGCTTCGTGTTCCTCGTGTGAGGCGTGGACAGACTCGTCGGTCGCTTCGTGGACGTGGTCGCCGTTTCTGTGCGATTTGGAACGGTGGTGTCCGTTTGACTGATTTTGGCTATCGTCGTTCATACGTTGTCTATTGTTGTCGGCTCACAAGGATTGGCCGAATCCTGCCTCCGTGGGGGATACGATAGCGGGAAATGGCTGGCGTGTTCGCCGGATTCTCCAATTCGGGTGCCTTAGGGGTGTGCAGTGTACCCAGCGTCTTCGACTGCCGCGATGAGAGCAGTGACCTCGTCGTCGCCGTCGATACTCGCTCGTTCGGCCGTCCGGTCGGCAGACGCATCAGTGACACCACTCACACTTCGGAGAGCGTTCTCGACGGTCTGTTCACAATGCTCGCAACTCATTCCATCGACCGTGATGGTCGTCGTCATACAGTCGTACCTACGTCGGCAGTTCTTATGCTGATTTTCACTTAGATTCGTCGGGCCGTGGGTGTCGAAACCTTAGAATACAAAGTCAATTCTCCTCCGTCGTCGTTTGCGCTTGGGCCCGTCGATTCTGCCTTGCACGTCCTAGACGAGACCAACTCGAAATATCTCAACTAGTGCTTTCGAACGCTAAGCGGCCGGATTGCGAGTACCGTCACTTCACGTGTCGAGACGTCACCCCTGACATCGGTACGCGGGGGTACAGAACATCGCACGGGTTACTCCGGATTGGACATCTCCTCTATCCACCACAACGAGTCACTGCTCTTGCTTCCGCATCTTGGCGAGGGATGAGACACCGCAACCAAAAGAATTGCGCACGAAACCTCCCGATTACAAAGCCACAACCGCATTAGGAGAGGAACCGTAGATACACCTCACAGAGACAATGGACAGATCAGATTACGCGATACTCTCGGTCATCGCAGTAATCACAGTTGCCATTGGTGTGGTCACGACGACAAAGCCGTTCGGGACGTTCTTCGTCGAGAGCGCACAACAAGCAGCGTCGACGACCATCGCGATAGCGTGGATAACGTGGTGGTCACTCGTCGTCGGGTTCGTGGTTCACTTCCTGTTCTTGGACCTCGGATTCATCCCCTCACGGGCGTCCGCTCAAGTCGCCGAAGTGTCCATCGAACTCAACTACAAACTCGTGTTGAACGTCTTCGCGACTATCTTCTTCGTGTTCCTCTACTGGTCACACAGACAGGACTCGGTCGCAGGCGAGAGACGAGGAGGAGAAGAACACGCAGACATGACGGACTGAGTCCCGAGCGAGCGAGAGGTGCGCGTTTCGTTTCCAGATTCTCTTCGCGCCGGATGCTATCGTCTTTTCAGACGACGCCTTGTGCTGTCGAAAGATGTGTAGACGAGTCCCTCGTGAGACAGTCGTCGACTGCCTACAACGATTCAAACATCTCGACTGCTGCTGATGCGACGGTGACGTCTTCTTCGACGCTTCCACCAGAGACACCGACTGCACCGACCACACGTCCGTTTTCTTCCAGCGGGATGCCGCCACCAAACGTGACGATACGCCCATCGTTCGTATCGCCGATACCATACAACGATTCGCCAGGTTGTGAAAGTTCCCAGACCGTATCTGTGTCGAGTTTGAGCGACACGGCGCTGTAGGCCTTGTTTTGTGCGATGTCGACACTGGCAAGGAGTGCGTCGTCCATTCGGTGGAATGCGACGAGATTCGCCCCCTCGTCCATCACTGTGATACACATCGGGACGTCAATTTCTTCGGCCTTCTGTTCAGCAGTGGCAATCAGTTCTTTTGCGACGTCAAGTGTTACGGCTGTCATTGGTTCAACCCATTTGTTAACATAGGTACATAATTATTTAAAATTTCAATTGGGGGAGTCTGCCCAGTTGCGTGCCAAGCTTCGTCTACGAGATGCCGGTGACCGCTGAGCCGGAAGGTGGTACGATAGGGGCTTTGGTTTGACCCTGAGTCCACGTTTCAAAGGATGTCGCCCAAGATGGCTTCTTCCGATTGAGGAAGACACGTGGCAACCACACAGTGAGTTCTCTCTGCAACACGAGCGAGCGTGCCGAGGTTATCGCAATCGTGACAGTGGTGATTTCGGAAATAATTCTTTAGGTGAAGGCCGTCGTTTGACTATGCCACTAGTGACCAGCCTTCACGAACTCGGTGGGCGGTACTGGTGTACAGTCGCTCTCCAACAGGACCGTTCGACGAACCGATGAACCGACGTACTCGACGTGTGTTCCTGCAGTGGTGTGCCGCGAGCGGTATCGCCGTAACTACTGGTTGTGCGGCCATCAATCTCCAGCCACCTACTGAAGACGACGAGAGTACCGAGACGACCGGCCCACCGACAACGACCAAGGGTGGTACCCCGACGCCAACCACGACACCCGAAACTGACGTGAATTCATCCCTCGACCTCGACAGCGACGCCCCAGTCAGCGTCCGTGGGGCCATCTACATCCCTGCACGAGCGTTTAATTTCTACCAGATGTGGCGCGACTACGACCCTGCTGTCACCGAGCGTGACCTCGGGTACGCCACACGACTTAACCTGAATGCGATTCGGACGTGGGGAAGCTACGAGTTCTGGCGAGAGGACCCCGCAGCGTTCGAGACGGCGTTCGAAGACTTCCTCCAGACGAGCGACGACTACGGAATCAAGCCCCTCGTCGGTCTGTTCGAGGGAATCGGAGACGAACCCACGAGAGAGAACCTCACCGACGACGACCTGATGACGGCGACCGGTGTCGCGTCGCCATCGAAGGAGATTCTACAGTCGAAAGACCGCTGGGAAGAGACACGAGAGTTCGTTCGCTGGTTCATGAATCGGTATGCAGACGACGAGAGACTCCTCGCCATAGAGCTCATCAACGAACCGGGGTGGAACAAACGTCGTATCGAGTTCTCGAAGTCGATGTACGAGACGATGCGTGAGATGCGCGGAAGCGTTCCGCTCACAGTTGGTTCGACGAGTATGTCGAAGAATTCCACCTACGCGAAGTGGGGGCTCGATCTGTTCCAGTTCCACTACAACTTCCCACCGAGTCAACCGACGTTCCGCAACGCGGTCCAGCGAGTCCAGTCGCTCGACGACGTCCTCTCGCAACCTGTGATGTTGACCGAGTGGCAACGAGTCCGGTCGGTACCGGGGTTCCACAATACCCAGCCGAGGAACCAGCGGACGCCGAACTATGCCTCCATGGCTCCGATACTCACCGAACTGGGGATGAGCAACTTCTTTTGGTCGCTGATGCTGCAACCGGCGTACTTCTGGTCGCAGCGACAGATGGGCGTGTTGAATGGAGTGTTCCACGAAGACGGAGCAGTGTGGAGTCTGGACGACGCGCGGAGTCTCAAAGCGATGTCGGGAGACGACGAGTTCGATGGCGAAGAGCGCAACGAGTGGCCGAGATGGGCCAAACCAATCAAAACAGAAGTGTACGGTGAGTGACCGACGTGGGACGGTTTACCCGAGTACCAGTCGAGTCCGGTTTGCCGCCGAGTCGGGGCTCTGACCCCGTGAACTGGCTGCATCTGAGACGACATCGCCGGCATAGTTTTCTTCGAACACTGTCCCTGTGAGTATCATCTCGTCGCCTCCTCGGTCGTCGTACACTCCGACCAAGTTGTCCCGCACCAACGACCTGGTCAAGTTGACTCGCGTCGACTGTACGACCTCCATACCGAAGGCGTTGTGGGCAAGGGTGACGTTCCGAACCGTCACGCTGTCGGCGTTTCGGACCGACACACCCTGGTTCCAGTCGGCTACGGTCACGTTCTGGATGGTGACGTTCTCGATAGTGTCGTTCGACATCCCGACGATGGCGATACCCGTCGTGTCACTCACGCCGGTTCCGTCGACCTTGTGGCCCCGTCCCTCCAACACGACGTCGTCACTCTCGACCACGACACACGATTGGGAGATGAAGGTGAAGTCGTCGTTGCCACCACCCACAATGCCACGCTCGAGGGCGTATCGCCCCGGTTCTGTAATCGTCGTGCAGTCGTCGACTTGGGTCACGTCTTCCACGTCGGTTCCCACCACCGTGGTCGTGGCAGTCGCTGAAGAGAAGGCGAAGAGGGCGACGAACACGAGAAGGGTGACACGGGTTCGGGTCAAAGCAAGTAGAACGTACGGGTAGAAGTCCTAAAGTTGTATTTCTCAAGAAGAGACTGGTTGGCTGACGAATCGAGTTCGGTGCGACCCGAGTATCCAAAGTCGTAGGTTGCAGTCCTCTGTGACCCGACGTCCGTTTTCTGGTATTCTAATCAGCGCTTACAGAGAAGACGCGACGAACCTCGACCCGGGGTGAGCGTTCGGTCTCATCTACATTCGCAGACATTACCTTTCGAAGGCAGTTGACCAGCGCTCAGCCGAGGAGGCCAAGCGAATCGATTTCATCGCTCACGACCTGAATCGCCTCGCGCGCGTATTCGACTTTCTTCGCGCCAGTGATGACAATCTTTCCGGACCCGAACAGGAGAACGACCACATTTGGCTCGTCGATTCGGTACACGAGACCGGGGAACTGTTCGGGTTCGTATTCGACGTTTTCGAGACCGAGGCCGATAGCGAGCGCGTTCAAATTGAGAGTGACTCCGAGGTCAGCACTCGAGACGATGTTCTGAACCGTCGCCTCTTCTCGGCCGTCGATAGGAATTCCGAGGCTCTCGAGTTCTGCGAACACCTGTTCTAACGCACGGTTGACTCCGTCGACGCTACTTGCACCCGTACAGACGATTTTGCCAGACCGGAAGATCAGATTTGCCGCGCGGGGTTCTTGTGTCCGATAGACGAGTCCAGGGAAGTTGTCGGGGTTGAACTCTGCCCCGTCGACGTCCATCGAGAGTGACTCCAAGTCCAGTTCTTGGCCCACTGCACTCGACGCGACGACGTTTTGAATCTCGAGCGAGGCGAGGCGTGCTTCGTTAGACATCTCTTTTGTATTTTATATACTGTTACTTAAGCGATTGTGTGGACGTGAACTTCCCGGGGACACACAGAGAAGTCACACACGGCCTGTTGGGTAATCGGTACATCCAACATTCAGGTCAGCCAACACGTATCTGAATGCCCTCCTCCAGACGACGATTTCTCGAAACGCTTGGACTCTCGATTACAGGAGTACCCTGCAGTGCGAGCGTCGCCGACGATGTCGAATCCCCTCAAGGTTCTCCAGACGAGTGGCCGATGAGTCGATACGACCCAGAAGGAACTGGTCACCATCCGACAGCGTCTGGCCCCAAAGACGACGTCGAGATACTGTGGAAACACGACGCCACCGACTGGTTTCTTGGGACGTCGTCACTCGTTCGACGTGGTGATACCCTTTACGCGGTCGGAAACGGACTCCTCGCACTCGACAGTGACTCCGGCGAACGAAAGTTTGGACACACCGGACCGTATCAATCGACGCCTGCATTCGCACCGGCATCGGTCTACGAAAGTGACACGCTCGCAGTGACCGCATCATCGGGCGTCTTCGGACTGAACGCGGATGGTGGGTTCACCATTCCGCTACTCGATCGGAACGTCGGGACAGAACGGTGGACTGGACCACAAACTGCTGGCGGTGGGTTCTTTGGCCCTGCGAAGGCAGACACACCGGTCACTGCCACCGGACGGATTTACACGGCACTTCCCGGGACAAATTCTATCGCTGCACTCGACCCGAACGACGGTCAGGTTCTCTGGCGGAGAACACATCATAAAGACGACGCAGTCAGTGCTGACATCAACAGACCTGCTGTGAGAGACGGCCTCGTTTTTACCACGAACTGGCCCGGGCAAGCAGCAGCCTATCAGGCCGAGACAGGCGATCGAGTCTGGATGGTCGAACTCGACGACCAGTTGCTCCTCCCACCGGTCGCGACTGAACAGGGAGTCGTCGTCCCGTCACGAGAATTCGTGTATTTACTCGACCAAACAGACGGGTCTGTGGTGTGGCAGTATTCGACGGATGGGAATGCAACCGAAAGCACACCGGCAGTTGCGAACGGAACCATCTTCGTCGCCAACGAGCGAGACTCGTTGCACGCAATCGACATCGAGACGGGCCAACAGCGCTGGACTGTTCCGTTCGAGGGTCCATCAGCACCCATCGTCGCGGACGGAACCGTGTACGCAGTCGAAGCAGGGTATTCGTTGGTTGCAATCGACGCTGCGTCAGGGGACATGTTGTTCGAATATCGACCGTCAGAAGTACCGCTCTCGACGCCAATCGTCGGCGACGGGGTTCTCTACGCAGCAAATCGCAGACGAGTCGTCGCACTCAGGGAGGCAAACTGATGGCTGGAGAACGTGCGCAACCGAAAGAGGATTCCGAGCCACCACGAGCAAGCACGAGACCGATGTCCTTCGGAACGATACTCGAACGCGCGCGCAAGCGAATCCGCAGCGACCCGGTCCTCGTCCTGCCATTCGTGATTGCAGGGTTCGTCGTCGGCCTCGCAGATGGTATCAGAACGTGGGACTCCATCCCAGTAAGCCGGCCTGAATGGGTCGGGAAAACGTTCAGTGTTCAATACTCGTTCTTCCCGAGTGGACCCGCGCGAACGGTCAGAGAATTGAGTGCGTTCGTCGACCTGGAAATCCCGTACGTTCTCGGGGCGATTACGCTCGAGTTTCTCGTATTCATAGCAGTCGGACTCGCCGGATGGGTGACGATTTCCCGGTCGATAGAAGCTGAGCAGCGTCTCGGGTCGCTCAGCAGGTATCTGGCCGTTTTCTTTGTGCTCGGGTCGGTTCCCGTATTACTCGGGCCGACGTCCGTGACACTCAGTAGTCTCCCACTTGCACTTCTGGGACTCGTCGTCGTCTCGTTCGTCTCCGTGCGGGGGTTCTTATTCCCCGGATTCCTCGTTCGAGGCGATGGCGTATTCGGCGCGGTCAAACATAGTTTCCAAGCCTCTACGGGAGCATTTTGGCCACTTCTCTCACTCGTCGTTCTCTTCGGACTCGGGTACTGGGTGCTCGCTCAGGTCCCACTCGTCGGTGGGTTCCTGAGTACCACCCTCGTTGCACCGATACACTCGGTTTCACTCGCCGTGGTACTCGAACGTCGAAGCAGTCGGTGACGCGTATCGAAACTGTGCCGAAGAGAGTCCCAATCTCACAACCAATCCGTGACGACGTTCTACTGCGTGGCTGAGATTGGAACCTCCCAGAGGAGGACGAGTCCCGAACCTGCCACGAGAACCACCCCTGCTACCGCCAACGCGAACAGCGGTGATACGAGGTCAGAGATGACCCCACTCCCGAGTTGGAACGGAATCACGGTGAGACCACTGACCATCGCGAGCGCACTCAACACCGTTGCTCGGCCAACTGTCTCGATGCGGTCGTTGACGTACTGCCCAGCGAACGTCCGCGTGACGTCGGCAAGTCCTCGCGCGACCAGAAACGTCGGGAGAGCCAGTATCGGAAGAAAGTACATCCCTATCAACGCGCCACCGACAGCAAACGGCAGGACGAGGAACCACGTTCGGATACCGACGTACTCCCTGATTGCGCCCGTATAGTAACTGAGGACTGCACCGAACAGACTGTACCCGGCGTAAAACCAGCCGAGGAGTGACTCGACCAGACCGGGCGAGACGCCGATATCGACTATGACCGTCTCGAAGATTGGCTGCAAGAACACGAACACGAGATAGGTGACAGCAGCATACAGAACGTAATAGTAGAGGATGAGGGCACGAACATTCCGTCGAGACAACACGTCGGCGACGATGCCGAGTATCTGGTCGAATCGCAACACATCAGTATTCGTCTTCTGGTAGGCCTCTGGTTCGTCCATCCTGCGAAGAACTACCACGCCGAGAGCGGTGACAGTCGCGGCGACGAACCATGGTAACGAGAGGTCGATGCTTCCGAGATACCCACCGAGGATAGCAGCACCCGCACCGACTGCCAGCGAGACTGACTCACCTCGGCCACGGACGTGGGCGAACTCGCTTTCCGAGAGAGTGTCCGTGAGGGTGTCGTACAACCACGCATCTTCACTCCCGGAACGGAAATTGTATCCCATCGACCAGACGGTGTACAGGACAGCAAACGTGTAGAACGAACTGGAGAGGCCAATTCCGACGAGCGCCCCGGTGATGAGTCCAGTCCCGATGAGGAGGCTATTCCGTCTGCCGACACGGTCACCAACGTACCCGGTTGGTATCTCACCCAACACCGTCGTGAGGTTGTAAATCGCCTCGAGGATGGCGATTTGCGTGAAGGTGAGACCCTGTCCGAGAAAAAAGAGGTACATAATCGGCCGGTAGAACTCGACTGCCTTGGTGGATTTGTAGAGGTAATACGTGAGAACGTTTTCAGGGACCGCCAGAAACCGCGTGCGAAAAGAAGAACCGCCCATTGGTCAACGAATATCACGAACCGATAAATTATTTATTGTTCTTACATTTTCAAGTGCCATACTATAAAACAGGAACCCGTCGCTGTCACCGACCTGCGCTCCCGAGATTCGTCCCTTTTCTTCGGAACGGTCGGCACGAGACGTGTTCGATACCCGACCTCAGGCAATCAGCCAATCGAAGCGAGATGCACACAGAGACGACCCACCCGAACCACGCTCTTCGAGCGTGAGCGTGTGCTCTTGGTCGCGACGTGTACACGCCTCGATTTCCGTCTGTTCGTGAGTCTCGTTGGCGCCGATGTCTTCGACTACGTACACAGTGACGTTGCCCGGTGTCCACGCTTCGACGGTCATCGTCTCCTCGTCACCGGGTTCGACGGTGACGTGTTGAGTCGGGATTCCGTCGTCGACGAGTGTAACGTTCTGGAAGTCCTGCGGCCAGACCATCTGAGAGAGTGTCACCAGTCGCCGGTCACCATCACTCGTCGTGACAGCGAAATTCATCAGCATCGCCTTTTGCAGGCTATCTATCGTGTATGCCGTCACTCGATACCTCGTCTCGTCTTCGTTTGTCACCGTCATGGTCGGTGGAGAGTGTATCGTTTCACCAGCCACGACGGAGAGGCCACTCAGGAGGACGAGGAGAGCGAGGGCAGCACCAATTCGACGGGAGACCATGCGTGTATACCCTCAGCCACCCTTGAAAAAGTATCACGTGTTTGTCTCGTGCTACCCTCGGACGTCTGTCGTACCACACCACTCGTTCACGACTGGTGTCTTGTGGGTCCCCCACCCGTCATATTTCGCCTCGGGTCTATCTGTACGATTCCGGAGTCAATTTTTACGGCGAAAATAATTCACCACCCGAGAAACTGTTAAGTGAATTTCCCGTCAACTTATTTTTGGAACGAAAATCAGACCGTTGGCTGACATGCCATGGCCGGGACCAGTCCATCACCTCGATGACACCAGATAATGTGTCTATCGTGTGAACGGAAAATAGGGCGATAGGCGAGTCCCGTGGTCGTCAGACGATGGTTTTCGACCTGTACCCCTCGACATAATGTATTCTTTCATCCCGAACCTTCGCCGATGGCTAACTTCCGAGGAGGTTCACGTCGAATGCCGCGACTGTGGAACCACACTCGAACCGGTAGACGAACCGTGTCCAGAGTGTGGTTCTCTCGAACGGTGCCGCTTCGAATTCGCGTAACACCATGACACAATCCTTCACAAAATCGATCGTCGTTCCGGTTGCAGACGAAGACGATGCTCGAGAGACAGCAACTGCGCTCGAACGCTACACTGTCGAGGACGTTACCGTCCTCCACATTATAGAGAAGGGGGAAGGAGTCCCGGACAAGACACCCGTTGCTCAATCCGAAGAGACCGCAGCACGGTCTTTCGCCGCGTTTCACGAGAAGTTTCCCAACGCGAACACAGAGACCGTCTATCGGAGGGACGTGGTTTCGGGCATCATCGAGGTTGCTAGCGAGATAGATGCGAGTGCAATCGTGTTTCGACCCCGTGGAGGGGCACGCATCCTCCAGTTCCTCGCTGGCGACCGTTCGTTGCGGCTTATCACCGAATCCAAGCGGCCGGTGATTGCCCTGCCAGAGACTGACGGCGATGAAACCGGGGGAGGAGGAACGGACGATGCCGAGGTGATGTGAATGTCGTCTGGTGACGAAGAACTCGCGAAAGACCTTGGGTTGCTGTCAGCGCTGACTATCGGCGTTGGAACGATGATTGGAGCGGGGATTTTCGTCCTGCCCGGACAGGCGGCAGCAGCAGCAGGCCCCGCCGTTGCACTGTCGTTCGTCGTCGGCGGTATCATCTCGCTGTTCACTGCGCTTTCGGCGTCTGAACTCGGGACGGCGATGCCAAAGGCCGGTGGGAGTTACTACTACGTGAACCACGCGTTGGGACCGTTGTTCGGTTCCGTCGCTGGGTGGGGAAACTGGATGGGGCTCGCGTTCGCCAGTGCATTCTACACGCTCGGGTTCGGCGAATACCTCGCATCGTTTCTCCCCTTGCCCGCCCTTTCTTTGGGCCCACTCGGACTCACCCCGTTCCAGATAGGGGCGTTGCTGGCTGGTTCTGCGTTCATCGCAATCAACTACATCGGGGCGAAAGAAACCGGTCGAATCCAAATCGTCATCGTCACCCTACTGGTTGGGATCCTGACCGTCTTCTCCCTTCTGGGGTTCTTGCAAGCGGACATCTCGACACTTCGACCGTTCTTCCCCGAAGAGACAGGTGGGACCGCTGCGGTACTCCCTGCGACTGGACTCGTCTTCGTATCGTTCCTCGGGTTCGCGAAGATTACCACCGTCGCTGAAGAACTGAAAAACCCCGGCCGGAACCTCCCCTTGGCCGTCGTCGGGAGCGTCCTCATCGTCACTGTCATGTACGCGGTCATTATGGTCGTCCTGATGGGCGTCATCAACTGGCCCCAACTCGCACCAGAGTTCACAGACACCCCCGTCTTAGACGTCGCAGAGATTGCCTTTGGCACAATTGGTCTCGCCGGCGTCGGTGTCGCGCTTTTAACGTTCGCCGGCTTACTCGCGACAGCTTCGAGCGCGAACGCGAGCATCCTCGCATCGTCACGTATCAACTTCGCGATGGGTCGTGACAAACTCGTCTCGGATAAACTCAACGCGATTCACCCGAACTTCGCAACCCCGTACCGGAGCATCGCCGTCACTGGTGGACTCATCCTCTTGTTCATCGTCGTCGGCGACGTCAAGACGCTCGCAAAAGCCGGGAGTGTGCTTCACCTCATCGTCTACGGGATGCTCAACATCGCACTCATCGTGATGCGACAAGCCGACGTCGACGAGTATCAACCAGATTTCGAAGTCCCACTCTATCCAGTCGTTCCGATTCTCGGAGCCGTGTCTTCGTTCGGGTTGATTGCGTTCATGGAACCGGTCGAAATCGCCCTCTCTGTCGTCTTCGTCGCGGGTGGTCTCGTGTGGTATCTGGCGTACGCCCGTGGGAAGACCACGAAACGGGGCATCTTGAGTCAGTACATCATCTCGCGGTCCGACGAGATGCCGTCAGCAGCGGTTTCGGCGGCGTCGACGGTCCAGCCAGATGGTGGTCAGTACAAGGTGATGGTTCCACTCGCCAATCCACAACACGAACACGACCTGATTACCCTCGCGAGCGCCATCGCGAAACAACATGACGGATACGTCGAGGCAGTTCACATCGTGACAGTTCCCGACCAGACGGCGCTTCGATACGGCGCGGAACACCTCGACGAACTTGATGCTGAATCGATGACACTCCTCGAACAGGCGCGCGACGACGCAGAGACCCTCGGCGTCGACATCGAAACACACACAGTCGTCTCCCACCAGTCGTTCGAGGAGATATTCGACGTGGCGAAAGACCACGAAGCAGACCTGGTCGTCATGGGGTGGGGCCCCGACTCACACGGTGCCCCGGGCCGAGCAGAGAGCGCACGAGACGAATTAACCGAGGACGTTCCATGTGATTTCATCGTCCTCAGGGACCGTGGGTTCGACCCGAGTGATATCCTCGTCCCGACTGCCGGTGGTCCAGACTCGGACCTCTCTGCAGAGGTTGCGAAGCTCCTCCAATCCACGTACGGTTCGAATGTGACACTGCTACACGTCGCGGAGACTGTCGAGGAGGGAGACTCGTTCCTCCGAGAGTGGGCCGAGACACACGGCTTGGAAGATGCGACCCTTCAGGTCGAGACAGGAGACGTCGAGACGGCCATCGAACGAGCAGCAGCCGATAAGTCGATGGTTATCATCGGAGCGACAGAGCGTGGGTTGCTCTCCCGGTTGCTTCGAGGGACCATCGCAGAGAGCGTGGTCGACGACATCGACAGTTCGGTCTTACTCGCTGAACGTGCGAGGACCCGAAGTTTCATGGATAAACTGTTCAGTCGCTGAACGCAGGCCCAAACTGGCCCTGCCGCGTGTCTCTACTACCCGTCCCGGTTCGCGAGTGACCCTGGGTCGACGGATTCGTAGTCGACGATGGCGTCGAAGTACGCCAGCGCAAGCGCGTCGCCGTCGATTATACCTCGTCCGTCTGGTTCTCGGAGCGTCGTTTGGACGAAGTGCGTAGCCACGAGCACTGCTCTCGCGTCACCAGATTCGTCGAGGTCGCGTTGTGCGTTCGACACCAAGAGACTCGCAGTGAGCACGTCGAAGACGTACTCAGCGAGTCGCTTCGCCTCGTGTTGAGCGTAGTCGTCGTCTGCGTCTGCGAGTGTCTCGATTGCGGTTTGAAGCGTGGTGAACTCCTCGGCGACGACAGAAGCGAGTTCGTCGAGGGCAGGGTGGTCGACAGAAGAGAGGAGTGCGTCGACGTGGGACACGAGAGCCTCGTGGGCCGCTTCTTTCTCGAACGTCCGAAGCAGGTCGAGCGAGAGGATGTTCGAGGTCCCTTCCCATATCGGAAGCACCTGCGCGTCGCGGTACAGTCTGTGGGTGACGAAGTCGCTGACGTAGCCGTTTCCACCCTGAATCTCCATCGCGTAGGAGGCAGTATCGACCGCCATCCGTGCGGTTCGGTACTTCGCAATCGGTGTCAACACGCGCATCAACCGATATGCGTCGCGGTTTTCGTGGTCACGCTCGTACCGGTCGAACCATTTTCCGGCCTCCATCGCAAACACGAGTGCCGCCTCGAAGTCGACTGCCATGTCGACGAGGTCACGCTTCACGAGCGGATACTCTCGAATTGCGTTGCCGAAGGCCTCGCGGTTCGTTGCTTTACGTTTGCTCTCGACGAGTGAGCGACCCATAATCCCGACAGCACCGACGGCGTTCGTGATACGCTCCCAGTTGAGCATCGTCGCCATGTACCTGAACCCTCGTTCGGGTTCGCCGACGAGATACGCCTCGGCGCCTCGGAACTCGACTTCACCGGTCGGCACGCTAATCGTCCCGAGTTTGTCTTTCAACCGGCGATACAGTTGGTCGTTGAGTATTCCATCTTCTGTCTCGTGTGGGACGAGAAACAACGAGAGTCCGTTCGTCCCCTCCGGGGCGTCAGGTCGGCGTGCGAGCGCGAGTGTGCCATCTGCATCGATATTGCTACAGAACCACTTCTCCCCCGTCAGTTCGTACCGTCTGGACGGGTCGTCAGCGCTATCGAGTGACTCTGCGACGGTTTCTATCGCCCCCACGTCGCTTCCCCCCTGTTCTTCAGTGAGAAACATCGCGCCCTCGATGAGTGATTCGTACGAACGCGTCGTGAGTGCGGAATAGTAGTCGTCGAGATGGCCTTCAGTATCGTGATTCCGCAAGACGAGTGCTGCCCCAGCAGTCATGGAAACCGGACAGACGAGGCCGGTGTCGACGTACGAGAGCAACAGTTGCATCGTCAACGTGTGAATGAGTCCGACTGGTTCGTCACGGTCCGACGGGGGAGTAAACGCGTCAGCGACGATACCAGACTCGTAGACCAGACGTTCGTTCTCTCTCTGTGCAGGGTGATACTCGACTTCGTTTTGCACCTCACCGTATGCATCGTAGGTGTGCAATTTCGGTCCGTGGTCGTCCACGACGTCAGAATTCTCACTGACGACCGTTCCGACGAGTTCACCGAACTGGTCGAGTTGGCTCTTCGCCCACTCGAATTCACCGTTCGGATACACTCGGCGGGCCGTCGCTCGAAGCGGAGGCGTACAGCGCCAGTAGTTGGTGTCTTGCCCATTTTCGTGTTCTCCACTCGGAGACCCGTCGTTCGACATATGTCACCGAACAGCATCGATTCGTGTAAAGTCAGTGGTTGTTTCGGTGGGAATCGATTAGCGACATCCTCACCCGTTCAAGCCAGATATGGGCTGTTTCCATGATATTCTGGATTTATTGATGGTCAAAAGCAAATGAACGAACGTTATGATTTATTTAAAGAGCCCACAGCTGTGGGGAGAACTCTTAGCAATATCGCAAGTATCTTGTTGGTTGTTAACGCATGACTCAAAACTTAGGTGTCGACGTTGGCGGCACGTTCACGGACGTCATCGTATTCGACGATGAGACACACGAATTAACCATCGACAAGGTGCTTTCGACACCAGCCAATCCGTCTGAGGGTGTCCTCACGGGGATAACCGAGGCGACACAAAAGGCCGGAACGTCTGTCGCGGAACTCTCCTTGCTGTTTCACGGAACGACGGTCGTAACGAACATGCTCTTAGAGGAGACCGGTTCGCGTGTCGGCCTCATCACGACCACCGGTCACGAGGACATCCTCCACTTGGCACGAGCGTGGACACCCGGTCCACTCTATGGTTGGATGGGGATGGAAAAACCGGACCCACTCGCGGACTTGACCGACACACGAGGTGTTTCAGGGCGAATTTCCTCACCCGATGGAACCGAAATCGAACCGCTCGACGAAACAGAGATTCGACAAAAGGTGCAAGAACTGTACGAAACTGGAATCGAGTCGTTGACCATCGCACTTCTCAACTCGTATCTGAATCCCGCACACGAACAGCGAATTCGTGACATCGTCACCGAGGAGTATCCAGACCTTCCGGTCTCGATTTCCTCGGAAATCGTCCCCGAGTACGGAGAGTACGAACGAACGCTAACGACGGTCATCAACGACTACGCACGTCCAACAGTCATCTCGTATCTTGACGGGTTGGACGCGTCGCTGCAAGATGCCGGGTCTTCGGCGACGATGAACGTCGTCCGTTCGGACGGCGGCCTGATGAGTTCAGCGGCCGCGAAACAGCGTCCAGTCGACCTCGCGCTGTCTGGTCCGTCGGGGGGAGTCGTTGGAGCGGCGACGATTGCGAGCAAAAAGGGCGTTCCGGACGTACTCACGCTCGACATGGGTGGGACGTCGACAGACGTCTCGCTCGTCGAAGACGGGACACCCGAGTCGACACGTGAGACGAAAGTCGGCTATCGCGAGTTCAAGTCTCGCGGCGTCGACGTCAACACAGTCGGTGCTGGCGGTGGGTCGATCGCCCGTGTCCAACTCTCTGGGGCGCTTCAAGTTGGGCCAGAAAGTTCCGGGGCAGACCCCGGCCCAGCGTGTTACGGCCGCGGCGGAACCGAACCAACGGTGACCGACGCGAACGTCGTCCTCGGTCGAATCCCACCGTCTGTCCAACTCGGTGGACGAATGGAACTCGACCGAGAGGCGGCCCGTGAAGCCATCTCGACTATCGCGGAAGAACGGGGCACGTCTATCGAAGAAGCCGCACAGGCAATCGTCGACATCGTCAACGAGAACATGCACGGCGCACTGCGCGTCGTGTCTGTCGAACGTGGGTACGACCCGCGTGAGTTCGGACTCGTCGCCTTCGGCGGGGCCGGACCAATGCACGCGAACGCGCTCGCCGACGTCATGGACACCTACCCGCTTGTTATCCCTCCGGGACCTGGTGTGATGAGTGCCTTCGGGTTCCTGACGAGCGATATCCAAAACGAATTCTCCGAGACGTACCTCCAGACCGACCGAGATGTGAGTGGCGAGGACGTCGCCGAGACACTCGAAGCCATCCGTTCAGAGGCTTCGGAGTGGCTCGAGTCAGAAGGCGTCCACAGCGACGACCACTCGTTCGAGTACTTCGCAGACTGTCGGTACTACCGACAGGACATCCAGATGTCGATTCCGATCGATGTCGACAATCTCCAACACGAGAAGGGGCTCGCAGAGATAAAAGACGACTTCGAGTCACGCCACGAACATCGATTCGGCTTTTCACTGGATGCACCGCTCGAAATCGCGAACCTTCGCGTCGTTGGCCGTGGAGAAATCGAGGGCGTACAGTTGGTCACCAGAGAACTCGGCGACGAAGACGCGAGTCACGCCCAAACAGGCACCCACGAGGTGTTTTTCGACGACGAGTATCACGAGACACCAATCTACGACCGAACTGACCTCCGACCGGGCAACCAGCTGGACGGTCCGGCGATTATCGTCGAGGACGACTCGACCATCGTCGTCCAACCGAACCACGAAGCACGAATCGACGAATACGAGAACATCGAGATAACCCGAGGTGAAACCCAATGAGCACAAGCGAAACACCAGAGTTCGTCGGTGAGCACGACGTCGACGCGACGACGCTCGACATCATAGAAAGTACGTTATCGAACGCCCGCTACGAGATGGACCGTGTCCTCGAGACGACGGCGATTAGCCCCGTCATTCGAGAGCAATCAGACCAATTCCCACTCATCGCCGACGCGAAAGGACGGATGGTCATGGGACAGTTCGGGAGTGCAATCGATACGATAATCGAGAACTCATCGTTCGACTGGGATGACCTCGAAGAGGGAGACGTCATCGCGACGAACGACCCCTACATGTGTGCCGGTGCACTGTCCCACACACCGGACATGCTGCTACTTCGCCCCATCTTCTACGACGGCCACCTGGTCGGCTTTTCGAGCCAGTGGGGCAACCTGATGGACGTCGGCGGAAAGACACCGGGGAGTATGCCGGTGACGGCGCGGACGATTTTCGAAGAGGGTGTCAGACTTCCACCCGTCAAGCTCTACAAGAAGGGTACACTCGATGCGGAACTCCTCGAAACCTTCGCGCACAACACCCGACTTCCGGAACACGCCGAAGCAGACATCAAGGCACTCGCCGCCGGAACGAAAGCGGCTGAGACTCGTGTGCAGGAACTCTGTGACCGCTTCGGACGAGAGACGTACGTCGAAGCGACTGACGCCATCTTGGACCGCACGCGGGACGGGATGATAAACCTGATTCGGGAGTTCATCCCAGAGGGTGAGCGGTACACCTTCGAAGACTACGTCGACGACGATGGGCTCGGTAATGGGCCGATAAAACTCCACCTCGAAATCTACCGCGAGGGGGATACAGTCTACCTCGATTGGGAGGGAACCGACGACCAAGTACCGGGGACGGTCAACTTCCTCCTCAACGAGAAGATGTTCAAGATGTTCGTCGGTGTGTTCCTCATCATGGCGTTTGACCCGCTGTTGACGTTCAACGACGGGTACTACGACCTCTTCGAGGTGAACCTCCCCAAAGGAAGCGTCATCCAACCTGAGTTCCCCGCGGCACTCGGGAATCGCCTCCCACTCATGGCCCGGCAGTTCGACGTCCTGCAGGCGACGTTCTCGAAACTCATCGATGGGTTCAGCGTCGCTGGGAGTTACGGCACGTCCCCCAACTTGGTGTACGCCGGAGTGGACTCGGACGGAAACCCCTTCCAGATGCTCGAAATTCTGTACGGGGGAATCCCCGCGAGGCCGGGTGGCGACGGACTCGACGGTCATTCGTGGTGGCCGCTCTTTCGGACCGTCCCAGCAGAGTATCAGGAAGCCTACTACCCACTGACTATCAGCGAGTACAGTACGCGGCAAGACACTGGTGGACCCGGTGAGTTCCGTGGCGGCCACGGGATTAGCAAAGTCTACACGTTCGAAGAAGACGGTTCGATTACCTTCCAAGACGACCGAGCGCACACCTACCCGTGGGGTGTCGATGGGGGAAAACACGGGAAGACGAGCGAGAAGATTCTCATCCGAACGGACGGGTCCGAAGAGCACATCCCATCGAAAGCAGAGAACGTCACCGTCAGCGCAGGCGACAAACTCGTCTTCAGGACCGCCGCCGGTGGAGGACTCGGAGACCCATTGGACCGTGACCCTGCTGTCGTAGAGACCGAAGTCAGGCGAGGACTCGTCTCCGAATCGGCCGCCCGCGATGAGTATGGGGTTGTTCTCGGTGACGACGGCAGCGTCGATGCCTCGGCTACCGAATCCAAACGAGAGGAGATTCGGACACGACGAGACGACCTGCAGGAATTCGATTATGGGCCACTACCCGACTACGACGAACTGGCCCAACAAATCGCCGCCGAGCGCAGAGAGTTCGACGACCGTGATTGAACGGCGTCGACAACACACCCAACCCACGACATCCCCTCGAAGACCCCCATGACAGACTGGATCGACGAAACCGAAGCGACGTACACCGAACGGGAGTTCGGAAAAGACGTTGGATTCGGGAATCGGCCCGCGTTGGTCGTCATCGATTTAATCAACGCGTTCACCGACCCCGAGTCGAACCTCGGCATGGATGCAACGCCCGTGTTGGAAGCGACAACACGACTGCTGGAGGCATTCCGTCGGTACGACCTTCCGCGATATTTCACCACTGTTGCGTTCGAGGAGTCGTACGGGGACGCGGGATTGTTCATCGAGAAAGTGCCCGCACTCAAGGAACTGCGTCTCGGTACAGACCGCGTTTCCGTCGACGACCAACTCGCGCCACGCAACGACGAGCGCGTCGTTCTCAAAAAATACGCGAGCGCGTTCTTCGGAACAGACCTCCAGACCGAACTGACTACGAACAGCGTCGATACACTCGTCCTCGCGGGCGTGACGACCAGCGGATGCGTTCGTGCAACTGCGGTCGATAGCTTACAACACGGATACCGAACGATAGTACCAGCAGACGCTGTCGGTGACCGAGCCGACGGCCCGCACGAAGCGAACCTGTTCGATATCGACGCGAAGTACGGCGACGTCGTGACTACCGATGCGGTCGTCGCTCATCTGGACGAATCCTTCGGCAACTCGGCTAGCGGTACTCCCTAAATTATGCGTACAACACGCCACTCACTACACAGTAGAATCGTTCACTCGTCGTCTCCTGAGACTCACGGGGGATTGGATACCCGATGACTGCCCGGAGTCGACACGGACCACTCGACGGACTTCGGGTCATCGACATGTCAGGGATGATAAGCGGAGCGTTCGCAACGACGATGCTCGGAGATTTCGGTGCCGACGTCGTCATGGTCGAACACCCCAAAGTCGGCGACCCAATCCGAGAGTGGCCACAGAAGACCCCCGATGGAACGTCGCTTTCGTGGAAGTCGTTGGGACGCAACAAACGCTGTGTCACGCTCGACCTCGGGAGTGACCGCGGGCGAGAGATTGCGCTCACGCTCATCGCAGAGGCAGACCTCGTCTTCGAAAATTTCCGTCCAGGGACGATGGAACGCTGGGGCCTCGGTCCCGACGACATTCACGAAGTCAACGAGCGAGCGATTATGGTTCGCCTTTCTGGCTACGGCCAAACTGGACCCAAATCGCACAAACCGGGGTTCGGAACGATTGCTGAAGGTATCTCGGGGTGGGCACACGCGAACGGGTTCCCGGACCGAGAACCGCTCTTGCCACCCATCAGTCTCGCGGACCTCACCGCGGCCCAGTTCGCGCTTCAATCCTCACTGATGGCGCTGTTCGAACGCGATATCGGCCGGGGAGGAAGTGGGAAGGGGCAAGTCATCGATGTCTCACTCACGGAACCACTGTGGAGATTGTTCTTCGGTGAGGTCGAAGCGTACGACAGACAAGAACACATCCGCGAACGGACGGGAAATCGCCATCCAAACACTGCTCCTCGGAACATCTACGAGACGGCAGATGGGTACATGACGATGTCAGCGTCGAATCAGAAGATATTCGAGCGGGTCGCACACGCCATCGATAAGCCGGAACTCATCGACGACGACCGGTTCGAGACGAACGCCACGCGTGTCGAACACGCCGACGTACTGGATGCGGAGATAGAGACCTGGACTAAACAGCGTTCGACCGCAGAAGCCATCGAGATTCTCGAAGAAAACGACGCTATCGTCGGCCCAGTATACGATATGGCCGATATCTTCGCCGACGAGCAGTTCCGATCTCGGGAAGCGATCATCGAAGTCGAAGACACCGACATCGGGGCAACGAAGACGTTCGCGCCGGTTCCACGGTTCTCACGAACGCCGGGAGAAGTCGAATTCCTCGGTCCCAAGCATGGTGAGCACAATACGGAAGTCTACATGGGTGAACTCGGGTTTTCTGAAGAGGAACTGGAGACACTCGAAGCGGATGGTGTCATCTGAATGGAGCTCAGCGACGTCACCCTTCGTGAGGGCGACCAAATGCCCGGTCGTGAGTTCACCACGGAACAGAAGATTCAGGCCGTTCGCGAACTGGACGACCTCGGTGTTCCGTATATTCAGCCAGTCTTCCCTGTGACCGGGGAGAAAGACCGAACCGTCTTAGCTGAACTCGCTGGAACGACCGACGCGGAGATTATCGCGCTCGCTCGGGCGTTATCGAGTGACATCGAACTCGCTCTCGATGGCGGCGCGGACATCGTCGAGGTATTCCTCTCAGTGTCTGACCGACATCTCGAACACCTACTCGGGAAGTCTCGAAGAGAGATGGAGACGATGCTCGTCGATGCCGTCGACTACGTCACCGACCACGGGGGCATCCCGCACGTCACACTCGCGGACGCCTTTCGAACGGACGTCAACGACCTCGTCCGTATCTTCGAGTTACTCACCGACCCACCGGTCGTCACCCTCGCCGATTCAGTCGGTGTACGAACGCCCAGCAGCACGCGACACTTCCTCAAAGAACTCGAATCGAACGGTGTCAACCTCGGGCGCGTCGGGGTACACTTCCACGACGATTTGGGGTGTGCGACAGCGAACGCACTGACTGCCTACGAGATGGGGGTCGCGAAGGCTGATGCGAGTATCGCTGGACTCGGCGAGCGAGCGGGTAACAGCGTCCTCGAAGAAGTAATCGCGGCCTGTGCTGTCGACTTCGACGATTCCCTCGGCATCCACGAAGAAGCGCTCGTACCGACGTGTCGGCGCGTGCTCGAGACCGTCGACGAGTCGTACGACGAGCGAAAGGCCGTCCTCGGGTCGAAAACTGCCGAGCACGAATCAGGCATCCACACCGCGGCGATGTTATCAGACCCGGCAACGCTCGAACCGTTTGACCCAACACGGTTCGGTGGGGAACGACAACTGTGGTTCGGCGCTCCGACAGGAACGGGTGCTGCGAGGTGGCTCCTCGAACGGGCGGGCGTTGCGGCGGACAAAAACACAGTGGCAGCGTATCTCGATGCACTGGCCGAGCGAGGTCCGCTCAACCTCGACGATGCACTCCAACTAGCCACACACCAGTTTGGAGAGAGTTAGTCAGACCGTCTCTGTCCAACAGGGATGACGCTCACCGGACATCATCTACTCTGTTTTTCGAACCACTCAGGGAGTGGAAGCCAACGGTGCAGATTCATTATCGTTGGTGTGCATTGGTGGCATACGACATGACATGTTCGAAGCAGAGATTCACCTCCAACAACACAAACGGTGCATCCTAACCGACGTCGCGTCTGAATTTGACGCCTCGTTCGAGATCGCCATTGAGGAACTCCACAACCACCAAGTGACGTTCGTTATCGAGTTCGAAGAGACCACGGAGGCCATCTTCGAGTTCATGCGAGACTCTTCACAGGTTAGTCACATCGAGCGAATGTCCTCGAACAAATATCTCGTCACGAAACAATCGTGTGGTGCGTACGATGCCATCGACCGAAATCACGGAATCATCAGACGCCGGAGTCGGATATCACCCGAACGCCGTGTCTACAGCGTACTGTTGTTCCGACGCGAGGACCTTCGGGCGATGATAGAGGAGTTCAAACGTATCGGTAACCCAACACTCGGGTCGATTAAACAGTTCGAGGCACCGTCGTCACAACTTACCACTCGGCAGCGAGAAGTCATCCAACTCGCGTTGAACCACGGCTACTTCGATTGGCCTCGAAAACACACTGCAGAGGAGGTGGCGCAGGAATTGAATATCGACCATTCGACGTTCCTCGAACATATCCGAAAAGCACAACGGAAACTGCTCTCGAAAGCACTCTCAGACGAACGAGAGTCGACCAGCCTTCCGCAGTTCACTGAATCGTGAAATCCCATTCGTCCCCTCACTCGGGGTCGAACTCCGAGAACGGGCGTCTCACATCTCGCTGGATGAGGTCCTCGTCAGAGACTCGAAGTCCGAGGTCACTTAGTTCGCGGGCGATTCGTGCGAGGTCGGTCGAATCGGTTCCGATGGCTGTCACCAAGACGTTGTTCTCCCCAGTGGCGAGTTCGCGTACACCAACGACACCTGCCACGTCGAGCGCATCGGTACAGAGGCCCCTTCGAACAGGAATCTCCGCGGTACACTCCATCTGCATGAAGAGTTGATAGCCGGCTTTCTTGTAGTCGACCGTCGCGTGGTATCCGGTGATGATTCCCTCAGATTCGAGTCGCTGGATGCGTTTTCGGACCGTGCTCGGTGATGCGTCCACTTGCTCGGCGATATCTCGTGACGAGACGTGTCTCGCGTCTCGCTGGAGTTCGTGGAGAATCCGTCTGTCGAGTTCGTCGAGTCCCTTGAGAGTCATGGTCGCACCTCGGGACGGCACACGGAATTCGTTGTGGTTCGTATCGAAGCGTGCGTCTGTTTGCGACCCACCTCACCACGAACTTCGAACGGCGTCTTCGGCGCGTTCAATTCGCGGCCTCCCCCGGGAACAACGCCGCGAAACAGTCGTCGATAAAGTCGGGAATCGCGATGTTGTTTCCGGCTTTGATTTTGATGATGACGCCGGTACTATCTGTGAGGTACAGGTGGACCGCTGTCGCCCTGTCGTGCTGGAGGACGAGTGAGTTGACGTCCCCGAGGTGTGCGTAGACTTCTTCGACGTACGGGCGTCTGAAGAGGGCAATCGACCGGTGGACGACCACGTCGAAGTCGTGGGTCGACAGTTCGGTTTTCAGGTCCGGACGGATGTAGTGGACCGTGTAATTGTACGTCGATGCGTCGAACGACGCGACCCATCGAAGGTCGTCGTCGAACCGGTCGCGGAGCATCGCGACGAGGGTGTCGTATTTCGGTGCGGCACTGGTGTCGATTGATTTGGACATGGTTCTGTGTGTTACGAGGCGAGGAGAACGACACTCAGTGCGACTCCCACCGTTGCGAAGAGGAAGACGAGTGCCGACTGGATAGTGTCGTTCAGTCGCGGGTCGGCCCCGACGAGCGAGGCGAACCGTTCGATGAGCGATGCAGAAGCGTGGTTCGCTGCGTTGCCGATGGCAATCGCACCGACAGAGAGTGCTGTCGTCCCCCGAACAGCGAGTGGATAGAGGACTCGGTCGACGTCGGCGAGGTGTATCTGAGCGAGTCGCGTTCGGAACGCGACGAACCCGAGCGTACCAACGATGAGGACGGCACCGGCTTTGACGAGTTCACTCGTCGCGTACGCGTCGAATCCACCAGAATCGCCGGGCATGGGGCCGAGGAGTGTCTCTGGGAAGACGCCGAAGACGACCGACGGGATGGCGATAGCAATCAGCACAACTCGGAGAGTGAGGCTGGTGGGCCGCACGTCGATGTCGTCCGGGGCGGCACGGACGAACGCGTAGTAGCCGAACTTGGCGAACGAGAGCACAGTTCCGACACTGCCGACGACGAGCATCCACCACAGTGCCGTCTCACCCGTGCTCTCGACGGCCTTCGTGATGAGGCCTTTACTGACGAACCCAGCGAAGCCCGGTGCTCCCGTGATGGCGAGTGCGGCGACGAGGAACGTCACGAACGTCACGGGCATCACGCGGGCGAGTCCTCCGAGGTATTTGAGTGACTTCTTTCCAGTCCGGTAGACGATGACACCGGCGACCATGAACAACAAGCCCTTGTAGAGGACGTGTGCCACGAGGTGCGCAAACGCACCGGACAGGCCGGCAGCAGTGCCGATTCCGAGCGCGACGACCATGTACCCCACCTGCGAGATGATGTGGTACGACAGGAGGCGTCGCATATCGGTCTGGAAGATGGCCTGAGTGACCCCGTAGACGATCATGATGCCACCAACCCACGCGACGAGGATGGCTCCGTCAGGCGCGACTCGGGCGAGTACCACGACGGCGACTTTCGTCGTGAAGGCCGCGAGGACGACGCTCGCTGCGACGTGCGGCCGGGGGTAGGTCTCTGGTAGCCAGAAGTGGAGGCCGATGAAGCCGAGGTTGACGCCGACACCGACGAGTGCCAGCGTTCTCGGCAGTCCTCCCGTGAGGCCACCGTCATAGACGAACGACCCGGTCGTCGCGAAGTGGAACGCGATGCCGGCGACGAGGAACGCACCACCGATGAGGTGGTAAATCGCGTACCTGAACGCGGGTCGAACGGCGTCACCACCGTGGTGCCAGACGAGGACCGTCGCGGTCACGGCGAGGAGTTCCCAACTGATGAGGAGGGTCAGCCAGTCTCCTGCGGTCACTGCGGCGACGCCGGCACCCATGTACGCCAGCGAGTAGAGTTGTTGGCGCGAGTCGGCGTCGGTGGCGTAGCCGTAGACCAGGTTGATAGCGGCGACGAAGCCGAAGAGCATCGCCACCGGGCGGGAGAACCCGTCGACAGTGAGAAGCACCTGTTCGAATCCGAGCGGTGAGACCACGAGGTACGACCCAGCGTCGATGGCCCACATCCACGGAATGGTGAGAGCCACGAGGAGGGCCCCGACGACCGTCCCGATGAGTCGTGGTGCGACGAGTACGACGAGTATCGCGAGGAGGAACGCAATCCACGGCGGGGCGAGCGTCACGAACTCGGTCATCCGAACACCTCCGCGACCACTGTCTCGGCGAGGTCCCAGAACGGAAGGTACCCCGGGACGACGCCGAGGACGACGGCGACTCCGACGGTGACGAGAATCGGGACCAGCATGAGTGGCGTCGTCTCGGTCGACACCGTTCGGCGTTCCCACCCGACGTGTCCGAGTCGGTTGGTCACGTCACCACCATCGGTCGCGTGGGGGCTCTTCGATGCGGTGCCGCTTCCGACAGCGTGCGAACTGTCGGCGGCGTGCGCTGGCGCGAAGGCGTGCTGACTCGCGGGGGTCGAACCGTCACGCTGGCCGAAGAACGCGGCGTAGACGATAGGCCAGAAGTAGAGGAGTTTCAGTAATCCGGCCACGAGGTAGGCAGCGACGAACACCGGAGCAGGGCCCTCTGCGACGCCGACGACGAGCGTGAACTTGCTAACGAACCCCGCGACGAACGGGAATCCAACGAGCCCTGCGGCCGCAATCGCGAACACAGTCATCGTGACCGGAAGCCGACGCCCGACGCCGGCGAGGTCCGAGACGTACTTTTCGCCCGTCTCGACGGCGACGATACCCGCGACGAAGAACAGGGTAATCTTCATGAACGCGTGGGCGACGATGTGGAGGAGTGCACCGAACACCGCGAGTGGCGTCGCAATCGCGAGTCCTAACACGATGTACGAGAGTTGCGAGATGGTCGAGTACGCGAGGCCACGCTTGAGGTTGTCCTGCCGAATACCGACGAGTCCCGCGACGACCATCGTCACCGCCGCAACCACGGCAAGCGGGAGGCCCATGCCGAGGTCCCACGTCGTCTCCGGCCCGAAGACGTAGAGGACGGTCCGAGAGAGCGCGAAGACACCACTCTTGACGACTGCGACAGCGTGGAGGAGTCCCGAGACGGGCGTCGGTGCGACCATCGCCGTCGGGAGCCACTCGTAGAGTGGGACGAGTGCCGCTTTGACCCCGAACCCGACGGCGAGGAGGATAAACGCGACCTGAGCCAGCGTCGAGTCCGTCGCGGCGAGTTCGGAGATTCCACCCGGAACGAACGTGAGCGTCCCAGCGAGAACCGCGACGAGGAGGATTCCCGCGAACGCGACGACGCCGCCACCGAGTGTGTACACGATGTACGTGCGCCCGGCCGCGCGTGCCGTTTTCGTTCCGGCGTGGACGACGAGTGGGTACGTTGCCAGCGTCAGGAGTTCGTAGAAGACGAACAGCGTCAGCAGATTCGCCGCGAGTGCGACACCCATGGTCGCGGCGATGCTCCCGGCGAACGCTGCGAAGAACCGGGTCTGGTCGTGTTCTTCGAGGCTACGGACGTAGCCGACGCTGTAGACGCTCGTCACGGTCCACAACGTCGATGCGAGCAGTGCGAACAGCAGTCCAGCCGCGTCTCCCCGCAGTGCGAGTTCGATACCGGCGATAGACCCAAGTGAGGACACGTGGGTAACTGGCCACCAAATCATCGCAGCGACGACGGCGAGCGTCCCGAGTGCGCTCAGGAACGTCCACCCCTCACGAAGCGCCGGGTTCGACCGCGACGCGTAGATGAGTGGAATCGCAACTGCGGGGATGGCGACCGCAGCGAGTGGCAGGAGGGAAATGACGTCGGTCACAGCCATCCCTCCACGACCGGTTCGAACCATGCTGCGAGGTCGGACGACCAGAGGCCGAGTGCGACGACGACGATGCCGACGACGGCGATGATGACCGAGGCACGAGTCAGGGTCTCTGTGGGCAGTCGTCCACCGTCAGCACTCACGTGTGGTCGGCCTGGGGACTCGCCTCCGGTTCGGCCGAGGGCACCCGCACTCGGCACGTCGAAGACCATCGTCTCGACGAGACGGCCGACGTAGAGAATCGACAACAGCGTACTCCCGACGACGAGTGCTGCGACGGTCCACGATTCGGCCGCGACGGCACCGAGTGCGACGTACCACTTCCCGGCGAAGCCAGCGGTCGGTGGAAGTCCGACGAGCGACGCGAACACGACGGCGACGGCGACAGTGAACAGGGGTGCGTCGCGGACGAAGCCAGCGTAGTCAGCGACCGTCTCCAGTTCGAGGTCTCTCGCGAGCAGTCCAAACGCGGCGAACAAGCCGCCTTTGGCGACGGCATGGCTGATGAGCAAGACGAGCGAACCGGTCACCGCTGCGGGCGTGGCGAGACCGATGCCGACGACGATGAGACCGAACTGCAAGACCGACGAGTACGCGAATAACCGACGGACGTCCGTCTGGCGGAGCGTCAGGACACCCCCAGCAACCACACTCACCGCCCCGCGACGATGAGGCCGACTCGTGCGGCAGGTACCTCGGTCAGGAATTCGAGCGTGTACACACCGAACGTCAACCGCACGAGACCGTACCCCGCGATAGTCGAGACGAGTGTGGCCAGTAGCGCACTCACGTCGGCTGGGGAGGTTGCGTACGCGACAGGCTTCCACGTGTGGAGTGGGAACAACGCGATTTTCACACCGAGTCCCACTGCGATGAGGACGAACGACGCGACGACCAGCGTCGAGTCGTAGCCGACAGTTCGGAGTGCCGCGTTGAGACCGGCCATCGAAAGCGTTCCGGTCCCGACGTAGAGGTAGCCGACGCCGAGTAGATAGAGCGTTGCACCTACAGTCCCGACGAGGAGGTACCGGAACGCGGCGAGGGCGGCCGGAGCACCCCGGCCAGTCGCCACGAGAGCGTACGCGGCGAGTCCAGAAATTTCGAGGAAGACGTACAGGTTGAACACGTCTGCGGTGACGGTCACGCCGGAGAGGCCTGCGACGAGCAGGAGCCACAGACTGTCACCGAATCCAGAGGCTTCGGCTCGGACCGTCGTGAAGAACGCGACTGCGCTACCAGCGACGAGGAGCAAGAACGCACTCGTCACGGCGTCTGCAGCGAGGCCGATACCCACCTCGCTTGGGAGTCCGCCGACGACGTAGGAGAGACGGCCCTCTCGAGCGACGGATACCGTCACTGCGGCGGCGAGACCGAACTGTCCGAGGAGCACGGCACCGGTCAGGAGGCGTGCTGCCCGAGTGCGCTTCCCGACGAGGAGTGGAAGCACAGCCCCGAGGAGCGGAACCGCGACGACGAGTGCGAGCAAGACACTCACGAGCGTTCCACCTCCTTGAGTACGCTCTCGTCGAGGGTACCGTACTCGTTGTACACCCGAACGAGGAGTGCCAACGCGACTGCCGTGACACTCACACCGACGACGATGGCCGTCAGGATGAGGACGTGCGGCAGGGGGTTGACTAGTGGGCCGGGTCCCGAGAGCAGTGGTGCGCTCCCATCACTGCGGTACGCGCTCGTAATGAAGAACAGGAACACGCCCGTCTGGAAGAGGTTCAGTCCGACGACTTTCTTCAGGAGGTTGTCGGAGTCGACGAGGACGAACACGCCGATACCGACCAGGAGGACGTAGGCGACGTAGGCGACCCGAGAACTAAATACTACGACGAGGTCACTCACCGTCGACACCCCCAGTCAGGCGAACGAACAGGCTGATGACGACGCCAGCGACTGTCGCGCCGATGCCGAGTTCGATGAACTCGGTCGCGTAGACCGAGGGCTTCGGGATGGGGAGCACATCGAACTGGAGGAACGAACCGCCTGCGAGGATGCCACTGAAGGCGACCAACCCAAACGCGGCTGGGCCCGCGACGACGAGAGCGAGAAGCCAGCGTGGTGAGAGCCACGCGGTTGTCTCCTCGACGCCGAATCCGAAGGCGAGGATGATGACCGCAGTCGCCGCGATGACCCCACCCTGGAACCCGCCGCCGACAGACGACGTCCCGTGGAACAGGGTAAAGAGGGCGAACGTGAGGACGAACATCGCGATGAATCGGACGGTCACCGTCACGACTGGGCTGTTTGCCGTCGTTCGGTCCGTCATTTCGTCCCCCCGTATCGTAGAACCGCCACGGCGGCGACGACTGCGGTGAACACCACGGCGATTTCACCGAACGTGTCGAACCCGCGGTAGACGACGAGGATTGCAGTGACGACGTTGTCGATACCGCGTTCCGCCGAGTCAGCGACGTAGTACTCCGTCACCGGCCCGAATCCGGGTGAGTCTGTCGCGCCGACGACGGGCAGGGCGGGCACTGTGAGGAGTAGTCCCCCGGTCACGACGACTGCGACGACGACTGAGAGACCGCGGACGTTTCGCACCCCAGACAGCACCGTCGTTCCAAAACTCAGGCGGCGCGGAACGCTCGAATCGCGGGCGTTGCCTCCAGTCTCTGCAGTATCGACCTCGCCGGTGTAATCTTCATCACCCGCACCACCCGACTCATTCGGGTTATCTGCATTATTTGAATTATCCAAACTATTAGAATTCCGTGAAGCGTCGAGGTAGGTACCGAACCCGACGGTTCGAGCGACGACGACGAGGAACAGTGCAGTCGTCACACCGGCACCGACGGCCGCTTCGGTGAGTGCGACGTCGGGGGCACGGAAGACGAGCCACACGAGCGAGAGACCGAGACTGTAGGCTCCGAACGCGGCGAGCGTCGTGAGGATACCTCGTGCGAGCGCGGCGACGAGTGCAGCGACGACGACCAGCGTGAGGAGTATTGCGACGACCCACTCGGTGACCATCTTACTTCTCACCTCCCGTCGAGGAGTAGGCCGGTGGAGACGGACTCGGCTGATCGCCTGCGTCACGGTCACGAGTCCACGGGGGACGCCAGAGCGCACCGCAGCGCGGACGATGGCGTGGGCGGCAGTCGGCCCCGTCACGAGGACGAACACTGCCAGAACGCCGACTTTGAGGGTTGCCTGTCCATCGTCGACTGCGAGTGCCGCAGCGCCGAGTCCCAGGAGTGCACCGAGCGTCTCGGCTTTCGATGCCGCGTGTGCTCGAGCGAACACGTCCGGGAGTCGGACGAAGCCGACGAGCGTGATGAAAGCAAACACGACGCTCCCTGCGACGAGTGCGAGGACGAACGCGTCGAAGGGCGTCATCGCGTCTCACCGCCGTCGAGAGAGAGTCGCGCGAGGCCGAGCGAGAGGAGGAAGTTCAGCAGGCCGTAGACGAGCGCGATGTCGAGGAAGCCGACCTCTCCGAGCGCGACACCGAGGAGTGCGATGATGACGACGACGCTCGTCCCGATGACGTTTACGGCGACGACGCGGTCGGCAGTCGTCGGGCCGACGACGACGCGCCAGAGGAGGGCGATGACGACGAACCCAAGCGCTGCTGCACCGACGAGCAGTCCGTTCGAGAGGAGTGCAGACGTCATCGCGTTCGCTCCTCTCCTCGTGAGGCAGAGTCGTCGAAGACTGCTTCCGCCGACTCTACAGGGCTGTGGCCGACGACGAACCCGACGGCGCGTGCGAGGCCGCCTGCGAGGAGTTCCTCACGGGTCGCGTCGGTAAGTGTGTGGACGACGATGTCGTCACCGTCAACGTCTATCGTGAGCGTCCCCGGTGTCAAGGTGATGCTGTTCGCGAGGAGGGCCGTCGCGAGTCGGCCATCCGGCGCTGGGATACGCACGACGGAAGGGTCGATTGGGAGCCGCGGGTCCAACAGAACGACCGCGAGTGAGAGGTTCGCTCGGACGACTGCGAACAGCAAATACGGGAGGAATACCATCGCACGTGCGAGCGTGCCAACCGTCCGGACAGTCGGCGGGTGTTCGAAGACGACACGTCCGAGAACGAGAGCGACGACGACGGCGCTGACGGCACCCGTCACGATGTCGAACCAGTCCGTGGGGTCGCCGAGGAAGATGTAGAATGTGAAAGCGACGAGTGAAGTCGCAATTCGAGAGCCGATAGCTCCGTGTCCGAGGCCACTCGCGGCTCCGGGCTGGAAGAGCGAGCTCACGACCGGGCCACTCTCCGACAGACTTCGACCGGACTCCGAACTGAGACCATTATAATCACATACTGGTACTATCTCAACAGTATATTACCATATCGGTAAAAAATAGCACTAGTTTATGTTCATGCGGGAACAGAGTACGGCTATGGACACGAACGACAACCTGCCTATCGGAGTCACAGACAGTGGACTACCCGGCCGGACGGGGTGAACTGATGCTCCGAAAACAATTCGAAGACGAACGCGTGTGGGCAGTCGCGTTCGGTCTCGTCCTCGTGACGATGCCAGCAGTGACTCTCATACTCGCATTCGCAGTCTTGAGTGCGACCCAGAGCGCCATCGTCGAACAGTTGACGCTCGTCGAACTCGCCGAGTTGTACCTCGTCGAACTGCTCGCGTTTGCCATGTTCAGCTACCTCCTCTACCGACTCGCTCGCTTCTCGCGGGCGCGACACGATGCACTGACCGAGGACTCGACACCGACCGACGCGGAGAGTACTCGCGGTCGAGAATCGGCAGAGCAGGAGGGGAGTTCGTGAGTACCTCCAAACAGCAGTCACTGAACGGAACAGATGCCGTTCCGTCTCCTGACCGTGCACGGAGCGGTGCGCCGTCTGCCGGTGAAGCGGTCGGTGACCGGTTTTCGACCGACGAAATCTTCCAGCGTGTCGTCGCAACCGCCGACGAGGAAGTCGAATCAGACTCACTGAAACTCTACTTGAGCGGGTTCGCCGCCGGACTCGCGATTACGATCACGTTCTTCCTCTACGCGACGGGGAAAGCGGCCTTCCCAGCCGACGCGTCTGGGCTTCTCGCGCCACTTCTCTACCCGCTCGGGTTCGTCTACATCATCATGGGACGGTACCAACTCTACACGGAGAACACGCTCACACCGGTGACACTCGTGTTGACCCGTGTCGCGAGCGTTCCGTCGCTCCTCCGTGTCTGGGTGAGTGTGCTCGCCGGGAATCTCACGGGCGCAGTCGTCGGCACGTTCGTCCTCGCCAACACGGGTGTCTTCTCGGTGGCAGCAGCAGACGCAGCGGTTGGTATCGGATTCCAGGGAATCGAGACGCCGTGGTGGGACCTCGTGTTCAAGGCGATGTTCGCTGGGTGGCTCGTCGCTGGCCTCGTCTGGCTCGAACACGCGGTGAGAGATTCTATCTCGCGCGTGGTGCTCGTCTTCCTCGTCATCTACGCGATTCCAGCGTCCGGCCTCTACCACATCGTCGTGAGTTCTGCCGACGTGTTCTATCTCGTGTTCACAGGCCACGTCGCACTCACGACAGGGTTGTGGGAATTCGCCATCCCGGTGCTGCTCGGGAACACCATCGGCGGCGTGTTCCTCGTGACCCTCATCAACTACGGCCAGACCGAAAACCGGTTCCCAGAGGGAGAAGGACCACGCGAACGACTCTCCCTCAGAGACTGGTTGTTCAGCCTGCGTATCAGCAGACCAGCCGAGTGAGGTGGCCAGACCCGAGGGTCACTGAAATCACCTTACGAAACGGAGACGTGTCACCCGACGGACCGTGTTTGTTCTAATCAAAAGTACCATCATACCTCGCTACACAGTACCGCGTACGTAGGTGGTTTCCGTGACCGAGAAACGCGAATACAAAGACGACTATCCCGAGAAAAAACTGTACATCCCCGGCCCGACGGAAGTGCGCGACGACGTCGTCCAGGAGATGTGCCAACCGATGTTCGGCCACCGGATGGACCGGATGACCGACCTCTATACGACTATCGTCGAGGACACGAAGGAGTTCCTCGGAACCGACAACAACCTGATGGTTCTCACTGCCTCCGGAACGGAGTTCTGGGAGGCGTCGACGCTCAACCTCGTCGACGAGAACATCCTCTGTACGACCTGTGGAAGTTTCAGTGAACGCCACGCCAACGTCGCCGAGCGACTGGGCAAGAACGTGGACAGACTCGAATACGAGTGGGGACAGGCAGTCAAGCCCGAGGACGTCCGCGAGTACCTCGAACAGAGTGACAAACACTACGACGTGGTGTCCTGTGTGATGAACGAAAGTTCGACGGGTGTGCGCAACCCAATCGAAGAGATTGGCGACGTTATCGCCGAGTACCCGGGCACGTACTTCGTCGTCGACGCTGTCTCCGCACTGGGTGGCGACTACGTCGACATCGACGAACACAACATCGACGTCATCTTCGCGTCGTCCCAGAAGGCGTTCGCGATGCCGCCGGGAGTTGCGGTCTGTGTCGTCAGCGACGACGCGTACGACCGTGAAGTCTCGAAAGACTCTGCCTCGTGGTACGGTGGGTTCCAGCGCGCGTTCGACTACTACGACCGGAAGGGTCAGACGCACTCCACGCCGGCAATCCCCATCATGCTCGCCTACCGCAAGCAGATGAAGTACATGCTCGAAGAGGGACACAAAGAACGAAGTGACCGTCACCGCGAGATGGCCGAGTACACCCAAGAGTGGGCGTACGAACACTTCGACATGTTCCCCGAGGAAGGCTACGAATCGAAAACTGTCGCCTGCATCGAGAACACGCAGGGCATCGACATCGCAGCGACCATCGAGGGCGTCTCCGAGAAGTACGATTTCGCCTTCTCGAACGGGTACGGGTCGGCACTCGGCGAGAAGACGTTCCGTATCGGTCACATGGGCGAACACGATGTCGAGTCTATCAAAGAACTGACCGACGCCATCGAAGACGTCGCTGGCCTCTAACGACCGACGAGACCCCGTTTTCGGCCCCATCTGCAAAGATAGAGTCAAAGACTATCTCCGAGGCCGACGACTCTCCTAGCATAAATGTTGTTCGCGACACAGGTTCCGGTGGTGCCGTTCGAGTCACTCCCGATTGTGGCCACCCTGTCTGCACTCGCGCTGGCGGCGGTCCACCTCCTCATCGGTCAGGGAGTCGACACTGAGACGGGGCCGGGGCGGTCGGCGCTGTCGGCCGCAGGGGGAGCTGCCGTCGCGTACGTGTTCGTCCTGCTTTTGCCCGAAGTAGCGCACTTCGCAGCCGGAGACCCGCGAGTGTCCGCGGGCTCTCTCACCGAGGAGGCAATCTACGGTGTTGCGCTCGCCGGATTCGTCGTGTTCTACGGGCTGGAAGTCCTCGTCGCTCGAGGCACGGACGAGCAGTACGAGTCGCCTCCAGCCGTGTTCTGGGGATACATCTCCGTGTTCGCCCTCTACAGCGGCCTCATCGGCTACCTCCTGTTTCACCAAGAGCTCCCGGGCGCCATCAACCTCCTGCTGTACGCGGTCGCGATGGGACTGCACTTCAGCATCACCGACCACGGGATTCGCCGACACCTCGGGAGACAGTACGACCGCGTGGGGCGGTGGGTGCTCGCGGGTGCGACTCTTGCCGGTGCCGCGGTTGGGTTGGCCACACTGGGTCGGCCGCTCGTCATCACCGGACTGTTCGCGTTCGTCTCCGGCGGTCTCATCCTCAACGTCATCAAGGAGGAGCTTCCGCACCCCCGACGGGGCCGGTTCCTCTCATTTCTCGGTGGCGCAGTCGCGTACACTCTCGTCGTCGCACTCATCTGAGTCCAATCCGAATCAGTTGTGGCCGAACTCACGGTGAGATACATCGGGTATCCACCACGGTTTGTCGCCGAAACCTCCGGCCTCTACTGAAAGTCGTTCGCCGGTGAGTACAGACACGGTATCGTGCACGTGACTTCTATCAGTGGTCGGTGAGGTTTCTGTGGGCGTGCTGAATAGAGGCGGCGTACCCGCCAGACTACTCATTCAGCGTCATACCTCTCAGTTCCTTTTTCAGATGCGTCAGCGCGAGGGCAGGCACGTTCTTCACGAAGTCGCGTACTGCCCTTGGCCCCGCGTCCCGCAGTACCGTTGCGACATCCTCGATTGAATACGTGATTTCTCGCAGGAGGTCGTGATTTCGACAGAGTCGAAGGATTCAGAGGACTCGGAAGACTCGAACAGTATCGCGCTTCCCGGGTTCTTCGAGCAATTGAGCGAGGCCGATGTCTGAGAACACCTGTTTCCAATTTCGGTGAAACAACGGAAAGTCGTCGTTGACGTAACTCACTTCTGCACCGTCGCGACCACGTTGCGGACTGTTTCCTTCGTTCTCAGCCGTGATGACCAAGTCAGCAGAGGCGCGGGCTAACTCCTCGAACACCCACTCGTCGTCGGGGTGGACGTGCTGGAGGGTTTCGACGGAGTAGATGACGTCGAACTGGTCGTCACGGAATTCGGGGACGAACTCCTCGATTGCGCCCGTATGGAACGTCCCAGTCTGGGCTAACTCTGGGAAGTATTCGGCCATCGCCTCGAACGAGTCGTCGTTGAGGTCGATGCCGGTGAGGTTCTTGTAACCGTGGTCGAGGAGGTGTGAGAGGTGGCGACCCGAACTGCACCCGATTTCGAGAATCTTGGCGTCGGTGCTCACGTAGTGGTCGAAGACAGTCGCAAGCGTCTCACTCACCTCGTTCGGTCCGATTTCGGCGTAGTACGCCGGTGAGTAATCACCCGACCGCTCGGCCCAGCCACGATGGTTCTCCTCGGGGTCCATACTCGCCGGGATGTGGTCGAAGAGTAAAGGCCCCCCGGAGTCCGAGCGACGGAGACAGGACAGACGAGCGACTACTCGTCCCAACTTTCCGTACCGAGTTTCTCCGAAACGATGGAACCAATCGCTGACCGAACGGCGTCTAAATCGGCATTACCCGCGTCGAGTCGGGCGTACTCCTCGCGGACAATCATCTCGAATACTCGTGTCTGGACTTCCGTGGTCGTCACCGCTTTGTCCAACGACTCGATTCGTTCGACTGCCCGGTTGATACGCGGTTCAGTCACAAGTTCAGCGACACCCTCGCTGGAGGTGTCACGAATCGGGTCGGCAGTTTCTGCCTCCTCGACACCGACATTTCGCAGTATAGCACTCCCGCCACGTCGGTTCTCGACGAGGACGCCCGCCGCGGGTCCGTCGTACCACGCAGACGGCGGGATATCGTACCGGTCGGGATGGAAGTCTCGAACGTTCACCTCTTTCTGGAATGTGTTGACCGGGTCGATTCCGAGGCGTTCGAACACCTGTTCGGCTTTTTCGATTGGAAGCAATCGCTCGGAACCCTCGTTCCAGATGCCGTGGCCGAGGAACGCCGGCGTTCTTCCCCACTCGTACTCCACGCCGAGGTTGCACGGTGCAACGCCGAAGAACACGAACGCAGACGGGTCGTCGACGGCATCGTAGAAGGCGTCTCGGTCGAAGTGTTCGCGTACCTGTCTGACCGCGTACCGATAGGGCGGTGGCACGTCGTCGAAGACACGGTCACAGTCACCGAACACGAGCAGGCCGGACGATGACATCTGAAACCGCATTCTGTGTCCACAGACGTACTCTCGAAGCCAGAGGTGGCCACTCGACAGAACCGCTTCGTGAGCGTTGGCGAGTTCGGGGGTCTCGGGATACGGTTTCATGACCGGGTAGGCGTAGTTTCACCGCCTGGTCAAAGACTGTTGGTGTGGTGGAACCGACCCGTGGGATTCGAGACAGGCGAAGTACGAAAACCGGCACACTGGACGGGGACCACAACGGCCACACGGTTTGTCCTGAACAAAAATTATAATTAATTGACTCGATTTGTTTTGTATGTGCAATGACACCACACAATTTGGAAGATTACGAGACGCTGCGGTCGGCGTTCTCGTGGGACAACATCTACGAAGCGGCCGGGTGGGACGCCCCCGAAGAGATGAACATCGCCCACGAAGTGGTCGATCGACACGCCGACCACCGTGAGCGAGTGGCGTTGTACCATGTCGGGACCGACGGTGACCTCTCGAAACTGACGTTCTGGGAGTTGGCTGACCGGTCGAGTCAGTTCGCAAACGTCCTCGATGAACTTGGCGTCGAACGCGGCGACCGGGTGTTCTCGTACATGCCTCGGATTCCAGAACACTACGTCGCTCTGGTCGGGACACTCAAACACGGTGCTGTGTGGGGCAGCATCAACGAACGGTTCGGCCCCGACGGTATCTCGTATCGCCTCGACGACTGTGATGCCTCGGTGGTCATCACGACGACGGACAATAGAGAGACAATCGAAAAAGCACTGGACGATGCACCGAGCGTCGAACACGTCATCACGGTCGACAGAGGAGACGGTGCACCGACCGACGACGTCATCTTCAACACCGCACTCGACCACGCGAGCACGACCTACGAGACGGCACGCACGAGCGGTGAAGACGACGCACTGCTCTACTACACGTCGGGGACGACAGGACTCGCAAAAGGCGTCCTCCACAAACAGCGATGGTTGGCGGGCGTCGCAGCAACCCAGCGATACGCCGTGGACCTCCAACCGGGGGACATCTACTGGAGTACCGGTGACCTCGGGTGGTTGACTGGCGCAATCAATACGCTCGGTGCGTGGTTCTGGGGTTCCTCGCTGTTTACGTACGAAGGCGAGTTCGACCCGGAGACGTGGGCGAATCTCCTCGACGAGTACCCGATTACCGTACTGTTCTCAGTCCCGACAGCGTATCGCATGCTTCGTGAACACGAGTCCGTCCTCGACGAGACGTCACCCGATTTGCGACACGCGCTTTCTATCGGCGAGCCCCTCAGTGCCGGCGTCGTCGAGTGGGCCGAAGAGACACTCGGCGTCACAATCCTGGATACGTACGGCCAAACCGAGACGGGGAACATGATAATCAACAACTATCCGACTATGCCGGTTCGTCCTGGGTCGATGGGCAAACCACTTCCCGGTATCGACGCCGAAATCGTCGACCCAGAGACTGGCGAGGTTCTGCCGCCGGGTGAAACCGGGGAAATCGCGGAGCGAGGCGACTATCCCTGTTTCTTCGCAGAATACTGGAACAAACCCGAGCAAACACGCGCGTCGTTCATCGACGGTCCCGACGGGACGTGGTACCTCTCGGGTGACCTCGCACACAAAGACGAAGATGGATACTTCTGGTTCGAAGGCCGCGCAGACGACGTCATCCTCTCGTCTGGATACCGTATCGGTCCGTTCGAAGTCGAAAGCTCGCTTGGTGAACACCCCGCCGTCGCCGAGGCAGCAGTCGTCCCCAAGCCACACCCTGAACGTGGGAACATCGTCAAGGCGTTCATCGTCCCGAGTGCGGATGCAACCCCATCCGACGAACTCGCCGAGGAAATTAAAAATCACGTCAAGTCGGAACTCTCGGCGCACGAGTATCCACGTGAAATCGAATTCCGAGACGAACTCCCGAAGACGGTGACCGGAAAGATTCGTCGAACGGAGCTTCGAGACGAAGCAAAGCAGGAGGCGTCGTAGAGCAAGGTCGGCTTTCGCAACTTCCTCGCCGGTTACTCAGCCTCTGTTTTTCGAGCGTGTCTCGAGTACGGGATTCCCCATAGACGACGTGCCGGCCTAGTTCGGAGGCGTCAACGAAGGCCGAGACGACAACGGACGCGATACAGCCCGCCACCAACTAGAATGCGGAGTTCGACTTCAATCTCGTATGCTGTCTCGATTGGCGACGAGAGACGCCTGCGTACGTCGACTGCAGACTGGAAAGAGTCTTTGCGTGCTTCGAACAACGCTTCGTATTGGGCTGTGAGTCTTCCGAATGGAGTCACGCAGACCGTGTCGAAATGTCTGCTGTCCAGTGATACCAACGTTCGGCCGGTACGCTTGCAGCATACATCAAGCGGGCAATCACTCAACGAGGGTATCGTCCGGCCCGACGACAGTATATAATTGTGTGCGATAGTTGATATATGATTAACAAAGATTTATATATGATTATCACTTACAAAAGGTAAGCGATGTTCGCCCGTATCTCATCACGCTGCGGGCGGACGCCTTATTCGACCCATGAGTTCAGTAGAAATTACCACAGGAAGAGAACCCATCACATCGTCTGCCGACGAGAAAGGAGTCAACCGAAAAGAGCGAACTGAGTGCCCCGAGTGTGAAGGCCGCCTCGCCACAGACACAGAGCACGCGGAGACGACGTGTACCGAGTGCGGCCTCATCGTCGACGAAGACCACATCGACAGAGGGCCGGAGTGGCGGGCGTACACCGCAACCGAAAACGGTGACAGAAGCCGTGTCGGAGCGCCCACGACCAAACTCCTACACGACAAGGGGCTTTCGAGCCACATCGGGTGGGAGAACCGCGATAGCTACGGGAAGTCCCTGAGCACCCGCCAGCGTCGACAGGTCCAGCGTCTCCGAACCTGGGACGAACGGTTCCGGACCCGCGACCACAAAGAGCGAAACCTCAAACAGGCGCTCGGTGAAATCGACCGGATGGGGAGCACACTGGGCCTCTCAGACGACGTTCGTGAGACTGCGAGTGTCATCTACCGCCGTGCTCTCGAAGAAGGACTCCTGCCGGGTCGAACTATCGAAGGAATCGCGACGGCCTCGCTCTACGCCGCGGCCCGCCAGATGAAGACGCCGCGGAGTATCGTCGAAGTCGCTGCAGTGAGCCGTGTCGACGAAGTCGAGTTCAAGCGGGCCTACCGGTACATCGTCCGCGAACTGGGCTTGGCCGTCGAACCGGCAAGCCCACTGCAGTACGTGGGGCGACTGGCGTCGAGCCTCGATATCGACGTGGAGACAGAACGACTGGCCCGCGAACTGCTCACGACGGCCGAGGGGACGGGAACGTTCAACGGAAAGAGCCCGATTGGCCTCGCTGCCGCCGCAATCTATGCGGCTGGTCGACTCTCTGACAAGAACCTAACGCAGGACGAGATTGCCGACGTTGCAGAGATGAGTACGGTAACCATCCGCAACCGCTACCAGGAACTCCTGGACGTCTACGAAGCGACCCACTCAGTCGCGGTCTGACATCGTCGGTTCTTCACTGGACTTCTCTTCGGACCACACCATCTCTGAGTGGTTCTTGTCGTTCCAGTCGACGTATCCGTCTTCGAGCATCTCGACGACGGTCTGGCCGAGGTCTAACAGCTCTGTCCGAATTTTCGACGCAGTGTCTCCGTTGGGGACGACAGGGACCTGGAACCGGAGCGACTCTGCCACGGGGTCCCAGTAGAAGTCCATCTGCTCGATGAGGCCTTCCTCTCGAACGAGTTCGTACTCAGATTCGGACAAGTCCGTGTATTCTGCCCACTCGTTGAACGCTTCACTCCACGCACCGTCTCGGAATAACCCCTCTAATTCTCCCCGTCGCAGGTCGCTTTCACCCTCGATTACTTCACTCGCATCTAGTTCACCTGGCGTTCCTCGGTTCGTCAAGTCAGGCGAACCGGGTGTCTCGACATCCAGCACCATACGATAGCTGTTGGTGGGCAAAGACGTTAAATGACGTTGTCAGTTCGCGAGTTGTCGTGCATCAAACCGCATCGAGACGGGGAAGACGACGCGTCGAACGTGTTAGGCGTCGGGCCAGCGTTCGATGTAAATCGCCTTGTCCGTGTAGAAGTTGATCATATCCTCTCCCTGTGCGTGCAAGTCGCCGAAGAACGAATCCTTCCACCCACCGAAGTGGAAGAATGCCATCGGCGCGGCGGTTCCCGCGTTGACCGCCAAGTTGCCCGCATCGACTTCGTGGCGGAACCGTTTGGCGTCGCTGCCACGGTCAGTGAAGAGACTAGCGGCGTTGCCGAAGTCGCTCCGATTGACAATGTCGAGAGCGTGGTCGAAGTCACTCGCTTCGACGAGTGCGAGAACCGGTCCGAAGATTTCTTCGCGTGCGATTGTCGCATCGGGGTCCACGTCGCCGAAGATGGTCGGGCCGAGGAAACTTCCCTCGGCTGGTACCTCGACTTCACGTCCGTCGAGCAAGAGTTTTGCACCGTCTTCGATACCGGTCTCGATGTAGTCGAGGACGTTCTCACGGTGCTGACCGGAGATGAGTGGACCCATGTCCACGTCGTCACTCAGGCCGTCCGCGACGGTCATGTCCGCGGCCTCGTGGACGAGTCGCTCAGCGAACTCCTCGTAAATCGCCTCGTCGACCACGGCGACCGGGTTCGCGAGACAACGCTGGCCGGTGTTCGCGAACGCGGACCCGAGGGTCTGTTCGGCAGCGAAGTCGAGGTCCGCGGACTCGGCGACGACGATGTGGTTCTTCGCGCCACCTTGCGCTTGAACACGTTTTCCGTGCGTCGCGGCGGACTCGTAGACGTGCCTCGCGACGGGCGTACTCCCGACGAACGAGACGCCTTCGACCCCCGGGTGCTCGATGAGTGCGTTGACCGCATCGGCGTCGCCGTTGACGAGTTGAACGACACCGTCCGGGAATCCCGCCTCATCGACGAGTTCGACGATGCGCTGTGCCGTGACCGGAGTCTTCTCACTTGGTTTGAGAATGAAGGCGTTCCCCGTGGCAACCGCGTACGGGAGGAACCACAGCGGAATCATTCCGGGGAAGTTGAACGGCGTGATAGCCGCGAAGACACCGAGTGGTTTTCGAACGGCAGTCTCGTCTATCTCGGGTGCGGCGTTCGGGAGGTGGCCGGCCTGCATCATCGATGGGATGCCACAGGCGACTTCCACGTTTTCGATGCCGCGGCGGAGTTCGCCCTTCGCCTCTTTGAACGTCTTGCCGTGTTCGCGGACGAGAGTCTCGGCCAGCTCGTCCTGCTGGGCTTCGAGGAGATTCTTGAGTTCGAACATCGGTTGAATACGAGCTTCGACGGGCGTGTTCGCCCACTCCCCGAAGGCCGCCTGTCCGGCCTGAACAGCCTCGTCGACGTCGTCTGCTGTCGAGTAGTCGAGTGTTGCGACGGTGTCACCGGTTGCTGGGTTCGTCACTTGGCCGCCTGCCGGCCCCGTAGCGGGCGTCCAGTGGCCGTCGATGTAATTCTGGAGTTCGCGGGTCATCTATACCGCCACCCGGGTTCGTGTGAGCGCATACCACAATTCTGGAGTTCACTCATAAATAGGTCCGTGCCACTCCGACTCTCTGCCCGCGCCGGTGGCGACGATATTCGTCAGTAAACGAGGTCAGTTCGACACGCGAACGACCAGCGGGGGTGGTTAGAGATACAACTGGTTGTGTGCCTCAGGGCCAGAGGCCGCGGGACTCCTTCGCTTCGGCGATGCGAGTGATGCCGACGACGTACGCGGCGTCTCGCCACGTCACGTCGAGGTCGGCCTTCGTCTCACTCACGTTGTCCCACGCTTCGAGCATCGCGGTTTCGAGTTCGTCGTAGACGCGTTCGAGAGACCACGCACGACGGTTGATGTCCTGTAACCACTCGAAGTACGAAACGGTGACACCGCCGGCGTTCGCGAGAATGTCCGGGATGACTTCGACACCGCGTTCTTCGAGCATCTCGTCTGCGGCGAACGTCGTCGGCCCGTTCGCCCCTTCGACGACGAGGTCAGCCCGAATGTCTGCGGCGTTGTCTGCCGTGATGACGTCGCCGATGGCGGCCGGGATGAGCACGTCCACGTCGAGTTCGAGGAGTTCTTCGTTCGAGAGCGTCTCCGGCGCGTCGTACTTCAACACGGCTTCTGGCTCTTCTTCGTGTGTCGGCACGTCGTGGGTATCGAGGCCGTCTGCGTCGTAGATGGCACCGTTCACGTCTGAGACGGCGACGACAGTCGCACCGTAGTCGTCGAGCAATCGGGCGGCGTTCGCACCGACGGACCCGAATCCCTGGACGGCGACAGTCGTGTCCTCGATGTCCATGTCGTAGTGGTCGATGGCCTCACGCGCGATGATAGCGACGGACCGGCCCGGAGATTCCTCGCGGCCGTAACTGCCACCGATGACGGGTGGCTTGCCGGTTACGACGCCGGGCGTCGTCTCACCTTCTTGCATCGAGTACGCATCCATGAACCACGCCATGGTCTGGGCGTCGGTACCCATGTCAGGCGCAGGGATGTCTTTCTTCGGACCAACGAAGTCACGGAGTTCTTCGGCGAAGCGCCGCGTGAGTCGTTCTTTCTCACCGGTCGAGAGGTCCTTAGGGTCGACGACGATACCCCCTTTCCCGCCACCGAACGGGAGGTCCATCACGGCACACTTCCACGTCATCCACATCGAGAGACCGACGCACTCGTCTTCGGTCACGTCGGGGTGGTAGCGGAGACCACCTTTGTAGGGTCCACGGACGTCGTCGTGTTGAGACCGATACCCGGTGTACACTTCGACGGTGCCGTCGTCGCGTTTGAGTGGGACTGCGACGCGTTGAACCTTCGTTGGATGCTTCAACCGTTCGATGATACCGTCGTCGACGTCGACGAGCGATTCGGCGCGTTCCAGTTGGCGGCGGGCGTTGTCGAGTGCGGTGACGTGTTCCGCCTCGGTGTCGGAATCGTCCTGTCCGTCAGTGGTCGTCGCCATTAGGCCGTCACCCCCGGATGAACGCGACTGTACACGTCCTCTATCGCACCCTCGACTGCCTCGGCAATCCGCGAGACGGACGACTCACTCAGCGTCAACGGTGGCGAGAGCATCAGGTGGTCACCCGCGACGCCGTCGACGGACCCTTTGCCGGGGTACGTGTAGACACCTCGGTCGAGGGCGGCGTCGTAGACCTGTTTGTAGACCTTCTGAGAGGGGTCGAACGGTTCTTTCGTGTCTTTGTCCGCCACGAATTCGAGGCCGACCATCGGTCCAATCGCGCGGAAATCACCGACCATCGGATGGTCCGCAAGCGGGGCGAGTTCGGACGCGAGTTGCTGGCCACGTTGCTGGCCTCGTTCGAGGACACCGTCGGTGTACTGTTCGACGACGAAGTTCGCGACGGCCGCAGAGAGTGGGTTCCCGGCGAAAGTGTGCCCATGCGCGAACGAAACGTCCTCGCGCGCGAACTCGTCTGCGACTTTGTCGTTGACGAGGACGGCACTCATCGGCGTGTATCCGCTCGTGAGGCCCTTCCCGAGCGACATCATGTCCGGGGTGACGCCGTAGTGTTCCATCGCAAACAGCGGACCCGTTCGGCCGAACCCGGTCATCACTTCGTCTGCGATGAAGAGCACGTCGTACTCGTCACAGATGTCCCGAATCTCTTTGTAGTAAACTGGGTGGGGGGCCGCCGCAGGGATACTCGCACCACCGACAGGTTCGGCGACGAACGCTGCCACCGTGTCGGGGCCACGCTGACGAATCGTGGTCTCCAGTTCACGTGCCGCGGCACGGGCCTGTTCTTCGGGCGTGCCGTCGAACGACCAGCGGTAGGGATACGCCGGGGAGATGTGTTCCCAGTCCGTGAGGAACGGTTCGAAGCCCCGACGACGAAGCGTGTTACCCGTCGCAGAGAGGGCACCGAACGTCGCGCCGTGGTACGACTGCCAACGGGAGACGACGACGGATTTTTCTGGTTTTCCACGCGCACGGAAATACTCACGAGCGAGTTTGAACGCCGCTTCGTTGGCTTCACTCCCGGAGTTCGTGAAGAACACCTTCGAGAGGTCCCCCGGCGCACGTGTCGCGAGCGTGCGTGCGAGGTCCTCTGGTGCGTCGTGAGAGAAGTGAGAGAGACTGAGATACGAAACCTCTGCCGATTGAGATTCGAATATCTCCTCGATGCCCGGAACCGAGTGACCGAGGTTCGTCACCGCCGCGCCCGCCGCTGCGTCGATGAGTTTCTCACCGTCTTCGGTCACGAGGAACTCGTCGTGGGCGTGGTCGACTCTCGGAAGGTCTGGCTCGATACCACCTCCCCACTTGTAGAAGATGTGGTTGTGTTGTGCCATCTATCACGATTGACTGCATGCTATAATAAAATAAGTCTTACTGAGCACACTAGATTTCGTAGAGATTCTAAATCAGCAGAAGCATTTTCGAATGAGACCAGTCCTGCCGCTCTCCGTCGGGAACGGCGGAAAAGAGATGCGGGGCCGAATGCCAGACTGCGTGCGCGTCTCAGAGCGTCGGGTCCTGCTCGATAGGCACGTGGACCGTCTTCTCCTGAGTGTAACTCTTGAGCGTGTCACGCGCGCACTCGCGGCCCATACCCGAACGCTTGAATCCGCCGAACGGACTCCCAGTGACGGTTCGGCCGTAGTACTTGTTCACCCAGATGCTTCCGGCGTCGATGTCGGAAGCGGCGCGGTGGGCGAGCGAACCGTTCTCCGTCGCGACACCTGCTGCGAGTCCGAACTCCACGTCGTTGGCGAGTTCGATGGCCTCCTCGTATGTCTCGAAGGTGATGACCGTCTCGACGGGGCCGAAGATTTCCTCTTGGGCGATACGCATGTCGTTGTCTGCGTCGACGAAGACTGCGGGTTCGACGTACCAGCCATCTTCGAGTGAGTCGTCGTCGATTGTGTTGCCGCCCGTCGCGAGCGTGGCACCCTCTTCGACGCCGAGTTCGAGGTACGAGTTCACTTTCTCGTACTGTGCTTCCGAGACGAGCGGGCCGAACGTCGTCTCCTCGGAGAGTGGGTCACCGATGGTGTGGGACTCCACCTCTTCGACGAGGTGTTCGACGAACTCGTCGCGCACGTCTTCGTGGACGATAGCACGCGAGCACGCGTCACACGACTGCCCTGTGTTGTAGGTGATACTCCCGGCGACAGTCTCCGCGGCCTGTTCGACGTCGGCATCCGGGAAGACAACGAACGGTGATTTCCCACCGAGTTCGAGCGTTACCGGCGTGATGTTCTCCGCCGCCGCCGACATCACTGCCTCACCGGTCACGTCCTCGCCGGTGAACGAAACCTTCCGCACGTCGGCGTGTCCAGTCACGGACGCCCCCGCTTCGTCGCCGAACCCGGGGACGACGTTGAAGACTCCGTCGGGGAGGATTCCCTCGGAGAGTTCAGCGATTCGAAGCGCGGTGAGAGGACTCTGTTCGGCCGGTTTGAGGACGACGGAGTTACCCGCTGCGAGTGCGGGTCCAATCTTCCACGACGTGAGGACAAGGGGATAGTTCCACGGCGTGACACAACCGACGACGCCGTATGGCTCACGTCGGGTGTAGATGTGGGCGTCGTTCGCTGCCGCAATCTGCTTTCCTCCTTCGGCCCGGCAGATGTTCGCGTAGTATTCGATGAAGTCGAGTCCCTTCGTCACCTCTCCTTCGGCGTAGGCGAGTGGCTTCCCGGTGTCGAGACTTTCGAGCAGCGCAAGTTCGTCGAGGTTGTCTCGGAGGACACCAACCCACTCTTGGAGTGTCCGCGAGCGTTCCGCGGGCGTCGTCTCGCCCCACTCACCGTCGTAGGCGTTCCACGCTGCTTCGACAGCGGCGTCCACGTCTTCGTGGTCACATCGGGGAACTGAGAGAATGGGTTCGTCGACGACTGGGTCGCGAGTCTCGAACGTCTCGCCACTCGCGGCGGCGCGCGATTCGCCGTCGACCCATGCCTCGAACGTCCCGAGGGAACCGGCCTCCTCGATTGCTTGCTGGTGGTTCTCCTGAACCGAGTCTGTGTAGTGTTCTACTTCCATGGAGTCTGTCCTCGTCTACCACACACCACAAAATAATGGCTAATAAACCTAACTACAGAGCAATATTAGGACCCATATTTTGTAACTGCTACAATATTTTGACCTCAAAATACGAACGAGGGAAATCGAACGTCCGCGGTCGAAGGTCTGTCAGTCCGAGGTGGGGACGAACTTGAACCCGTACCGGACGACGCCTTCTTCCTCGTAGATGCGACGAATCTGTCCCGTGACCGGCATGCCGATATCGACCGATTCGGGGTCGACATCCGTCACCTGCGCAGTGATACGCGGCCCTTCGTCTAACTCGACGATAGCGACGACGTATCGTCCCTCTGCGCGTGCCTGACCGGCGAACTCCGGCGGCGCACCACCGGGTGAGAGGACCGTGTACGAGTAGATGGTCCCGTCACCCGAGAGGTCGACCGTCTCGAACTCGGTGTTTCGGCAGTCGGGACAGGCACCTTTGGGCGGGAACGCGATAGTTCCGCACTCGGCACAGCGCTCTCCTTCGAACGCCAATCGTTGCCCGACCGTCCGTTCGTACATCGGTATCGAGATGTGTGCACCCATCAGTTGGACACCTCCTGCAATCGCGTATACTCTGCGTACCTCAGCGGTTCAGTCGAGTTCAATTTCTCATCGACACCAGCGTGAGTGTCGTCGAGTGCAGGGGTCGTTTCGAGAACGAACGCACTCGCGCCGTGACCGTAGCCGTATCCAGTGACGAGGATACGCGAACCCGGGTCTGCCTCGTCGAGTGCGGCAGCGAGACCAACGAGAGGCGACGCAGTGCCCGCAAAGCCCATCCGTTTGACGACGAACCCAGCACCCATCTGGTCGGCGTCGAACCCGAGTCGACCGCCACCACGCCACGACATCTTCACGTCGTCCTGTGGGAAGACGGCGTAGTCGATATCGTCGGTGGTGCACCCTGCGTCGCCGAGGGCGTCGGCAACGACTGCCGAGAGTGCTTCGACGAACCCTTCCGTGGTGTAGCCACCGAGTGAGAGGTCGGTCACGTTCCCGTCTGTTTGGAACTTCGCCGGGAGGTACGCATCGACGTAGTGCGCGCTCCCTTCGACTGTCGCGAGTGGGTCCTCAGTACCGACGGCGAACGCCGCCGCCCCTGCTCCGAGGATGTGTTCTGTGTCTTCGTCGCGTGGTGCGTCGGGAGCGTCGGACGCGACGACGAGGCCCGACCCGAACGAGAGTGCCGTGTCGAGCGCTTCGAGGCCTGCCTTCCACGAACTTCCGAACTCGACCGTTCGTCGAGCGCCGTCGAGGCCGAGCGTTCGTGAGAGCGGACCGCTGACGAGCGTTCCCACTTGCGGGTTAGCCGTCGTCGCGACGGCGAGTGTCTCCACGTCGTCAGCCTCGACGGTTCGTGCCGCGTCAGTCGCCATCGTGAGGGCATCTTCGTCGTACGCGAGGACGGTCTTTCGGTCGATTCGGGCGGCGAACCGGCCCCAGACCTGCTCGTACTCGTCTGCCGTGACGTGGTACGACGGCAGCGAGACGCCGTAGTCGGTGATACCGACGGTCATGCGTCCACCTCGTAGATGAAGACGGTCGCTGCACCGCCGGACCCTCCGACGTTGTGCGAGAGAGCCACGGTCCCGTCGACTTGCCGTTCGCCCGCGTCACCGCGGAGTTGGTCGAACACTTCGACGACTTGGCCGATACCAGTCGCACCCAGCGGGTGGCCTTTCGCCTTCAACCCACCACTGGTGTTGATTGGGATGTCGCCGTCTCGGCGCGTCCGTCCTTCTTCGATGAGTCGCCAACCCTCACCACGCTCGGCGAAGCCGAGGTCCTCGTACGCGAGGAGTTCCGCGATGGTAAAGCAGTCGTGCACTTCGGCGAAATCGATGTCGTCAGGGGTTCGGCCTGCTCGGTCATATGCACTCTCTGCCGCCTCGCGGACCGCCGAGAGCGACGTGATAGTGTCTCGGTCGTGGAGGGCAAGGTGGTCGCTTCCCCCGCCGAATCCCGTGATGTACACCGGGTCGTCCGTGTACTCGTGTGCCTCGTCTGCGGGAACGACCAGTGCGCACGCCGCCCCGTCAGTCGTCGGGCAGGCGTCGAAGAGGTTCAGTGGGTCGGCAATCTCGGGTGCGTTCGTCGCTTTCTCCAGCGACACTTCTCGCTGAAATTGCGCCTTGGGGTTGACCGCGCCGTTCTCGTGGTTCTTCACCGCGACTTTCGAGAGGTGTTCGTGTTCGGCGTCGGTCTCTGCGAGGTACCGCTGTGCAGCGATTGCGTAGACACCCGCGAACGTCATGCCCGCGAGTCGTTCGTACTCCGTATCACCGCTCACGCCGAGCCAATACTTCGACCGGTCACCGCTGAGGTCGAGCATCTTCTCGACGCCCGCCGCGAGGACCGCATCGCTCGCGCCAGACCCGACGGCGTGAACAGCGTCGAGGAGCGCGAACCCACCGGACGCACAAGCGTTTTCGACCCGCTGGACTGGGAGGCCAGTCAGACCGAGGTGGGAGGTGAGCGACGCCCCGGTGATGCCGAGTTGGTATCCGCCGACGCCGAGACTGCCGACGTACGCGGCGTCCAGTTCGTCGGCGTCGTAGCCGTCGTCCACGGAGTCGACCATCGACTCGTATGCCGTCGCGAACAGTTCCTTGACGCCCGCGTCGGCGTGTTCCCCGTACGGACTCTGTCCCGCACCGACGATGGCGACGTCACGCACTAGTCGCCACCCCCGGTGTAGATGCCGTCGGGGTCGAGTTCCTCACGGATGAGTCGAATCTCGTCTTCGTCTGGCGTCGGCGTGGGAGTCACGTCGTCGGCGAACTGAATCTCCCACCCTGTCGCCTCTTGGACTTCCTCTCGGGTGACGCCGGGGTGAAGCGTCTCGACGTACATCTCTCCGTTCTCGTCGAACTCCATGACGGCTTTGTCGGTGATGACTGCCTCTGGACCACCGCGGAGACCGAGTTCGTCGCGTCCCTCTCGTCCGTCGACGTAGCCCGGAGAGGTGATGAAGTCGACTTCTTCGGGGAAGCGACGCTTTTGATGCGGTGCGATGATGAGGGTTCGGTGAGCGTTACTGGAGATTTCACACGCGCCACCACTCCCCGGAAGTCGGACTTTCGGGTCGTCGTAGTCACCGATGACCGTCGAATTGATGTTCCCCTGTTTGTCTATCTGCGCACCGCCGAGGAATCCCACGTCGATGCGGCCACCCTGCAAGTACCGGCTGAAGCCCTCGTACATCGGAACGATGCTCCGCGCACCGGTTGCGAGGACAGGGTCTCCAATAGAGAGTGGAAGCGCGTCCGGGTTCGAATCGACCGTTCCCGACTCGTAGACCATCTGGAGGTCGGGTGCGTGCGTTCGCTTCGCCAAGTTACACGCGAGGTTCGGCACACCGACACCGACGAGGACGGTGTCGTCGTTCTGGAGTTCGAGTGCCGCCCGCGTAATCATCAGTTCCGTATCCGTGTACTCCCGGTTGCTCATGCGTATCGCCCCATGTCGATTGGTTCGGCGTAGTCGTGCGTCGGTTCGAGGTCCAGCAGTCGTTCGACGCCGAGTTTTTCGACGTACTCGCGCCGGTTTTCGACGCCATAGACCCACTCGTCGAGCCATTCCTGTGTGGACTCGTGTGTCTCAGATACCTCGTTCCAGTCGAGGTAGGCCGTGTTGTCACGCCCGTAGTAACCCTGCGTGTACGACGGATGCGACCCGTACGGTTCTTCGACGACGTAATCGACGACCGTTCCGGGGATTTCGGTCCGGTTCGGGTCGCTTCGGAGCGTCTCCGTGTCCACGATTTCTTCGACGGCGAGGACAACTGTGTCGGCGGCGAACGCCGCGTCGACCACGTCGCCCGAGATTCCCCAGATGTGTGCGTCACCTTCGGGACTCGCTCGCTGCGCCCGGACGATTGAAACGTCGGGCGTGAGCGGTGGGACGACACAGACCTCTTCGTCCGGGTCGAAGGGGTTCTGGACCGTTCGGATGTTCTCGTTGTGTTCCGGAAGGCTCGACCCGACGAGACTCCGGAGTGGCACGAACGGCATGTCCCGTGCGCCCGCGAACAGACGCGAGACGAGGCCGAAGTGCGAGTATTCGTCGATGGAAATCTCGTTTGGAACACCGTCTTCGACGGCCCGTCGGAAGGCACGAAGACTGCCGACGCCGGGGTTCCCTGCCCACGAGAACGTCACCGACGACGCGCACCCTGCGGCGACCATCTGGTCGAAGATGAGGTCCGGCGTGGCTCGAATGAGGTGGAGGTCCTCGTACTCCTGTCTAATCATCTCGTGGCCCGCAGCGAACGGGATGAGGTGGGTGAATCCACCGAGGTAGACGCTGTCCCCGTCGTCTACGGCGGACGAGATGGCATTCGTCATGTCTGTTACCTTCGTCATCGAGCGCATGGTTTGTAGTAATCCTATTTTTATCTTCCTCTCACGATAGTGATTCCAATTTGACTCACTGATTTTTGGTCTCAGTTGAGATAGTAGAGAACTCCCGTCGTCCCAAGAGGTAAAGAGGACGTATCGCCGAGTGAGCGCATGGTCACGGTTACCCTGTACGGACCAGTGAGGGACGCAGTCGGTGAGAAACGACTCTCTGCGGAGGGAGAGACCGTCGGTGACGTACTCGAGACACTCACCTCGGACTATCCGACGGTAGGAGAGCGAGTCCTCGCAGACGGCGAAGTTCGAGGGCAGGTACAAATCTTCGTCGACGGACGAAAAATCGGACCACTCGGGGGGTTAGAGACGCCGCTCGACGGCGTGGACACTGTTCAGATTACCGAGGCGATGAGCGGCGGGTAGCGTGCGCCCGAAAGTCAGGACCGAAGCGCTTCGAGGTCTTCGTCCTCGTAGTTGACGAGTAACCGCGGTTCGTCCTTGAACGTCTTCAGGACGATGTGCGTCGCCGAGTGCGAGACGCCCTCGGTGTGGATGATGTCGTCGATAAACTTCTGGAGGTGGTCGTGGTCCCTGAGGTGCGCGATGAGGATGAACGACTTCTCTCCGACCATGAAGTACGCAGTCTGGACGCCGGAGATGTTGGAGAGTCGTTCTCCGATTTCGTCGTATCCGGGACCGTACTCACTCTTGATTTCGCTGATGGCAGTGAGGTTCAGCCCGAGTTTTTTCTGGTCTAACTGTGGAACTTTGCCGTTGATAATCCCCTGTTCGCGGTACTTTTCCATCCGGTAGTACACCGTCGACGGACTGATACCGAGTTGGTCGCTCAACTCGTCGACGTCTACGTCGCCTTCGCTGTCCAACCACCGGAGAATCTCGAAGTCTTTCTCGTCGAGATTGACATCGGCCATGGTTGTAAATAGAAGAATTAGATATATAAATGCTTTCTAAAATGTAGAATTACCGCCGACAACTATCGAAGAACAGCCCGTGTCTGGTGGTCGTGTCTGGAATTCACACGTCTAACGTTCGGTCCCGACGACACAGGATTTGTCGTCCCGGGTGTGTTTTGGAATTATTTTTATCACGTAGTTAGAAATCGTTGGGACTCCAGTTTTCGTCTCATATTCCCCATTTCACTCGCAATATAGTCATCCATCAGTCATAATGCTTAATGGGGATTGTATTGAGTGTTCGGGTAATTACATGCCAGCTTTCGGAACCGCCCTTCGAGTCGACCTCGAAGCAGAGTCAGTATCGGTAGAAGAACTTCCGGACCGATGGATTACTCGGTACCTCGGTGGCACCGGGTTGGCTGCGCGACTGCTGTACGAGGAACTCGAACCGGGAGTCGACCCACTCGGTCCAGAGAACAAACTCGTCTTCGCGACGGGTCCAATCACCGGGACGCGCGCACCGACGAGCGGCCGACATTCGGTGAGTGCGAAGAGTCCGCTCACGGGCCTGCTCGGTGAGGCGACGAGTGGCGGTGACTGGGGGACCGTCCTCCGACGTGCTGGATTCGACGTCGTCGTCGTCGAGGGGCAGGCGGACGAACCCGTCTATCTCCACGTCGAAGACGGTGAGTTCGAACTCCGCGACGCGTCGGACATCTGGGGAGCAGACGTCCCGGAAGCGACCGAGAAGATTCAGGCCGAAGTCGGGGAAGACGCCGTCGTGAGTACCATCGGTCGAGCAGGAGAGAATCAGGTCCGCTTCGCCTCGGTGATGAACGACATCAAGCGTGCCGCTGGTCGGACCGGGATGGGCGCTGTGATGGGGTCGAAGAACCTCAAGGCAATCAGCGTCATCGGAACAGGCGACGCCCACCGTCACATTCCCGACTTCGAGGCGTACAAACAGTTGACGCTCGAACTTACGCAGACAGTCACCCAGACGCCGAGTACGAAGACGCGGCGTGACCACGGAACCGCCGCGGCAATCGAAGAAGAGTCCGAGGTGTTCCAGAACCTCCCGACCAAGTACTTCGAAGAGTCCGCATTCGACGGCGCGTGGGACATCAGCGGTCCACGGATGTCACAGGACTACCTGACCTCGACCTACGCGTGTGGCCAGTGTCCCATCGCCTGTGGCCGCATCGTCTCCATGGAGAGCGACAAATACGGGTCCCTCTCGGACCAGGGTGGCCCCGAGTACGAGACGCTCGCGTCGTTCGGAAGTCTGAGCAAGAACGACAACTTCGAAAGTATCGCCCGAGCGAACGAACTCTGTAACCGGTACGGTCTCGACACGATAAGCGCAGGACACGTCGTCGCCTTCGCCATCGCCATGCAGGACCGTGGGTTCCTCGAAGACGAAGACGTCAACCTCGACTTGGACTGGGGGAACGACGAGGCAATCGTCGAACTCGTCCACAGAATCGCAGACCGTGACGGCCTCGGTGAGATTCTCGCGGACGGCGTCCTCCGCGCTGCCGAGTCGCTCGACGCCGCCGAACACGCGGTCCACGTGAAGGGTCTCGAAGTTCCGATGCACGAACCACGTGCCCAGAAGACCATGGGACTCACCTACGCCACGTCGAACCGGGGCGCGTGTCACATGCGGGCGTTCACGGGGTACGTCGATATCTACGGATACGATATCACCGACCTCGAAATCTACTCGGACGACTACCCGCGGCACGCAACCGAAGGCAAGGCCGAATTGGAAGTCGTCATGCAGAACCTCTTCAGCGTCTACGACTCGATGTGCGGGTGTAAGTTCTCGTACCCACCGGGAACCGAGAATATCGAGGTCGCACAAGTTGGCAAACTCCTCGGATTGGCCCTCGGGACCGAGGTCGACACGGAAGACGTGCTGTCGTTCGGTGAGCGCATCTTCAACATGAAACGCCTGTTCAACGTCCGCGAGGGCGCATCCCGTGCAGACGACTCGCTTCCGAGTATCTTCACCGACGTCGCCTTCGAAGACGGGTCGAACGCGGGGAGGTTGTCGAACTCGACGAGATGCTCGAAGAGTACTACGACCTGCGCGGGTGGGGCGACGATGGCCGTCCGTCGCCCACTCGTCTCACCGAATTGGGCATGACCGACGTCGCAGAACCCGGTATCACCGACGGCGGAGTCGACAGAACGGAATAGCCTGTTTCGGTATTTCTCGTAAAAACGAGATTCGTTTTTACATCTGCTGTAGTCAATGGCATCTTCTATTGTAATTGTCCGTAATTCCTATATACCATTAGTAATACTGAATGTGATGTATGAGAACACCTATCACTCGCAGGGATGCGATGAAGGCGCTCGGTGCATCGGGAACGTTCGCGCTCGCCGGTTGTATCGGTGAGACTGGCGGCGGAGAGAACCAGACCGTCCTCCTCGGACAACCAACCGTCTCGACTAGCAAGTGGGACTTCCTGCAACCAGCGGTGACTGCGGCGACGGAGATGACCATTCAAGAGGTCAACGACGCCGGCGGTCCACTCGGAAACGACATGGAGTTCAAGCAACGCGAGACGGCACTGAAGCCACAACAGGCGCGCACCGTCGTCCAGCAGTTCAAGAACAACGACGGCGCGACGGTCATCGGGGGGCTCTTGTCGAGTGAAGTGACGCCGCTCGTCGACTTCCTCACGAGTCAGGAGATTCCAATCGTCTCGAACTGGCTTGGTACGACGGCAGTCGACACTCGCGGCGGCGACCACGGCACGCCCGACGACGTCAGCGACGACGAGTGGGTCTGGCGGACACAGATTAGTGATAGTATCCACACCGCCGGCGCGGCACAGAAGATGGTGTCCGAAGGATACGAGAACGTCGCAATCCTGAACGGTACTGCACAGGGCGAACGGTCGTGGGCGGACGCCTTCGAGAAGTGGTTCACCAACGGCGGTGGTGAAGTCGTCAACCGCATCGAAGTCGAAGAAGGCAAGTCGACGTACAAGGCCGAACTCGACCGCCTCTTCGAAGCAGACTTCGACGCGTGGGGCCTCGCAACCGGCCTGAACGACGTGGTCACCATCCTTCGTGAGTGGTCCAACGCCGGATACGGTGGACAGTTGATTCTCGAAGACGCGCTGCGTGACGAGGCACTCATCGAGAACGCCGGCGAACAAGCGGAGGGGGCGTGGATTGCCTCCCCGACTGGGCAAGGCCCCGCCTACGACGCGTTCGAAGAGAAGTACAAGTCGTTCAAATCCGACCCGCCGGCGCTCCACGCGTGGGCAGTCACCTGTTACGACATGGTGAATGTCGTCGCGTTGGCGGCCCATAGAGCAGGGAGCGCCGACCCGACAGAAGTCGAAAAGAACCTCGGGCCTGTGACGCGGCAAGGTGGCACGACGGTGTCGAACTTCGCCGACGGGAAGGAGGCACTCGACAACGGAGACGAAGTGCAATATCAGGGTGCGGCGACGCCGTGTACATTCACCGAGTACGGCAACGTCCTCGGCAACGTCGCCATCGAACGCGTCACGCCGAGTGCCTTCGAACAGGTGGACGTGATTCCGGCATCGGACCTCGAAAATGTGCTCGACGAGTACTGAATCAGGTGGTCGGGAGGGCAACCGAACGAGTGACGAGGAGGGAGAGCACTGAGATGGGCATTGCACAAAACGTCATCTTTGGACTGATAACAGGGTCCTACATCGCAATCGCCGCCGTGGGGTTCACGCTGATTTACGGCCTCATCAACATGATAAACTTCGCGTACGGTGAGTACATCACCATCGGAGGATACGTCGGGTTCGTCCTCGCGTCGGTGGCAGACCTGCAGATTCCTCTGGTCATCGTGCTCGCGGTTCCGCTGACTGCCGTCATCGGGTGGACCCTCTCACGGGCGTTCTTCACACCGATTCGCGAGACGGGACCGATACCACTCCTGTTGACTTCGATTGGCCTCGGTCTCATCCTCCGAAACGGTGTCCGGATGGTCGCCGGTGCGAAGCGCCGGTTCTTCGAGTTCCAGCAAGCGACTGTCTTCCAGTTCGACGTGCTCGGCGGCCTGCAGTTCAACACGTCGAGTCTCTCGGTGTTCGCCGTGGCAGTCGCCGTGTTCGTCCTCGTCCACGTCCTCTTGACGCGGACCCGCACTGGCATCGCGATGCGCGCGATGGGTGACGACGAGACACTCGCCGAAGTCGCGGGTATCGACACCAGCACGATTCGGAGTCGCGTCTGGTTGCTCGCGTCGGGCCTCGCAGGTCTCGCCGGTGTGCTCCTCGGCGTCCAGAACTCTGTCGGGCCGTTCCTCGGCTACGACCAGTTGCTGGTCGTCCTCGCTGCCGCCGTTCTCGGTGGCGCAGGGAGTGCCTACGGAGCAATCGTCGGGGCGTACATCCTCGGTATCGCGATGGCACTCACGGTCGGTATCCTTCCGACGTGGGCCTCGGAGTTCGGGACGACTGTCGCGTTCGTCGTCCTCATCGGCGTCTTGCTCGTCCGACCCGAAGGTATCGCAGGGAAAGAGGTGCGTCGCGCATGAGTCTCGACGCCATCACGTCCCTGAACCCGACCGATTCCGACAGTGGCATGCTGTGGCTTGGCGTCGTCTTGTCACTGGTTGGTGCGGTAATCGCCGTCTCGCCAGTTCCACTCGTCGTCCCGAACCAATCGCTCGTCTTCTTCGAGGTGGGCATCACCTTCCTCCTGTGGGGACTGTTGGTTCTGGGCCTCAACCTCCAGTACGGCTTTACTGGGTTAGTTAACTTCGGCCACGTCGCGTTCTTCGCAGTCGGCGCGTACGCGACTGCCATGCTCACGGCAACGGAGACGTTCAAAGGTATCGCACTCGGTCTCCCGTGGCCTGTCGGCGTGGCCGCGTCGGTCATCGTAGCGAGTCTTCTCGGCGGCCTCATCGGCCTCACAACGCTCCGACTCCGTGAAGACTTCCTCGCCGTTGCGACGCTGGCGACTGCCGAAATCGTCCACAGACTGCTCAGTAGTTTCCCGTCTGTAACCGGTGGCTCAGTCGGCCTGACCGGAATCCCGCAACCGATATTCGACCTCACGGGACAGTCTCCGAACACCTCGATGCTGGCGACGGCAGTCGTCTTCGCTGGTGTCCTCGCCGTGTTCTACGCGCTGTTAGTCCGAATCACCGACGCACCGTATGGTCGCGTCCTCCGGGCTATCCGCGCCGACGACCTCGTGACGAAGTCGCTCGGGAAGGATGTCTTCCAGTACCGGATGCAGTCGTTCGTCCTCGGGGCCGCGTTGGCCGGACTCGCCGGGTCCCTCTTCTCGCTCTACAACGGTGCCGTCTCACCGGGGTTCTTCACCCTCAACGTCACCGTCCTCGTGTGGGTCGGGATGCTCGTCGGCGGTCCCGGGAACCACCGCGGCGTCCTCGGTGGACTCGCGTTCATCCTTGGCTTCCGGTTACTCACCCGGTTCGCGAACAGTGCGATGTCGTCAGTAGCAATCGACTTCGCGTCGCTCCGACTCGTCGTCGTCGGTGCACTCCTCGTGGCAATCGTCCGCTACCGTCCGCAAGGACTGTGGGGTAACGCCGACGAACTGGGGGTGAACCGCGAATGACGCTGTTCGAGACGCGCGGGTTGCGGAAGGCCTTCGGTGGCCTCGTCGCCCTCGACGAACCCGACATCACCATCGAGTCCGGTGAGTTAGTGGGCATCATCGGCCCGAACGGCGCCGGCAAGACGACGTTCTTCAACTGTATCACCGGTGTCCTCGAACCCGACTCTGGAACCGTCTCTTTCGCAGGCGAAGACGTGACCGGCGAACCGATTCACGCCATCGCCCAACGGGGACTCGTCCGAACGTACCAGCACACGCGCGAACTCACCACGATGTCCGTCAAAGAGAACCTCAAACTCGCCGCCCCGGACCATCCGGGTGAACGACTCGGTCAGGCGATTCGTCGTCCCGACTCGGTTGCCGACCACGAAGCGGCAGTGGAGCGACGGGCGGACGACTTACTGGAGCAGTTCGACCTCACGCACGTTGCAGACCACTACGCAGGTGAACTGTCCGGTGGACAGCGAAAACTCCTCGAAATCGCGAGGGCGCTCATGTTGGACCCGGAGATGTTGCTCCTCGACGAACCACTCGCGGGCGTCAACCCGACGCTCGGACAGGAAATCGTCGAGTACATAGACGCGTTGAACGACGAGGGAACGACGTTCCTCGTCATCGAACACGAGATTCAGACCCTCGCCGAACTCGTAGACCGCCTCATCGTCCTCAACGAGGGGTCGGTGCTCGCCGATGGCGACCCAGAGACAGTCCTCGACGACGACGAGGTCATCGCCGCCTATCTCGGTGGGACGGGCGACGACGGAGTGACGACACCGCTGGGAGGCGAGTCCTGATGGCGCTTCTGGAAGCCGACGACGTCGTCTCGGGATACGGGGACGTCGAAATCATCCACGGTGTCTCGCTGGAGGTTCACGAAGGCGAAGTTGTCACCGTCATCGGTCCGAACGGGGCGGGAAAGTCGACGCTCATGAAGACACTCTTCGGCCTCGTCGACTGCTGGAGTGGGTCGGTCACGTTCGACGGCGTCGACTTGACGTCACTCGAACCGAACGAGATGACCGAACACAATCTCTCGTTCGTTCCGCAGAGCGACAACGTCTTTCCGTCGCTCACCATCGAGGAGAATCTCCGCCTGGGCGCGCCCTCGGACGACGAGTTCACACCCGAGCGATTGGCGTCGGTCTTCGAACACTTCCCTATCCTCGAAGAACGAAAAGCACAGAAAGCAGGGACGCTCAGTGGCGGACAACGGCAGATGCTCGCGATGGCGCGAGCGCTCATGGTCGACCCCGAACTCCTGTTACTCGACGAACCCAGCGCAGGACTCTCGCCCGACATGGTGGAACTCGTGTTCGAGAAAGTCGCGGCGATTGGGGCGACAGGGACGGCGGTCTTGATGATAGAACAGAACGCGAAACGAGCACTCGAACACTCGGACCGTGGCTACGTCCTCGACATGGGCGAGAACCGAATCGAGGCCGCCGCAGACGAGATACTCACCGACGACGAAGTGGTCGAACTGTATCTCGGCGGCTGAGCCACTGCGTGGCTGCTTTCTAACCAATTTACTCACCAACATATTCCACCCGTTCCAATTTTTTCCCCATAATTTAATACATAGTGCAACAGTGGCCGTGTCATGAGCAAGCAAGACAACCTGTCGGCCGATGGGCCGAACATCGTGACGGACTTACCCGGTCCCAAGGCGAAAGAACTCGTCGAGGCAGACGGCGAGGTCATCTCACCGAGTTCACCCCGCGCCTATCCACTCGCCGTGGAGAGTGCACAGGGACTGACCGTGACGGACGTCGACGGAAACACGTTCTGGGACTTCGCCAGCGGTATCGCCGTAACGAACGTCGGCCACCGCCACCCGAAAGTCGCCGAGGCGGCGCAGGACCAACTCGACTCGCTCATCCACCCCGCGTTCTGTGACTACTACTCGCCGGAACCGACGCGCCTCGCAGAGCGTCTCGAAGCCATCGCGCCGGGCGACTCTCCGAAGAAGGTCTTCTTCGGGAACAGTGGAGCAGAGGCCGTCGAAGCGGGGATGAAACTCGCACGGCACCACACGGGTCGTCACCGCTTCATCGCCTTCGAAGGCGCGTTCCACGGACGGACGATGGGCGCCCTCTCGCTCACCGCGAGTAAGACGAAATACAAACGCGGGTTCGGTCCCCTCGTCCCCGGCGTCGACCACATTCCGTTCCCGAAACCGTCGCGCTACGGGAGCGAGGAAGCGGCGATGGACGCGACGTTCGACGCGCTAGAGGACCTGCTTCGGACACGCGTCCCCGTGGACGAAATCGCCGGTATCGTCGTCGAACCGGTGCAGGGCGAAGGTGGATACGTCGTGCCGCCGGAAGGATTCCACCAGAAGCTTCGTGACTTCGCGGACGACCACGGCATCCTCCTCATCGCCGACGAAGTGCAAGCCGGGTTCGGACGGACGGGCGAGTGGTTCGGCATGGACAACTGGGACGTCGAACCCGACATCACCCTGATGGGCAAAGGCATCGCCAACGGTCTGCCGATGTCTGCGATGGTCGCCAAAGAAGACGTGATGACGTGGGGGGCGGGCACGCACGCGAGCACCTACCACGGCAATCCCGTCGCTGCCGCCGCGTCGAACGCCGTCATCGACGTCATCGAAGAAGAGAACCTCCTCGAAAACGCGAAAGAAGTGGGTGACCACCTGCAGGCCGAACTCAGAGCACTCGCCGAAGAGTACCCACAAATCGCCGACGTGCGTGGTCTCGGCCTGATGATTGGTGCAGAGTTCGTCGACCCAGAGACGGGCGAGAACGACGGGGACCTCTCAGAGGCAGTCATGCACACCGCGTGGGAACACGGCCTGATGATTCTCCCCTGTGGACAGAGCACCGTCCGGTTCGCACCGCCACTCACGATAACGAAAGCACAGGCGACCAAAGGTGTCGAAATCTTCGGCGACGCCCTCGCGGACGCACTGAAGTAATCCTCGCACACACATTCTATGTCTTCTGATACGACGACCGAAACAGACGCGGGTGTCGCCAGCGCGATCGACCCAGACGAGACCATCGAGGTCCTCCAGGACCTCGTCCAGATTCCTAGTCCCTTCTTCGAAGAAGAAGCGATTGCGACCTACATCTACGACTGGTTGGACGAACGCGGCCTCGACCCGGAGTACCACACCGTCTCGGAACCAGCTATCACTGGGTTCGAAGGAGACAACGTCGTCGCCCGTATCGAAGGGTCTGACCCCGAGGCACCCACTGTCCTCTTGAACGGGCACATGGACACCGTCCAGCACGTCGAGGGGTGGGACGAAGACCCCACGTCCGGACGAATCGAAGACGGCAAACTGTACGGACAGGGCGCGTGCGACATGAAAGGCGGTCTGGCCGCGATTCTCGTCGCATTCGAGGCACTCGCCGAACGTGACCTCGACGGAGACGTGCTCTTGACGGCCGTCGTCGACGAAGAGGGGCCCTTCGGACTCGGTACCGATGCGACGATTCGCGACGGAGTCACCACCGACTGTGACGTGGCTATCGTCACGGAACCGGCACCGACGATTACGCAACAGGACATCGAGAATCCCGCCATCGTCCTCGGTGCGCGCGGTCGGTTCCTCTACGAGATAACCGTCACCGGAAAAGCCGCACACGGCTCCCAACCGGACATGGGCGTCAACGCGGCACTCGACGCCGCTCGAATCGCAGACGCGATTTCCGAGATGGACCTCGGCCACCACGAAAAACTCGGGTCCGGGTCCGTTTGCCTCCTCTCCATCGAGGGGGGCGGTGAACCACTCTCCGTCCCCGACCAGTGTGAGCTTGAAATCGACCGTCACGTCGTCCCCGGAGAGACTGCAGAATCCGTTCTCGAAGACGCACAGCGGGTCGTCGACTCGCTCGACCTAGAGAGTGACGTCGATATCTCGCTCCGTGAGACGCCCGAACCGGACATGTACTTCCAACCGTACGTGACCGATGAGAACGACCCACTCGTGACGCCGTTCTTCGACAGTATCCGCGAGTTGTTCGACACCGAACCCGACGTGGGGTACTTCTCCAGTATCGGCGACTTCAATCACCTCGGTGGCCGTGCCGAGATTCCGACTGTCATCGTCGGCCCCGACGGGGCCAACGTTCACGGCACCGGCGAGTACGTCTACGTAGACGAAGTCGTCGAGACGGCACAACTCGTCGCCGACGCTACCAGTCGGTTGGTCGAGTAAACGGGGAGAAACCGTTCACTCTGGCATTCATTTCTCCCACGTTCTGAAGACGTCAGTGTATCCGTCGAACCGTGAGAGTCGAACGGCATCGTAGTATTCAGTCGGATTCCCTCGAACGAGTTGCTCGGCCACGACGTATCCGATGACAGGGGCGAGTTGGATACCCGCGGCGTTGAACCCAGTTGCATAGAATCCATCTACGCTCGTCCATCCCGCGATGGCGCCAGCATCGGGTGTCAGCGACCGAACGCCGACCCACTCGTCGGCGACAGGGGCCCCCTCGACCCACGGGAAGTACGCTTCGACCACGTCTCGGATTTTCGTCCGGAGGTCTGTTGGTACTGTCTGGGATACGTCGTCAGGGTCGATAGCACGTCCCGCGTCGTCATACCCACCCGGGTAGTGGCCCGCAAAGACAGTACCGTCTGGTTGCTGTCGGAAGTAGACGCCGGACTCGACGTGCTTGACACTGAACGTGTCGTACGGAACCGGTTCGTCGGGTTCGAAGACCAGAATCGGGCCGAGCGTGTGGCGTATCGGAAGGGCGAGTCCGACAGACTCAGCGAGGTGTGTGTTCCACGGTCCCGCCGCGGCGACGACAGCGTCGAACGGGCGCAGGTCGCCATCCACGACGATACCGGTCACTGACCTGTCGTCTGTCGTCACGTCTTCGACAGTGGTCCCCGTCTCGAACGTCACGCCGCGGTCCCTCGCTCTGTGGACGAATTCGGCCGCGAGTTCAGTCGCGTCGAGGAAGCCGAGGTTCGGCCGGTACACTGCTGCCTCGACGTTCGCGGTATCGAGTCCGGGATGCAGGAGTTCCGCACCGAGACGTTCACCGGGAACGTATTCGACGTTCCCGCGGACGCTCGCCCGCGAGGCGACTGCGGCCCGTAGTTTCGCCGCCCCCTCGGGTGTAGACGCGATTCCCAGACGCGGTGCGAGCGTGTACGACGAGTTTGCTCGTGGGGCAGACAAAAACTCGTTGTAGAGGCGAACGCCGTACTCCTTGAGTCTGCGGTACGCCGGGGGTTCGTCGCCCCAGAGTCCGACGAACGCGCCGGAAGCAGCAGTCGTCTCACCGGCAAGTTCGCCTCGTTCGAATACGGTTACGTCTATCTCAGGGTCGTCACCGAGGTGGTACGCGACACTCGACCCGACGATTCCGCCGCCAATGACTGCAACTCGTCTCGTATTCATCGAATGAAAGAACGCGAGGTCGTCTCCGCCTCGCCGTTCGTCTGTGCTGGACTCTCCGAGGCACCGTCGTTAATAATTACTCCCGATTCCACCGCGCGAGATAAGACAATACATAAATAGGTTGTGTGAAAATACGACGAACCGTCAAATATCGGGTTGACAGGGGCACTCATGACACACGCGACGATAATCGGGGCGGGCGCGGTTGGTGTGAGCGCCGCGCACCACCTCGCAGAACGGGGTATCGAGGTGACGCTGGTCGACAAAGGACACGCGGCAGGTGAGACCACCGGAAAAGCGGGCGGACTCGTGTTCTGCCAACTGCACGAGCCAGCGGACGTTCGCGCGATGGGGTACAGTATCGACTTCTTCCGTGACCTCTCGGCGGCAGAGAATCACTTCACCTACCACGAGGTGGGCTTTCTCCGCACCGGAACCGAGCGTGAACACTCGGCGTTCGAGCGAGAGGTGTCGATGCAACAGAACGAAGGTGCGAACGTTCGATTAGTCGACCCGCCGGAGATTAGTGAGATTTACCCGACGCTGTCACTCGACGGTGTAACAGTTGGAACGTACGCACCCGGAGACGGGTACGCAGACCCACACACGTTCACGACTACGCTTCTCGACGAAGCACGAGCGAAGGGGGTGACCTACAGGCCGGGAACGAAGGTGACGGATATCGACGTGTCCGACACACCGACTGTCGAAACCGAGGCGGGTCCGATTCAGACCGACACTGTCGTCATCGCCGCCGGGCCGTGGTCTCGCCGCGTTGCTGCTCTCACAGGTGTCGACTTGCCGGTGAAACCCTACCGAGCGCAGGCACTCGTCACGACGCCCGTCGCGTTCGATATCGGAACAGTCTACGACGCACACGAGGGCGTTTACTTCCGGTCAGAACAACGTGGGGGCCTCCTCGTTGGAGATGGTACAGAAGAGGTCGAGTCAGACCCAGACGGCTACACACAGACCGCAGACTTCGATTTCCTCGTCGAGACGAGTGACGTCGTCGAACGATGTCTCCCTGTCGACGACGTTGGGATTCAAAACGCATGGGCAGGGCTCTGCACCGCGACGCCCGACGGTCGTCCACTCGTTGGAAGGCCTGTATACGAACCCGGAAGCGACGGTGGACCGGACGACGTCGTCGTCGCTGCCGGATTGCAGGGTCACGGGTTCATGCGCTCACCAGCAGTCGGGCACGCAGTCGCGGACATCGTCTGTGACGGAGAGTCCGAGTATCCAGAGTGGCGACCAGACAGATTCGACGAACATCCCGGGGATTTCGATATCGAAGAGATGCTCAAGTTGGACGGCAAACACCCAGGCCTGCAATGAGTCGTATGAGGGAGGAGAGATTCAACCGACTCCATTAATCTGCATTCATTTTTAGAATTCAAACTAATTCGAGACCATAATATTCTACTGGGTCCATCGTAGCGCGAAAATTTTAAGTGGCATCGATGGGATTGCCGCACGTAGCATGATAGAGAAACTCAATCGCCGTTCGTTCCTCAAGGCCACGGGGGCAACTGCAACGGTCGGTTCGGCGGCACTGGCGGGGTGCACAGGGAGTAGTGGCAGCGATTCTACCGAGACCACGGCGTCGGGTGGCGACGACTCGGGAGACGCAGAGACGACGGAGGCAGAGACCACGTCGGAGAGCGAAGAGCTGTCTGACACCCTGAAGTTCTACTCGTGGGGTGGGTCGACCCAGGAAGCGCTCACGAAGCACGTCATCGAGCCGTTCGAAGAAGAGTACGGCGTGACGGTCGAACAGTCCAGTTTCGGTGGTCAGGACAAGATGCTGGCCAACGTTCGGTCCAGTCCCGAAGGGTCGTACGACATCATCATGCCGTCGACGTCGACGGCCTACGCGGCGTCGAAGCAGGGACTCGTCGAGCCCCTGCGTCTCGACAACATCGAGACGTGGTCGAACCTCCTGCCGGTGTTCCAGGACTTCAACATCGACCCCGGACAAAAAGCGCACGTCGCACCGCTGTACTACGGGACCATCGGGATGGGCTACAACAAAGACTACGTCGACGCCTCGAACGGCCTGTCGTGGGACATGACGTTCGACGACGAGTTCGAAGGTAAAGTCGCCATCGAGGGCGTCCCGTACGTCCGCGTGTTCACGACTGCGCTCAAACTGGGTATGAACCCGAACAAGATGGTCGGTGACGCCGGTTCGTACGAAGAAGGCGTCAAGAAGGTGTACGACGCGATGGCAGAACAGCACCCCCTCGTCAAGAAGTACTGGACGAGCGGCCAGGAGCTGACGTCGCTGTTCTCCAACGAGTCGGCCTACGTCGGAGAAGCGTGGGGCGGTCGTATCCTCTCGCTGCAGGACGAAGGCTTCGACAACCTCGGATACGGTATCCCGGAGGAAGGTGCCTACGGGTTCACCGACACGCTGGCGGTCGCGAAGGGCTCGAAGAACCGGTACACTGCAGAGAAGTTCATCGAGTTCGCCTATCAGGACGACATCATCAAGAAACTCGCACCCGACATCGGCTACCCGCCGGCGACGAAGGCGACGTCGAGCGACGTCAAGGCGCTTCCGGACTTCGACCCGTCGGGCGGTGAGCGGCTGATGTTCCAGGACCAGGAGTTCAAGAACGAACACAACCAAGAGTGGTCGCAAACCTTCGAGCAAATCAAGCTCGGGAACTACTGAGCTGTCGACGACAGCAGTTTATTTCAATACAATATACCCAATATAATAATGAGCTACGTACAAATCTCCGGTGTCACGAAGTCGTTTGGTGACGTCCTCGCTGTCGACGACGTCAGTTTCGAAGCAGAGCGCGGTGAGTTCGTGTCGCTTCTCGGCCCATCGGGGTGTGGGAAGACGACGACGCTCCGAATGATTGCCGGACTCGAAACGCCGACATCTGGAACTATCGAAATTGGTGGTGAGGTAGTGACGGAACAACCTCCTTACGAGCGCGACATCGGGATGGTGTTCCAGCACTACGCGTTGTTCCCGCACAAGACGGTGGGAGAGAACGTCGGGTTCCCGCTCAAGATGCGCGGTGTCGGGAAAGAAGAACGCCGCGAACGGGTCGCTGACGCGCTCGAGATGGTCCGGCTTCCGGGGATGATGGACCGTTCACCGACCGAACTCTCCGGTGGACAACAGCAGCGTGTCGCCCTCGCGCGTGCACTCGTCTTCGAGCCAAACGTCCTCCTGATGGACGAACCGCTTTCGGCACTCGACCGTGTCCTCAGACAGAAGATGCGTATCGAGTTAGAACGCATCCAAGAGGAGATTGGTATCACGACGATTTACGTCACGCACGACCAGATGGAGGCGTTCTCGCTTTCGGACCGGGTCATCGTCCTCGACCAAGGTGAACTCTCGCAGCAAGGGAGTCCCCTCGACATTTACGAGAACCCGCAGTCAGAGTTCGTCGGCGAGTTCATCGGGCAGTCGACGAAGCTCTCCGGAACAGTCGCCTCCGCCGACGACGGTGTCGCGCTCGAAACCGACTCCGGACTACTGCTGGAATCGACCGCTCGTGACCTCCCCGTGAATTCGTCAGCGCTCGCGTTCCTCCGCGCAGAGAAACTCAGTATTTCGAAAGAACCGACGGGAGTGGCAAACGAACTGAAAGCGACAGTGACGACGGTCAGTTACCTCGGTGAGAAGACGCTGTTCTTCTGTACGCTTTCGACTGGCGAGGAGATTACCGTCGCCGAACACGGGTTCACTGGCGTCGACAAGTACGAATCCGGTGACGAAGTGTACGTGACCATTCCGGCTGAGAAACTCCTCCTCGTCGAAGACGGACCCGACGGAGGGCCAAGATGAGCGGCGAACAGAAGTCATCGAGCACGGACCTGTGGTCGTCCTCGTTCGAGGCAGAGGACATGCGTGAGCGAGTCTTCGGACTCCGGACCGCGCTGCTTCGGTCGTCACCGGTCATGGGCGTATTCGACCGCATCAAGCGTAACGAGCGTATCCTCGCCACCGCGCAGGCAGGGTTCGGTCTCGGCTGGATGCTCTTTTTCCTGTTCGCACCGCTCCTGTACATCGTGACGCTGTCGTTTTGGCAGCGTGGTGCAGGTGGTGTCATCATCCAAGAGTTCACGCTCAGCAATTACGAGTTCATCTTGACCCAGAACGTCGAACTCGCCTCGTTGACGTTCAAGAACCTGTACTTGACCATCCTCTTCCAGTCCGTCAAGTACGGTGTGTTCGTCACGATTGGAACGCTGCTTCTCGGGTACGTCCCGGCGTACTTCCTCGGGCGGACCGTCTCGAAGTGGAAGGCAGCATTCCTCTTGTTAGTCGTCTTGCCGTTCTGGGTACCGCTCATCATCCGCTACTACGCGTGGATTCTCGTCCTCGGTAACAAGGGACTCCTCGTGTCGATGCTCGGGTGGTTCGGCATCGAGATTGGGGGGTTCCTCTACACGGAGATGGCCGTCATTTCGGGACTCACGCAGGCGTTACTGCCCTTCATGATTCTCCCGATATACAACAGCGTCAACGAAATCGATAGCTCGCTCATCGAGAGCGCGAAGACCATGGGTGCGACGCCCCTTCGGACGTTCTACGAGGTGACGCTCCCACTGACGATGCCCGGTATCAGTGCCGGCGTGATTCTCGTGTTCATCCTCTCTGTCGGGAGTTACATGGCACCGGCACTGCTCGGTGCGCCGTCGAACACGATGGTCGCGAACCTCATCGAGTCTACCTTCGGTCAGAACCTCAACTGGCCGCTGGCGAGTGCGATGGGCGTCGTCTACCTGCTCGTGTTGTTCACCATCATCAGCGTGTTCAACCGCTTCGTTGGCCTCGACGATGTCTTCGGAGGTGACGCAGAATGAGCAGTCGCGACCAACTCGGCTGGTCGGCAATCAAGGGGACGACGGGACTCGTGTACCTGTTCCTCTTGTTCCCACTGCTCGCCGTCGTCATCATCTCGTTCCAACCGTCGAAGTATCCGACGTTCCCCCCGAAGGGCTGAGTCTCACGTGGTACGAGTCGTTCATCAACAGCGACCGGATGCTGTCGGCGCTCAAGAACAGTTTCATCGTCGCACTCGGTGCGTCGGTGTGTGCAGGCATCGTCGGGACGATTACCGCACTCGGGTTCGTCCGTCGGTCCTTCCCCGGGAAGAACGTGCTTTCGAGCGTCCTCTTCCTGCCGATGATTATCAGTCCGGTCGTCATCGGTGTCGCCTTGACCGCCTTCCTCACGAAGATGGGGTTCGAAAAGAACTACCTGTTCCTCATCGCGGGCCACACCACGCTCGTGCTCCCCTACATCTTCGTCACGGTCCGGGCGCAACTGTACGGGTTCGACCGGGCAGTCGAGGAAGCAGCCATGACGCTCGGGGCGAACGAATTGGAGACGTTCTTCGAGGTGACGCTCCCCCTCATCACGCCGGGACTCGCCGCAGGGATGCTCCTCGCGTTCGTCATTAGCTTCGGTGAGTTCACGGCCACCCAGTTCTGGGTCCAACCCGCGACCACTACCGCGCCAATCGAAATCTACACCATGGTCCGCACGAGCATCACGCCGATGATCAATGCGATGGCGACAGTGTTGATGCTCATCACCGTCGCTGTGCCACTCGCACTGGACGTTCTCCTCGGCAAGAACCTCATCCTCAAATCGGGGCTCTGAGGAGACCGGTCGCATTTTCTGAACTACATTTTAGGTAGCTGACGACAAATAGTGTCAACGTGATAATAAATGGCGAGCGAGGTCAGTGACTACCTACGAGGAGTCAATAGCGTGTTCAGGTACATCCCGACGTGGACACCGGGACGTAATCGACAGTTAGGGGATATCGGCTATTTCGACCGCGGTGTATTCGAGCGTCGAACGTCGCTCGACGATTTCGATATCGGCTTCACTATCCGCACAGACCCTGCACCGGCCGACTACATCACTCAAGCGAGTCGTGGTGTGGATATCAAATTCTCTGCCAAGGGCGAACTAGACGAGAGTTTTCAAGCGATCACGAAAGCAGAAGCAGGCGCTCGAATCGAATTCTCACGGAGGAACGCGTTTGTCTTCTCTGCACCAAACTGCCACGAACACGAAATCGAGAATAAGACACAGGTGAAACGAGAACTCCTCAGAATCCTCGAAGCAGGAGAGGGAGACTGGGACGAAAATTATGCAGTCGTCACCGATTTAGTACAGGCAGCGTCAGCGACCATCATTATCTCGGGATCGTCGAATAGCGCCATCGAACTCCGGGCGACGGGTGACGTCGGTCAAGACTGGTACAGTCTGGCGGGAATCAGTGCCAACGCTGAGATGGCATGGTCGAGAGGGAGTCTGACGAAGGTCATCACAAGCGAGGGAATCACACCACTGTTTCAACCAATTCGCGTGAAGAAGCACTTCCTCTCTCGATTGTTCGAGTTGTGGCGGACCGACCGCCCCAGCGTGGATGAATACGAGGGGCGCGATGGTATCGGAGGGGTCGAGACTGGAATAGATACCTACGGGTGGTACGAGGAGGATGCCGGAGACTTGTTCGAGTGGGCGTACGAAGACGAGGAGATGACCGCCGACCTGTTCGAAGAACTGTCCATCGACGACATTCTCGAATCTCACTAGGTCTGCCTTCTTCTGGTTCTCTCGTTCATACTGGACTACTCACCCCGTTGCAGTCCGTGGATTTCTGCGGCCTCCCCAAAACGTCGTGGCCTCCACCACTGAATTCTCGCCGCAAACCACTCGAAAAGCGCCAACCTGACACTCAGGTACTTAGTTTTCGATGACATATGTGAACCGAGATGTACGAATACCAAGCACGTTTGATGAACGTCGTCGACGGCGATACGTTCGACGTGACAGTCGACCTCGGGTTCCGAATCCACCGTGAAATCCGGCTTCGGTTAGGTGGTATCGACACCCACGAAACACACGGTGTCCCGAAGGATTCCGAAGAGTACCAGAAAGGGATGGAAGAAAAACAATTCGTCGAAACCTGGTTCGAGAACGTCGGTCCCGACGAACAAGAGTGGCCGTTCGTGATTCGAACCGAGAAGACTGGAAAATTCGGGCGATACATCGCAGAAGTCGAACGAAAGGCCGACGGGGGTATCCTCAACGATGACCTCGTTACCGAGTTCGGCGACGAAATCCGCTATCCGGAGTGACACGAGAGTCCGGGCGGTGGGGCGACAGACGGCCCACGGTTCGCCGGTGACTTTTTCGAGGTAGTGGTGGGTTCCACGAGTCCAGAAATAGAACTGAACATCGGCCTGACCAATCAACGAAGTGGTGTTGCGATGACCTCCTGCGGCGTCACGAGGAAGTGAACGCCCCAGATCAAAAACGAAATCTGGAGGTGGTCATCTGTCCGGCACCCAACCGACCCACTCAGCGCCTCCAACGCTTCTGCGTCGAGGACGTCGTAGAGTGGGGTCGACTCTTCATCTGGCTCGATTCCCAGTTCGACCGCTGATTCGATGAGTGTCTCGACGATTCGCCCGACACCGCTTCGTACGCTATCGTTCGAGCCCGCATCGAATCTGTGTGTAATCTTCTTCAGTAGGACGGAGTTCGTGAGAATACGTACGGGCGTATTCTCGCATAGAAGACACGCCAAGATACCATATAGTTACACTCCATCAGAGTATCAGTTACCGAACTTTATTCCCGCAGCCAGAACGTCTCTACAACAATTAACACGGGAGTGTGATTGATTATGCGGCAATTTCACACCGAGAGCATCGCTCTGAATCCTCCGACGACGATTCGGTCGAGTGCGCGGACAGCACCTCCGAAGGTGATGAAAAAGATGACCATCACGACGAACTCGACTGGGTCGAATAGCGTACCGTCGAGAGTGCCAGCGATACGAATCATCGTAATTCCGGCGTCGACGGCGCGTTCGAACGTCCACGCTGCGACGACACCACCGACGACGACTACCGCGGCGTAGACGACAAACAACGGTGTGTCTGGCACACTCCGTCTGTGGAAGTTCTGTTCAGACTCACCGGTCGGGCGACTGGCGAGTGCCTCGTATTGACGACGGGCCATATCGACGAGTGTCACCACGAAGATGAACCAGAGCATCGCGGCGATGGCGAATCCGACACCAGAGGGAGATACCGCCGGGATGGCATCTGTAATCACGTCCACGATGGTCGGCGTCGCGCGGCCGACGAAGACGTAGAACATCGCGAAACTGAGGAGCGAATCGACCGGGCCGTATGCTGGAAACGGTTCTTGTTCGCTAGTCGAACCGGTGTCGGCATAATACCCCATATGCGACTAAACGCGCCAAAGTGTCATCAACTGATATTCTGATTGTCACGTGCCGAGAGACAGACGAGTCTACTCGGCTGAAAATCTGGTATAGCGTACTTGACAGTAGAGTCGATAGTACAATAATCTAGAGAAATCCGACTGACACAACAAGTACGCAGATGGAGTCTGTTTGTTTATTATTGGCCCCGGTTTGTCAGGATTCTACACTCCGGTATCGGTCAGTCTGACGGAAAGTTTCTGTATTCAGTTACTCCAAAGCACGCTCGACTGTGCGCCCCGTGTTCTCCCCAGGTGTGTCAGTGTTGCAGATATTACACAATTTCGAACAAGTGTACACTCGGATGAGTGTCTCTCTTCCTCCTCAGACGACTGGGACGTCTCTCGGTACGTCCTACAATTTCACGACGAGTTCGTGCAGTCGCGGCGACGCCCAACTACTGTTCACCGGCGTCGACTAGTCAGCGTTCGCATTATTTTGTGCTAACATATATCGACATTCTGGATTTACCATTACACGCGTACATCCGTAATAATTGATTGTCTGACGTTTCAGAAGCGAGTTGACACTTGGTGTCCAATATCCACCGCTTGGACTAGGTCAGTACGTTGGTAAATCGGGGGTGTGGGCAGGTAACAGAGCAACCAGTCTGATTTCCTCAACTAATCGTTATGCTTTGACACCTCGTACTTCGAACATGCAATTCAGTTCGTCTTCCGACTCGTGGAGTAGCGGCGCCCTTTCACGCTCGACAATCGGGTGGATTGCCGTTGGACTCCTGCTGTTAGGGGTCGTTGCGTGGGTTGCGTACTCTTATCTCGGGTGGGTTTTGTTCGGTCTGTTCACCTACTACGTTGGTCGACCCATCACGCGCCGTCTTAGCCGGTGGATTTCGTCACGGTCACTCGCCGCAGGTCTCACTCTCACGTTCATCATCGTTCCAATCTTACTGTTCATCGCTGCCTTCCTCTCAGTTGCCCTCGGACAAGCGCTCACGTTTCTCTCGTCCGATGCGGTTGCGACGGTCGTAGCCAACCTCCCAATTTCGACTACCGGCCTTCCCGAAGACCCCGTCGAACTCGTGGTCGCATTGTCCCAGAGCACGGACGTGTCATCAGCACTTGGGCAGTTTGGGGTCGCAGTCGGTGCGTTCGCGGCGACACTGTTCAACGTGTTTTTGATGCTCCTCTTTGCATTCTTCCTGCTCATCGAAGACCAAAAACTGTCGCGCTGGTTCCAGACGAACGTCCTTGGAACCGATTCGCTCGCCACCGATTACCTCCGCCGTGTGGACCGTGGCCTCACTTCCGTCTTCTTCGGATACACGCTCACAATCTTCGTCATCATCGTCCTCGCGGCCATCATCTACAGCGTGTTCAATTTCCTCTCACCTGCGAATCTCGACATCCCATCGGTGATGCTACTCGCCGTCGTCACCGGCGTGTTTACTCTGATTCCACTCGTCGGGCGGTCGGTCGTGTATGCGTTCATCGTTGGGATACTCGCAATCGATGCGCTTCAGATTAACCCAGCCTTGCTCTGGATACCCATCGTGTTCTTCCTTCTCATGGTCCTCGTCTTCGATAACGTGGTCAGGACCTACATCCGACCGTACCTCTCTGGAAAAACGTACGACATGGGACTCGTCATGTTCGCGTACCTCGTTGGGCCAGCACTCTTCGGGTGGTACGGTATCTTCATGGGGCCCCTCGTGATGGTTGTCGTCGTCGAGTTCATCGTCAACGTCTTACCACGGTTTGCAAACGTCGAACCTGAGGAGGGAGACAGTGTCGACGATGAACCACTGGACCACGAACTCGGTGGCGGTGCAGTCGAGTACGACGAGTCTCCCGATTCAGAAGGAGGTGTCTCTCCCAGCTAACGACTCCCGACCTCTCGGTCGTTCGAATACCATATCCAATCATATCCTCACGTGACGTATCTCGAATCAGGAATAGTTCGCCTCGACCCCGTCAGAACCAGTACATCGAGCGAGACGAACGAAGAGATGTCGACTATGTCCCAACACACGACTGGACGAGACGAACCGCGGTACTACTTCATCAGCGACTTGCACATCGGTGGCGACGAGCAACTGCAGAACGTCGAGTTCAAAGACGAACTCCTCGCGTTTCTTCGGACACTCGAAGCGGCCGACGAGAACGCAGAACTCATCGTCAACGGCGATGCGTTCGGGTTGTGGGAGTTCACCGAACTCGAAGGACTCGAGAAATTCGACGCACTGGTCGACCGATATCCAGACCTCTTCGAACAGTTTCGAGCCACCGGAGCGCAAATCCCAATCACGTTCATCCCCGGAAACCACGATTACGAACTGGCGTGTTACGCAGAGTACGTCGACAGACTCGCCGAGTACAACATCACCCTCGAACAGGAAGTCGTCATCACGCGCCCCGTCGGTGGCCGGACCATCTGGGTCGAACACGGCCAACAACGAGACCCGAACAACAAAAGCCCAGATTTCGGAAACCCGTACGCCAATCCACCGGGCTACTTCGTGAACCGCCACATCACGAGTCGCGCCGGGAAGCTATCGGGGCGCGGGAAGTTCAATTGGCTCAAAGACATCCAGTCGGTGACGCCGATGACCCAGATACCCGAGTGGATGATTTCGAAGTACTTCTACCGCGAGATGAGTCCGTTTCTCCGGTACGCGTCGCTCCCGTTTCTCCTCTTGTTCAACGTGAGTGTCCTGTACCTCGTCGCGTTCTTGCTCTCTCTGTTCGGAATCTGGTCAGAACCGTTGTCTATCGTGGATTCGTTTATCAGGTTCATCGGATTCGCCGGCGTGCTCATCGATATCGTTCTCGTCGTGAACATCGTCGTCATCGTGATTCTGCTGTTACTCTCGGTTCCACTCTTCTTCGTCGTGAGAGATATCCGAAAGACACTCCAGCGATTTGGGTTGGTAGAGGAAGCCGACCCACAGGACGTTTCGGACGCGTACATCGAAGGTGCACGAGAAGTGTTCGAGGAGAATCCCGACGTCGCGGTGTTCGTATACGGACACACCCACCGCGCCTCGCTCAACGAAGTCGACGATAGGGCAGTCGTCAACACCGGGACATGGTTGAAACGATTGCACCGAAAGTCTGTCCTGCTCGGAATCCTCCCATTGGTGTTCTACTCGTCGTTTCGCCTCAACTACTTCGTGATATCACCAGCAGACGGTGCAGTCGCCATCGAATATCATCGCATCGAAAAGGAAGACCCAAGAGACCTGACCCTGCTCGAAAAACTACTCACGCGAAAGCCGAAAATCGAGGATTCGATTCCGAAGCGGACCCTCGTCGGGACTGAATGGGAATCGGGGGCAGAACTCGAGACACAACCGACGCACCAAATGTCGGCAGACGGCCGCCGACCGACGGGTGAGACAACACCTGACGAATAGTGAACAGGGGATAGTCGCGCCTGTGACGTCCCCTCGTCCATCGAAAACACCATCCGTGCGGCGGGACACCCGAGTCCTCGGTCAGACCTCGGCGATGCATCTGAAACTCACGTGGTTAGTCGAGGTGTCGATGGGTTCAGGATAGCGCGCCGCCGGACGATATCTGAAGCAATAGTTCGGCGCACAGAGATGCGAACCGCCTTTGAGCACCTTTCGGGGGACCCTCGTTGGGTCCTGTGGGTGGATGCTCTGTTCTTCGGTGACCCCCCGCGGGTTCGTCGGCGTACAGCACGTCGGTGTCGCTGACGAACCCGCAGTCGGGTCGTCGCTGTACCAGTCACGGGTCCACTGCCACGCGTTCCCAGCCATGTCGTAGAGTCCGTACTCGTTCGGAGGGAATGCCCCGACTGGTGACGTCCGTTCGTAGCCGTCGAGTTTCTGATTCTCGTACGGGAACTGTCCTTGCCACGTATTCGCCATCAACTGTCCGTCGACGACGTGGTCGTCGCCCCAGACGAACCGCTTTTGTTCCAACCCCCCGCGTGCGGCGCGTTCCCACTGCGCTTCGGTCGGGAGCGTCTTGCCAGCCCACTCTGCGTAGGCGACAGCATCCTCGTACGCGACGTGGACGACAGGGTGGTCCATCATATCCTCGATAGAACTGTCCGGGCCGAGAGGGTGCCGCCAGTCGGCATCGGGGACGTACTCCCACCACTGGTTGGGGTTCTGAAGGTCGACGGGGTGATTCGGTTTCGTGAACACGGCGGACCCGGCCACGAGATTGTCCGGGTCAACGTCGGGGTAGTCGTCAGGGTTCGGCGGACGTTCAGCGAACGTGGTATAGCCGGTGTCGTCGACGAATGCCGAAAACTCCGCGTTCGTCACGTGGTGTCTCTCCATCCAGAACCCATCGACACTGACCTCACGAGTCGGGCTTTCCTCCGGGTAGAATTCGTCAGACCCCATCGTAAACGTGCCACCGGGAATCCAGACCATGTTCTCCTGAGGTGGGTCGGTCGGTGCGTCGTCGCTCTGTTGGTCGGGTTCGTGACTCATTGTGAAGGTTGAGGTGTGCGGTAGTCGGAAACGCTCATGATTGCCTGCGTGGAGACTGGTCGCTCGTGAGCAGCTACGTCAATTGTATAACACGTGGAGAGATAAATTTCCCCCCACCGTCCGATTCCTACGTCGTGGTGAGTCAGTCCTCTCCAAGCGGTTCCGAGGCATCCGTCTCCAGTCGTTCGGTCCGCTCGGTTCGGGCGTACGCGTCGTACACCAGTCGAGCGATTGCGCCGACTCCCAACACGGCGATAGCCGTGTCGACGACCGGTCCTATAACTGGAATCGACACGAGTATCCCCACGACGAAGACACCGACGAGGAGACTCACCCAGCGGTTCTCGATTGGTTCACGGTCGACGTCAGCGTACGCGAGCACTCGCGGGACTGCTTCGAGAAGCCACACACCGACGGCGAACCTGCCGTAGACTGCACCGACCCACCAGAGGACGAGGAAGATGGCCCCGCCGGCGAGTGCCAGTGGAAGACCGAAGAGACTGACACCTAACAACACGAGGGCGATTGGGGTGAGGATGGCCGTCGCCAGTCCGAACCCAGCGGTTCGAACCGGGTCTCGAACGACGTTCGACGCGACCCGGTCCGAGAATCTCGGCAGCAACCCGACCAACAAGATGCCGAGGAGCAGGGTGACGAAGAAACCGTACGCGTCGAGGAACGAGATACCGAAGGGAAGTATCTGCGCAGGAATCGGGACGAAAGCCGACACGAGCAGGAACGGGAGTTGGACCGAAGACTGCCAGCGAGACACTGCCACCGGTTCACTCGTCGGTCCTGGTGTCGGTTCGGTCACACCGGGAGAATCCGACAGACCAACCAGTGATTGGTTCGATGTCCTTCCTTCCCCACCGAGCACTGTCCCATTGACTTGCGTTCTGACCGCTGTCGTCCGCAGTTGACCGTCGACTCTCGCGTCGTCCTCGACGGTGACCAAGATACTGATGGTATCGACGGTTCCCGCAACGTCACCGGAGACAGTCAAGGCACCACCAATTGCGTCGATACCATCACCGACAGTCCCTGCGGCGGTTGTGACACCGCTAAAGGCGGTGACTTTTCCACCGACCTGACCGGTGACATCGACGCGCCCTGCGAGTGCGGTTACGTCCCCAGTGACTTCACCGGAGACGACGACGTCACCCGCAAGTGCAGTTACGTCGCCGTCGACCGTTCCCAGAATAATCACCGTTCCACCGGCGGTGGTCAGGTCGTCGCTGAGTGTCTCACCTCGTTCCACCACGACTGTTGGACCAACCTCTGTCTTGGCGACAGCAACCCCAGGGATTGTGGAGAGGAGAACTATCGCCACTAGAATAGACGCGAGTGCCCAGTGTGAAGACCCGTTACGTTGCATACACGGACCTCCGGGAGGTGACGCTGTTCGAAATCGGTACTCCTCTCATTGGCTTCATCTCGTGTCTCATCGTCGTTCACTGCAGTACACTGCTGTGAGCACAGGTCAACCACTCAGATGGTGCTGAATTTCCGCTGGTTGGGCACCAACCAGTTCCGTTCAGGCGTCGACGAGAGCGTTCGCTCTCGCACGGTACACGTCCCAACGAGTGTTCAGCTATCAAGCTAGATAACAGTCTGGCAGGGAATAAATATATGTTACAAATTCCAGCACATTCTGGACAATCAAACGATTATTAGATGTTCAAATCAATATGTGTACCAATCTTTATCTTAATGTGGAACAACTAGTATCATATTCCAGTCGGTGCCCTATCGACGCACTGGCGGGTGAACACGGAGTGTCATCATGAGTCAGCAGTTACCCGAAGAGTGGTTCGTTCGTGACAAAAAGATAAACGCCACCATCGCGTGGGTAATTACTGCGGTTCTGGTCATCCTCGCAGTGCTCGGCTTTTTCGCAGGGTTGCTCGTCTTCATGACGATTGCTGCAGTCGCGGCGTTCGTTGCTATCACACCAGCAGTCGTCAACCGGTCGTGGACGCGAACCGTCTCGTGGCCACTCTTACTCCTCGCATCGATTCCACTCGTGCTCGGTGTCGGTCGCCCATCGTTCTTCAGCGACGTCGTCACGAGTCTCAGCATCGCGATGCTCGCGATGCTCGTCGTCGTCGCGTTGCAGATGACGACGACAGTCCGGATGACGCCACGGTTCGCTATCTTCTTCGTCGCCCTCTCGACCATGGCGTTCGCGGGGTTCTGGGCCGTCGGGTCGGCCATCTCGGCCCGATACCTCGGGACCGACTTCGTCGAGACGAACGAAGAACTGATGATTGTCTTCACCGCAGCGGCACTCGCTGGAATCGCCGGCGGGGTCATCTTCCGGTGGTACTTCAGAGGACAACTCAAGGCGAACGTCGAGGCACAACCCGACGTCGAGGTGGTAGCATGATGTCCGAAACGGAGGTTCAGAAGTCAGGGCGAGTCGAGCGAACAGTCGTCCGCGTCCTCCAAGTGTTGATGCTCGTCATCTTCGGCCTCGGGGTGTACTACGGGAATAGCGGCGTCTTTGTCAATGCCGGCGTCGGACTTCTCGTGACCTTGCTCCCGGGTGTCCTCAAGCGTCGCTACGACTTCACGATGAACGTCGGTATCGTCCTCTGGATATCCGTCGCGATGTTCTTGCACGCCTTCGGCACACTCCCACTCCCGGGCCTCGACTTCCTGAGCCCCTACAAGGCCGTCTGGTGGTGGGACCACATGACGCACGCACTATCGTCGTCACTGGTCGCCGGTGCCGCGTACGCGGTGACTCGGGCATTGATGGAACACACCGAGTACATCAACATGCCACCACGGTTCATGTTCGCCTATCTCCTCGTCTTCGTGATGGCGTTCGGCGTACTGTGGGAACTCCTCGAGTTCTACATCGGCGTGGTTTCGCAACTGCTCGGCGCTGAAGAGGTTCTCACTCAGTACGGACTCGATGACACCGTTCTCGACTTGATGTACAACACCCTCGGTGGTTTGTTGGTCGCTATCTTCGGAACAGCACACCTGACTGGCATCTCCGACCAACTCCGTGGGAGACTGGAGGGGACGTCTACCGACCGGTGAGCGAGAACTACGGTAACACATCACCTCTATCTAACTATCTCGGTTTTCGTATTTATCTGTCGCCAGTACACTCCAGCAACACGTGAAAAACCATTATTATTTTTCCAGTTGATATTCCGCTTAACCCACACACCGAGAAAGGTGGTGAGCAAACGAACTCTCGTCGACTTCGAGAGGGTTCACTCTGTTGACAGCGCTCTCGGTTGCGGGGGAGAACGACGACAATGTCCAACCGAGAGTTCCACGGTCAAATCGGCCGTACGTACGACGAATCAGAACCCTGGTGGCCCGAAGAGACACGCGCCCCAGAAGATGCACCGAACGTCTTGATGGTGGTGTTAGACGACGTTGGCTTCGGCCAACTCGGCTGTTATGGTGGCCTCGTCGACACCCCGAACATCGACCGCCTCGCAGACAACGGCCTCCGATACAACAACTTCCACACGACGGCGCTCTGCTCGCCGACGCGGAGTTGTTTACTCACCGGCCGGAATCACCACTCGAACGGGATGGCAGGAATCACCGAGATATCGACCGGCTTCCCCGGATACAACGGCCACATTCCCCACGAAAACGGGTTCCTCTCTGAGATACTCGTCGGAGAGGGATTCAACACGTTTGCGATGGGGAAGTGGCACCTCGCACCGGCCGAGTCGACGAGTGCTGCTGGACCGTACGATGGATGGCCACTCGGACGTGGGTTCGAGCGATTCTACGGCTTCCTCGGTGGTGACACCGACCAGTACACGCCCACACTCGTGCACGACAACCATCAAACCGAGCCACCGGCGACCCCCGAAGAAGGGTACCACTTCACAGAAGACCTGGCCACTCGTACCATCGAATTCATCGGCGACGCAAAACAGGTCGACCCCGACAAACCGTTCTTCACGTACTTCGCACCGGGGGCGTGCCACGCGCCCCACCAGGTTCCACAAGAGTGGGCGGACAAGTACGAAGGCAAGTTCGATATGGGATGGGACGAAGCCCGAGAGAAGATTCTCGAACGACAGAAGAAGATGGGAATCGTCCCGGAGAATACCGCCCTCTCGCCACAGAACCCTGACGTGAACCGATGGGATTCGCTCTCGGAGGACGAACAACGACTTTACGCGCGGATGATGGAAGTGTTCGCGGGCTTCCTCGAACACACCGACGCCCAGATTGGAAAAGTTCTGGACTACCTCGACGAACTCGGTGAACTCGACAACACGCTCGTGATGCTCGTCTCGGATAACGGCGCGAGCGCCGAGGGAGGACACTCCGGGTCAGTCAACGAGAACCGTTTCTTCAACAACGTCCCTGAATCCCTCGAAGAGAACCTCGAGGCGATGGACGAACTCGGCGGCCCGAAGTACTTCAATCACTACCCGTGGGGCTGGACGTGGGCCGGCGACACGCCGTTCCAGCGCTGGAAGCGCGAGACCCACCGCGGCGGCACGTCGGACCCACTCGTGGTCTCGTGGCCCGATGGTATCGACACTCGTGGCGAGATTCGCGACCAGTTCGTCCACGCTATCGACCTCGTACCGACCATCCTCGAGACGGTCGGTATCGACGCCCCAGACGAAGTGAAAGGCTACTCACAATCACCTATCGAAGGCACGAGCTTCGTCTACTCGTTCGACGAACCCGACGCACCAGAGCAACACACGACGCAGTACTTCGAGATGCTCGGCACTCGTGCCATCTACCACGATGGCTGGCGTGCCGTCCGCCCGTGGCCGTTCGGCAAACCCATGACTGCCGAAGACCTCTCGGCGACCACGCTCGAAGAGTCCGGATGGGAACTCTACCACCTCGAAGAGGACTTCTCGGAAGCGCACGACGTCGCATCCGAGCACCCCGAGAAGGTACTCGAACTCGCACAGTTGTGGTGGACCGAAGCAGGCAAGTACGACGTGTTACCGCTCGATGGCCGTGGCATCCAGCGGTTCGCCGAAACGCGACCACAACCCGGGAAGGCCCGTGAGAAGTACGTCTACTATCCAGGCACCCAGCACGTCCCAGAGAACGCGGCGGTGAAAGTATTCAACCGGGACCACAGTATCACAGCTGACATCACCGTCCCAGAAGGAGGTGCCGAAGGTGTCCTGCTCGCTCACGGTGCCCGTTCTGGTGGCTACTCGCTGTACGTCGAAGACAATCACCTTCGCTACGTCCACAACTACGTCGGTATCGAAGAGTTCGAAATCGCCGCCGACGACCCGATACCGGAAGGTGAGGTTTCGGTTCGGATGGAGTTCGAGGTGACCGGAGAACCCGACATGAGTGAGGGGAAGGGAGCCCCGGGTACCGTCCGGCTCTACTACGGCGACGAGCAGGTCGGTGAGGGGGAAGTACCGATGACCATCCCGATTACGATGGGACTCACCGCTGGACTGAGTTGTGGCCGAGACGCCGTCAACGCCGTCAGCGACACCTACCGCGACCGGACTCCCTTCGCGTTCACCGGTGACATCACTCGCGTGACTGTCGACGTCAGCGGCGAACCCTTCGTCCACGAAGAAGCCGAGATGGACCAGATTATGGCGAGAGAATAGGTCACTCAGAACAGTTTCACATTCTTTCTTTGCAAGGGCTGGTCTCCGGACGTGGGACCGGACATCGAAACCACTGTCACTCGAACGAGAACACGTCCATCACAAGCACCGACGTCCCGCAAATCTGCTTCACAACACCCCTTCGGGGAATCGCTCCTCGTTCTCCCGAATCACGTCGAGAACCGGAGCGACGTCGTTCCACCCGTCACCGGTGCAAATCTGTCCGTTTTCGCGGTCCCAACGTATGAACCCAAACTCGTCGAGTTTTGGGAGGTGGACGTGGTACAATCCGATCTGGGTTCGTTCAGGTATGTCCACCTCGCCGTCCGAGGTGAGGAGTTCCGCCGGGTCGAGAGTCTCGTCATCCACTGGATTCGCATCGGCGAGCGCAAAGAGTAACTCGCGCTGGGCAGGGTTCGCGAGTGCTTCGAAGACGCCACCAGCGTCCGTCTCTTGGCCTCCCATTTCACGTGCCATTCTCACACGTCTCATTGTAGGATACGTATCCACACCTGTTGAGGTTCAAGGTTGACTCGTCAATTCGCTTAAGTCGGTGACAACTATTCGGTATCTGTCGACGAGGAGAGGAGCGTCCCGTAGAGGACTTTTTCGTTGCCGAGTCGAATTCGGTTCGAGAGTGCTTGCCGAGTGATTTCGAGTTCGTCGGCAAGTTCGTCGAGACTCACCTTACTCGGTGTCTCGAAATAGCCCCGCCGAAGTGCGAGGACGAGCGCCTCACGTTGTTCGTCCGTGAGACCGAATCTGTAGCCGTGTTCCCGGGATTTCGTCGACGTGAAGGTCCGTTCGACGGTGATGGGGATGTCGTGTTCCATGACGTAGGCGTGAAACGCCGAGAGCGTGTCTTGGTTAGGGAACCGAAGCCGGAAGAGCCAGTCTCTGTTACCGCGGGCCTCGAGGACAGTCGCATCTGACGCGACGATGATGTCGATGAGACGTGTGGCATCTTCGTTCCATTCGATACGGTAGAGTTGGCTGTCTTCGACCGAATCGAGGACGGTCACCCCTCTCACCGCTGGGTTCGCTCGCACGTTCTCTGTGAACTCGTCGTGGTCGTCACCGGTTGCCCACACGAATGGCAACACCATATTCCCCGTCGGAACGACCCGTTCTATTTCGAGATGCATCCCGGGGGGTCGCATCAACACCTGACCGAGTTCGAAGTCTGAGGCAGCAATCGAGAACTCCAATATGACACTCATACTCGTAGATACGGCGGCAGAATATGTAGACTTGTCACCTACGTTTCTGAACGTCCATGTGCGAACGGGTCTGCTCGACAGAACTCAGTCAGATGCCCCTGCCGGTTCGTCGATATCAGCACGAACCTCGTCGAGTCGCGTCTGGTCCTCGTCGAGTCTCAAGTCCTCACTCACTCCCACTCGGCGTAATGGCCCGTCGTCGGCAGTAGGGTGAAGCATTCTGGGGAACTTCAACTGTAAGAACAGCACGACGACCACCATGAGGAACGGCCCGTAGAAGATACCGTACCATCCGAACAGTGGTGGACCGACGAGATAGGCGAAGACGATGAGGCCCATCGGGAATAACCGACCAGAGAGTGCCGGTCGGATGTAGATTCGGATGAGGTTGTCGAACGGCAGTTCCATCACGGCGAGAAAGGCGAGGGGGAACCAGAGAGCCGATGGATTGGTCTGCAGGGCGACGAGAGCGAGGTACGCAGTGACGACGGCGTAGACGATACTCCGCCCGACGAGGGGAACAATCGTGAACAGTCCAGTGACGACCGCTAACGTGACTGGGGCCGGAATTTCGAGCCCCGACGGCGCAACGAAGTTGAATAGAGTGTAGACGATTGCTGCGAGGACGATGACGACGAAGATGGTGATAGTGTAGCCGAAGTAGACCGACTCTAGGCCCTCGTCGACTGCACGGAGGTACTGGACGAGGTCAGAGTCGTCGTCTGCGATGTTCCTGTGGAACCAGGAAGCTAGTCGGTCATCTTCTCGAAGGAGGAAGAACGCGAAGAGGAGTGAGAGGAACGCGTTGAACAACGCAGACGCGACAGACCCGACCGTTCTCGACACCGACCCGAAAACGTCCTGTATCGCACCGCCACTAACAACTTCGCCCAGTCCGCGTACGAGTTCAGTCGGGTCCTGTGGCAGTGCGTCGATTGCGAGAGGAAGGACAGCATTGATTCGCACGACGACTTCGTCTGTGAAGAACGAACTGAGTTCGGCGATGGTGACGAGAATCGCCCCACCCAGAATGGCGACGATGGGGACGACGACGAGAAGTAGCGTCACGACAGCCGAGATATTCTTCGACGGGAGTCGCCGCTCGAGGCGTCTCTGAATCGGACGGGCGACGTAGTAGATGAACAATCCGAAGACGACCCAAGGGAGGTACACCCAACCGACGAATGCGATTACAGCACCGACGACGAGTGCGAATATCCACCACCCAACCTCGAGTTGACCGAAAACGCGACGAATCCTGTCAGCGGCACCGCTCGCTCGGTTCATGCGACTGTAGTACGTCGTCCGAGGAAATAGCCGTATCCCCAGTCACAGACGGGGATGATGGTCTGGTTGAAAACCGTCGTCGAACGGTGAGAGTGGAAGAGTCTTTATCCAGATGTATGAGGTATAGTAGATATGTCCGGCGTCGAAGAGCAACTGCTCGTTCTTCTGTATCTCTTCACGATAGCCGCAGTCGTCGGTATCCTCACCACGAGATACTCCCGGGTGCAGTACACGACCGGACTCCTCGTCGCTGGATTACTCATCTCTCTTATCGGGTCACCGGTCGACGTCCCACTCACGTCTGACCTCATTCTGCTGGCGTTGCTCCCGGCACTCGTGTTCGACGACGCCCTCAACATCGACGTCAGGTCGTTCCGCGAAAACATCGTCCCTATCCTCACACTCTCAGTCGTCGGGTTACTCGTCTCGATTGGCCTCATCGCCCTCGTTGGAGGGACCGTCTTCGGCTTTTCGCTCGCAATCGCGGTGCTCTTCGGGGCGATTATCATGCCGACCGACCCGGTATCGGTCCTCTCCGTGTTCGAGGAACTGGGTGTCCCGAAGCGACTCAACACACTCGTCGAAGGCGAGAGTCTCCTGAACGATGGCGTCTCTATCGTCGTCTACTCGTCAGCGCTCGCTGTCATCGTCGAGGCAGAGACACAGGGAGTCGACCCGAGTGACTTCGTTACCCCATCGGTGTTCCTCGCCGACGTCGGTATCGGCATCTTCGAGGCACTCGTCGGTGGTGCAGTGGTCGGTGGTGCAGTCGGATACGCCGCGTACGAGGTCATCTCGCGGGTCGACGACGAATTAACTGCCGTCGTCATCTCGTTCATCGCTGCGTACGGCGTCTACCTCTTCTTGGACCTGTTGGGAAGCAGCGGTGTCATCGGAACCCTCGTCGCCGGTATCTTCCTCGCGGCCCGTCCGAGTCGCACAGAAATATCCCCGGCGACGAGTTTTACTGTCGAAGCAATCTGGGGATACGCAGCTTTCATCGCAAATACGCTCGTCTTCGTCACACTCGGAGTCGTCACGCCTTTCGACCTTCTCCTCGAATACGCCCCCCAAATCGTCGCCGCCATCGTTGTCGTCTTCGTCGCTCGTGCCATCGTCATCTATCCACTGGTCAGCCTCCTCAATCGGTGGTTGGACAGACCAATCTCCCGAGCGTACCAACACGTACTCTCGTGGAGCGGCATCCACGCGTCTGTCTCCATCGCGCTCGTACTTGGGTTCGCAGAGTCGTTCTCTGGACCCCTCACAGAGCAACTGTCTGCCCTCGTCTTCGGCGTCGCGGCCTTCACGCTTCTCTTCAACGGCACCACGATGGGACGAGTCGTCGACAGGGTTGGAATCAGCAAGCAGCGACCACCGGAACGGCTCTACGAGGCACTACTCGGTAGACTCAACGGTGTGGACGCTGCACTCGAAACTGCGGAACGACTCCTCGAAGATGACGAAATCCCGACGAGTGTCTTCGAAAACATCACTACGGTCTACAGACGTGAGCGTGCCGAACTCGACACCGCAATCGAGCGCCTCCTCGATATGCACCCCGACATCCGCGAACACGAAGAACGACTCGGCCAACACCGAATTCTCATCGCAGAATACGAGGCCATCAGTGAAGCGATGCAACGTGGGGAAATCAGTGACGACGTGGGAGAACGCCTCCTCGACGACGTGAAAGTCGAACTCGACCGTGTCTTGTCCGACGAGTGGACGATAGAAGACCCAACACCAGACGGATTCACACCCTACTGGCGACGGGAGTTGAACCGAGTGGGCGTCGAAGTCAGACGCGACGACCACGAGACAACCGGGGACGACGACGTTGCTGGAGGTACCGACCGGTCAGCGAAGTGAGATGCTGTCCAGTGGGGCCGCTTCGAGCCACGTCCACTCGCATCAACTATCACACCTGTGCACTCTTATTCTGGGGTCACCTGCTGGTCTCCGCGTTCTCCCGTGAGCCCACCGGTTTTGCTGGGGGCCTCACTGCGTCTTCCGAGTTCGCCCCCTGCGACCATGAGGACGACGAGCATCACCAAGGCACCGACGAGTAAGATGGTTACTACGTCCGGGTCCTGAAAGTTCTGTGCGGCGACGACGAGTGCAGCAGAGATGTTGCGTTGCCCAGTCCCGAGCCCAAGTACTGACTTGTTGTCCGCGACGGGTCCACCGAGTACGTATCCAACCGCGAACGAGACGGCGACGAACACAAACAAGGCGAGTATCACACCCGTCCCAACGACACTGACGAGGTTATCGAAGTTCAGCACCAACATCAGCACAGTCAGGAAGACTAACGCCGTCGTGGACGTCTGGGACATCACGGGTTCTACCGAAGTAGCGATGCCGTCGTACCGAGCCTTCACGACGAGGCCAATTGCCAGTGGAATCAACATCAAGACGACGAGTGAACTGGCGATGTCGAGTGGGTTCACCTGAACACCCGGCAGTAACAGTGGAAGGACGAGTGGTACGTAGACGACAGTCGCCACCATCAAGAGCACCATCAACCCGACACCGAACGCGATGCTCCCCTTCGCAACTTCGACGAGTTTCGGCAGGAACGGTGCGCCAGCGGCCGTCGCGAGAAGGATAATCCCGATGGATTGGCCTTCAGACAACGGGAAGACCAAGACGAGAGCGTACGCGACGGTCGGAATCAATACGAAGTTAGCGACCAGCGCTTTCGCGACCAGACTCGCGTCTCTCAAGGGGTCGAGAATCTGCGAGACAGTCAGGCTCAATCCCATCGAGAGCATACTCGTTACGACAAACACGAGGACCGACAGCGTGGCCAGCGATTCGAGGACGACAGCCACGGCTATTCACCCCCTCGCCGGGTGACAAGAGACATGCGGTACGAACAATTAGCGAGCGACTGGTACGAGGCGTCGGACCGCGATGTGAAACAGACGCCACCACGCGAGACTGCCAGCCAGTTCTTCGCTTCGTTGGAGTCTGTCTGTCTGTCGTCCTGTTTGTCGTTGGTGCCCTGCTGGAGGCCGTAGACGGACACGTCTTCTGCGATCGATTCCACTTCGCTGGTGAAATTGGTGGTTGCCATGGGGTCACTCTCCAAGCCGCGTGGTTCAGACACGTCTATAGACGAGGTGTTCGCTCATAATTCACTATTCTCAGATGACAGAAGAACTGGGAACGAGATATATTGCAGTTCACCGTTCGCCCACACCGAACCATTCAGTACTGCGATTTATCCCTTCCTACCGGAGACTGTCGATTGTCGAACCCAACTATTCAGCCACCAGCTACATTATGTCGTGAATAACCGATATTCTTCGGAAGAGAACTGTGGTTCTTCCGTCCATAACGGACTCTCTGCCAGCCCATAACCAAATTCCTCCAGACCTATCACTCAACAAGAATTCGGCTATGAATCCCTCGAGTCACTCCTCCGCCAAATCTTGTCCCCCGATTCAGTCCGTGGGACCAACCGGTTCAGACCGGGAATCGATGACGATTGCCACGGTTACTGCGAAAGGACAGTGACCCCCACGAAGCGGTTCCTCGTGGTCAGCATGGTCCTGATGCTCGTCCTCCCGACAGGGATGACTGGCGCCCTCGCACAACACGGCGAGGAGTCAGTCTACTCCATCGAGCAAGGCGGCATGTGTTACACCGCCGAAGCTCTCGGAGACGGAAACACATCTGTCGAATCGTTCTACGAATACCGAAACAACGAGACATCTCCATCCGGGATTTACTCGTCGTACGGCACGGGCTACCTCCAAGAGAACCAAGTGAGTAGTATCTTCTTCTACCATGGTTCGCAGGGAGTCAGCCTCGTCTTCCTCCACGACGAACTCGGTGAAGCGCCGTACGGTGGGACAGCGACGTTCACTATCCAGGGACTGCCTGCAGGTGGCGACTGGGCCGTCCAAGACGACTACTACGACGATGGAAACCAGGACGACGACTGGGAGCTCTCAGGGTCGTCTGCAAAAATCGACTGGAAGTGGGCACCAAATCGAACCGATGGTGGGGCGTACCGCGGATTCGAAAACCTCCAGTCAGGCGATACCGTCTCGATCACGCCAGCATTCAACGAAGACGCAGACCACTGGGGCGACTGGCTATGGTCCGAAGGGAACAACCGAATCAGCGAGTTCCAACTCATCTACGCGGATGGCACTACTGAGACACTCGACATGAGCGAACAGGTCACGATATCCGCAGGTCCATGTGAGGAACCAACGCCAACGCCAACTCCGACTCCAACGCCAACGCCGACGCCAACTCCAACCCCGACGACCACGTCTACCCCAACTCCGACTCCAACGCCAACGCCGACGCCAACTCCAACCACAACGCCAACGCCAACTCCAACGCCAACCACAACGCCAACTCCAACGCCAACCACAACGCCAACGCCAACTCCAACGCCAACCACAACGCCAACGCCAACTCCAACGCCGACGCCAACTCCAACCACAACGCCGACGCCAACTCCAACCACAACGCCAACGCCAACTCCAACGCCAACCACAACGCCAGAACCAACGCCCACGTCTACCCCGACACCAACGCCAGAACCAACGCCCACGTCTACCCCGACGCCAACGCCAACACCAACACCAGAACCAACACCCACGTCTACCCCGACGCCCAAACCGAGCCGTAACAGCGGCGGCAGTGGTGGAGGCGGTGGCGGCGGTGGTGGAAGCGGAAGTAGCAGCGGAAGCTCCGGCTCGTACGAACCGTCAGCGAAGACCAGAGCGACGGAAGTGACAGAGACGCAGGTGCAGTTCGACGTGTTCGGTGCCAAAGAGGGAGTGCCTGTCAAATTCCGCCCGCCGGCATCGATAGCCGGAGAATCCGGCACAGAAGTCCGTGAAATCTCAGTCACGTTGAACAAGTCTGCGAGCACGTTCCGCATGGAGATGCGGAAGTTCACGGAGAAACCCAGAGACATCGACGACGTTGCCGACGCCGACGACACCATGCTCTATCTCGAGATAGAGGGTGACGAGACGATGAAACAGTCTCTCGAGGAAGCCAGAATCAGGTTTACCGTCTCGAAAGACGACCTCGAGTCGAGGGGAACGACTCCCGGGAACGTCGCACTCTATCGGTTCCACAACGGTACGTGGGAGAAACTCGATACCAGGGTGGTTCAAGAGCGGGACGGCCAGTACCTGATGGAGGCGACGACACCGGGAACGTCGTACTTCGCAGTCGGCGTCCGACAACCAGTTGCGACTATCTCGAACATCACACCATCGACGACCGCAGTGGTCGACGAGCCGACGAACCTCACTGCCGAAGTTACCAACACGGGACGCGTCGACGGGAATATCACAGTCGACCTGACCGTCGATGGGACGGTCGTATCCAACCAGACGGTGGCGATACCGTCCGGTGAGACGGAAACCGTCGCGTTCGACTACCAGTTCAACAGGACCGGAACGTACCTCGTCACCATCGGCGGCGAGAGTCGAGAACTCCTCGTCGAAGAGCCAAGAACGGCACTCGGCCTCGCAGATGTCAAAGCAGATGCGACCACCATTGCACCGGGTGAAAGCGTCACACTCATCGCGACTGTCACCAACACCGGGAACCAAGATGGAACGGTCACCCTCACCTACGAGGCGTTCGGAACCGTTATCGAACAGCGAAATGTCTCTGTCTCCGGTGGCCAGACAGAAGTCGTCACGTTCGAACAGACCATCGAGTCACCCGGTGAGTACACCCTCAAAGTGAACGACCAGGTCATTACCGTGACCGTCGAAGAAGGACAATCGAAGTTCGGTACCTCAGTGACCGAACAGCCTAACCAATCTGAGTCAGGTCAGACTGGCGGGCTAAACTACGGTCTCATGGCTATCGTGTGGATTGCAGTGATTGCCGTCATCGCGGCCATCGGTATCCGCGCACGCACGCGGTAGTCAGGGCCTTCCGCTGGAATTTCTCGCCAGAGAGTCGGTGAACGTCGTCTTCCATCGGCACTTCCATTCGCGTCGTGTTGACTCACAGACTCCGAGACTTGGTAATTCGAGTATTGACCGTCTCCAGAATCGCGCGGTAGAGAGGAACCTGTTCACTGGGGGCCACATCGAGGTACGGTTCGAACAGTTCGCAGTCTATCGCGCGACGGTCGGAGACGACTGCGTCGAGGTCGAACTGCTCCGCCGTGGTGGCACCGAGTTCGTCGTGTAGCGAACCCATGGGTCGGTTGGCCATCCGACGGAAGGCACTACGAATGGTCTCCAGACTCGATTCCGAAAGCTTGGCAGGGTCGACAACGGGAATTTGGTCTAGAGTTCTCCCAGTGACGTCGAGGACACCTAACCCGAGTCCAGTGCTCGCCAGTACCTCTGTGAAGAGTGCTGTTGGTGAGAAGTTCAACAGTGCCGCTAACTCTTCGGAAGTCACGTCTACGCCGTCGTGGGGGTCGAGTCGGTAGAACCGATGGGTCACCGTCCGGTTCGGATTGTAGGCGACGAAGTGCCGGTTGTGCTGCCGATTCGGCCAGACGACGTTCGTATTCGTCTCGCCACGTGTTCCAATCGCCCACCACTCGCGTTTCCCTCGTCGACCCGACGCAGTGTGATACGTCCCCCGGCGTTCACCCCACGCGATGTACCGCCGAACGTGCGTGTCCGAGAGGTCCGTTCCCCGCGGAATCGAGACGAGATAGCTCTCGAACTCGTCGTTCGAGAGGTCGATGTTGGTGACTTGCTGAGGGGATTCGACGAACGGGACGACGAACGCTGACTCGACGGTGAACGTCTCGTCTGTCTCTCGGTTCCGAATCGTCACGTGTCGGTCAGTCCGTGGGTCGCCTTCTTCCAGTGCGACAAAAAAGAACCCATCTGCACCCCCGGTGTTCAGATACGAACCGACCGAGGCAATCGTCGAAAGCGGCGTGAAGATATCTGCACCTGCTTCCAAGACGTCGAAGTACGCCGACGGAGCACGGAGGAATTGACCCCACGAGTTCCCCGTGTAGGTTCCACCCGGGAGTGCAGGTGTGGACGCAGGGGACGACTCCGTTTCTCGCTCCCGACGGTGCTGTGTCGTTCCTCCACCAAGTCGCCAGAGCGCAGATTCTTCGAGCCAAACGACGCGGCCAGCGTCGAATCGTCGAATGCGTCCCCGTTCGCTCCCAAGTGCAAACTCGTCTGTTCTATCGTCTTCCCAACTGTCGACGAGGATGTCGGCCATCGTCGGTGGAGAGACCACACGTTCGTACGGTTCACTCAGTGCAACGAATTTGACGTCGCCAGCTAGTGACCGTTGTGACGTTCGATTTGCGACGGTGAGGGCAGTATTGATACTCGCCCCAGCGAAGCTTCGCTTCTTCCGATTGTCCACGATACACTCGATATCGGTGAGTTCGAGCAACCCTTGCTGGAGTCGCTTTCCGTACGCGGTGTCCAGCCACGTGTTGGACGTGAGGAACAGCAACGTCCCACCATCACGAAGCAGGTCGATTGCTCTGAAGAAGAAGTAGAGGTACAAATCGCTGCTTCGGTACGGCTTGATTCCGAACGTCTCCTGCACGTAGGTCACGAGGGCAGTCTTGTACGCCGCCTTACTCGAACGAACGTCGGCAGGGAGCATCTGACCTGCACCTGACTGTGTGCGGTTCTGTTGGGCGATGTGCTGATGGTCGACGTATGGTGGATTCGTTATCACGACGTCGAATCCACCTTCCCGTACGGCATCGAGGCCGTCTCCTTCCCGACCGACGACGCTGTCCCCCGTGTAGAGGTTGAACGAGAAGTCGAAGGGTGCAGACCCCTCAGTTGGGATTTCGGATTCGTTTTCGGCGAACCAGAGCCACAATCGGAACGCCGCGACACGAACGGCCCACGGTTTGATATCGGCACCGTAGAGAGCTCCGTCGAGAATCTGGGATTTCTGCTCGGCGTCGACAGTCCGACCCACCTTCTCGAAGAGTTCAGTCAGTACCTGTCCCATTCCGACGAGGTACGCACCGCTCCCACACGCAGGGTCCACGATACGGAGATTCCGAAGGATTCCTTCGAGTTCGTCGTCGAAGTCGCTTTTCGTTCGGTCCCACTCGTTCGGCGTACTGAAGAGAAACGCGACGAGTGCCCGCTTACGTGCAGTTTCGAGCGGGCCCATCTGGTCACAGAACTGCTCGTAGAGGGCTAGCCGGCACATCAAGTCGACTTCGACACGCGGTGTGTAGAAGATACCCGCCTCGTCGCGGTCTTCTTCGGTGATGAACGATTCGTAAATCTTCCCGAGCATCGAGGGGTCGACTGCGACGTCGACGTCGTACGAACTCGCTTCGGAGATGGTGTAGTTATACTGTTCGAGGAAGTCGAAGATGACCGAGGCCAGTGCAGAATCGGAGAAGTACCACTCACTCCGGTCGGCATCTGTCGGCTGGAAGAGTCCGTCGTTCATCGGTGGACAGTCGGTGAGGGCCGCCTCAACTTCGTCCGGGAGGGACGTGAATGGAGACGTACCTTCCGGGAGGTCCGATTCACAAAAGAACAGTGCCGAGAGCCACGTTTCGTGAAACTGCTCGTCCTCGCCGGACGCCCGATACTTGTCGTGGAACCAGCGAACAAAGTCCGTTCGTCCACCTGTCCAGCCTCGCCGTTGAAGATAGTAGAAACACAGCAATCGGGTGAGCGTGACGTGGGCGTACTGGTGGACGTCTTCGGTATCGACGCCGCTCTCACGAATGTCGTCCGAAAGCGTCTCGAACGCCCACTTGTAGTCGTCGTAGAACTCCTCGGTGAGAGTGTCGACCTGAAAGGCCTCGTCGATACGGTCAGCGAGTTGCCCATCGTGCACTCCGATTTTCGCCAGTGCATCCGAGACGTGGTGGTGTGTCTGTCCTTCGCCGAGTGTATAGCGTCGAAGAACTGGACGGCCAGTTCTGCCGTCGTCGACACCCGTTCGGAACGGTGTGACGAGGTGCCAAACGGTGCTATCGGGGGCGTGAAAGACAGCGATGAACGTGCCTTCGGTAGCCCAGTCCATCCCAAGACCAGTGTGTGTGAGACGCTGAACGAAGTCTCGTTCTGCAGTGCGAGTCAGCGCCGGGAGTTCGACGTAGAGAACACGGAAGTCGCCCGCCCGTGCGAGTAATCGGGCAGACACCTCCTCAGATACGTCCGATAGCGACTTCCTTTCGAGTTCCACCCACCCGGAGCAACCCTGCGATGATGCCGACGCCTCGAATCCGAGTACGTGAACGAAGAGGTGGTGAAAGAAGGCCGCCGCACCGGTCTCTGGAGACTGGTCGCACCCGGTAAACTCGTCCAGCGACAGTTCGTCGTCGAGCAGGTGGCGTATCTCTTCTGTCCTGTCGTCGTTCATGAGTGGAAGAGCGGAGACGAGTCCCCACCGATGCTGCAACCAGCCATGGTTGGTAATGACTCTCGAGAAGCGTAAACGTTAGGCTGGTTGACGTTATTGGCGGGGCATCGTGTCAATCGAGTTCGTGTCAGTAAGTGCTAATTTTAAAGTCGTCTGAAACGAAACAGTGACAGTATCGTCACCCGAGAATATGAGTTCCGCCATACAAAACCGACGTTCCACGGACAAGCAGAAGTGGCACACACGCTCGGTCGACCAGACACTCGCGGAACTCGAAACAGACGAGGAGGGCCTGTCACAGACAGAAGCAGCGAACCGACTCACAGAGTACGGGCCGAACGAAATCCAGAGAGAAGACGAGATTTCACCCCTCGAAATCTTCATTTCCCAGTTCGAAGACTTCCTCATCTACCTCTTGTTTTTCGCCGCTGGCCTCTCGTTGGCGGTCGGTCTACTCCCCGGAGAAGAACCCAACTACGTCGATGCAGGCCTCATTCTCGTGATATTGCTTGGAAACGGGATATTCGGGTTCGTCCAAGACTACCGTGCCGAGAAGGCCATGGAGGAGTTACGGGAACTATCGTCTCCAGACGCGACGGTGTTACGAGACGGTGAGAAGCGAACCGTCGCCGCGGAAAACGTCGTTCCCGGTGACGTGGTCGTCATAGAACAGGGTAGCGCGATTCCAGCAGATGCTCGACTTATCGAGGTTACGAACCTCGAGACGTTGGAAGCGCCGTTGACAGGTGAGAGCGCCGGCGTCAGCAAGACCACAGACGCACTCGATTCGGAGACACCGTTGGCCGAACGATCGAACATGGTCTACATGAATACGGACGCGGTCAAAGGCCGGGGCAAAGCCGTCGTCGTCGAGACGGGGATGCGTACCGAAGTTGGAGGAATCGCGACGCAGATTCACGAAGCAGACGAGGGCCAGACACCCTTCCAAGAAGAGGTGGACGAACTCGGGCGTCGAATCGGCTACGGTATCGTGGGACTAATCGCCCTCGTCGTCGTCGTGCAGTTACTCTTCACGCAAGCGAGTACCATCGCCGTTCTGTTGACGGCCATCACACTCGCTGTGGCCGCCGTCCCAGAGGGTCTGCCCGCCGTGGTGACGTTGACACTGGCGATTGGCGCACGGAAGATGGTCGACAAAAACGCACTCGTCCGTCGTCTTCCAGTCGTCGAGAGCCTCGGTTCTGTCGACGTGATTCTCACCGACAAGACCGGAACGTTGACCGAAAACCAGATGACTGTCACGCGCGTCGCGTTCGGGTCCGACGTGTACGAGGTGACGGGTACCGGCCTCGACACCGAGGGCGAATTCTTGCACGACGAAACGCACGTCGACCCAGACGTACTCGACCCCGTGTTGCGGTGCGGGTTGCTCTGCAACAACGCTGAGAAAGCCCCAGCATCTGAGGACAGAGAATACTACGGCGACCCGACAGAGGTTGCGTTACTCGTGTCTGCGAAAAAGGCCGGCATCGAGCACGACGCTGAACGGGTCCGCGAGATACCCTTCTCCTCAGAACGAAAGCGGATGACCGTCTTGGTCGCGGAAGGCGAGGTGCACACCGCGTATACGAAGGGTGCTCCAGAAACAGTCCTAGAGCGGTGTAATCGTGTAGCCGTCGACGGCGAAGTTCGGGAGTTGACAGACGAAAAACGCGCAGAAATCCTCGAAAAGACCGAAGCATTCGCTGGGGATGCACTCCGTGTTCTCGGGTTCGCCAAGAAATCGGTCGACGACCCTGACAGCGACGAGACCGCGCTCGAAGAGGATCTCGTCTTCCTCGGGTTGCAGGGCATGATAGACGTGCCTCGCGAGGAAGTCGACCGAGCGGTCTCTGACTGCCGAGACGCCGGAATCCGTGTCGTCATGGCGACCGGCGACAACCTCCAGACTGCGAAGGCTATCGGTGCCCAAATCGGGTTCGACCCCGAGGGTGCTCTGACAGGGACCGACGTAGAGAAGATGAGCGACACGGAACTGCGCGACGCCGTCGAAGACGTCGAGATATTCGCTCGTGCTGCACCCGACCACAAGGTCCGGGTCCTCAAAGCGCTTCAGTCGAACGGACACCGAGTTGCCATGACAGGCGACGGTGTGAACGACGCACCGGGCGTCCGGAATGCCGACGTGGGAATCTCGATGGGAATCCGCGGGACGGACGTCACGAAAGCAGCGTCTGACATGGTACTGCAGGACGACAACTTCGTCACGATTCGGGACGCAATCGCAGAGGGACGAGGTATCTTCGACAACATCAGGAAGTTCGTCAATCTGCTGCTCTCGGCGAACGCTGGCGAAGTACTCACCGTCTTCGTAGGCGTACTCATCGGGAGCGCACTCTTCCCCGAGCTCTTTGCGGCGCAGTCGGAAGCACTCATCCTGACGCCAGTGATGTTGCTCTGGATTAACCTCGTCACCGACGGCCTCCCAGCGCTCGCACTCGGCGTCGACCCGAAGGCACCGAACGTCCTCGAACGCGACCCTCGAAGTACAGACGAGTCCGTCATCGACACGCGAGTCGTCATGTCTATCCTCACTATCGGTGTGACCACGACCATCACTGGGTTGGTCCTCTTCTTCCAGACGTTGGGAACCACAGAGTCGATAGTGAGCGCTCAAACACTGCTGTTCACGTTCTTCGTGGTCGCAGAGATGGGAATCATTCAGGTCATCCGGCGGCGGTTCGGCCAGCGTCTCCTCTCGAATACGTGGCTGGTCGGTGCAGTCATAACCTCGCTGGTGCTCCAACTTCTCGTGCTGTACACACCGCTTGCTGGACTCTTCGGTGTATACGGACTCGGCCTCAGAGAGTGGGGCTACATCACTGTCGGCGTCCTCGCCGTCTTAGTCACGAACTACGTGATATCCCTCGTCTACGACCGAGTGTTGTAGTTCTCGGGCGTCGTCGGCGGTTCGGTCGGTAGCGCCTGTGTGCGAATTCGAACCGACGAGGCCTCTCGGCCACCTGCGTTCCAAGCAGGCGCATTTGTCCACTCTGCCACCCCACCGGTATCGAACTGTGTTCGCAACGGCGTGGTCCGTCGGATACCACTAGGTTGTGAAAGTAAGGAGTGGTCTACAACTGCGGCCCGCCACCGGTCGTAGCCTCCATCCCTTCGTTCCACCCGCCGGTGTCGATAACCTCGAACAGTTGACCTCAGTTCTCGTCGTCTTCGCTCTCTGGAAGTTGGTCACGACGGTACCTGAAGTCAGACGGGGAACGAGTTCACTCACTGGGTCGGCGATGGTGTCGCGACGGGGTCGACCATCAGAGCCTGCATCCGACACGTCCGAGATGAAGGTGCAGGCCACATCGTTGTCGGGATACTCGTCGGACCACCGGACACGATTCACGAACTCGAAGAGTTGGCCGACGAAGTGGTGTGTCTGAAAGCACCGAGTAACTTCATGGCCGTTGGTTAGTTCTATCGGACCTTCGACCACGTCTCCGACGAGGAGGCGATTGCGTATCTGGGAAGTGGCTCGTGAGAACGATAGGTACAGACTTGGCACCACGCGTTGAACTAGACGACACCGACCGAACAGCGCGGATGGACAGCGAGCAGACAGCAGAGACGACAATCGAGGGAGACCAATGGATATCAGCGAAATCGTGTCGAAAGAGTACGTCGAATTGCCCCCAGACGAACAGGTGTCGAAACTCGTCGGCGCGTTCGAAGACCCCACAGTCCAGGGAGTCGTCGTTCGCGGCGACGAGTTCGAAGGAATCGTCACGAGAAAGCAACTCGCAACCTCGCATCATCAACCCGAGAAAAAACTCAAATCGCTCGTCTGGCACGTCCCCCACCTCGCACCCGACGAGGACGTCCGAAACGTCGCACAACTCATGCTCGACAGTGATTCGAAGTTCCTCCCAGTATTCGACGGGCGCGAACTACTGGGGGTAGTCACCGCCGACGACATCCTCCGTGCAGTCACCCCGTTCCTCGACGTGGCGACTGTCGAAGACGTCCAGACGAGGAACGTCGTCACCGTCGACCCGACGTCGACGTTCGGTGAAGCGCTCCACATCTTCCGCGAGAATCGAATTACTCACCTGCCGGTCGTCGAAGGCGAGACAGCAGTCGGTATCCTCAGTCTGTACGACGTGGTGGGCCTCACAGTGCGGCCAGAACAGAAGAGCAAGGGAGGCGACATCAGTGGCACAGACTCGTTTGGTGGAGGGATTTCGAGCAGTGGCGGTCGTTCGCGCCGGGGTGGCTTCGGTGCCCGGGAAGGTGAGCTCCAGCGGATGCTCGACTTGCCGGTCCGAGATGTGATGACTGAACCAGTACGAACCATCGACCCCTCGGCTACGCTCGACACTGCTGTCGAGGTGATGCTAACCGATGGAGTATCGTCGCTCGTGGTTACGACGGATGGAAGCCCGTTTGGTATCGTCACGAAGTCCGATATCCTCGACTCACTCACGTGGGAAGCAGGCGGCAATCAGGCCGTCCAAGTCTACGGAACTGACCTGCTTGACGACATGTCGTACGCCGAAATCGTCGACATGGTCGAACGACTCGCGAACAAAGACCAGCGAATGAACGTTCTGGATGCGAAGATTCACCTCCACGAACACGACGAGAAGCTTCGTGGGACACCACTCTTGTTCGCACGAATCCGTCTGCACACTGACCAGGGGTTGTACCTCGCGTCCGGCGAGGGATACGGTGCGAGTCACGCCATCACCCAAGCACGGGAGGTCTTAGAACGCCAGATACGCGACAAGAAAACCCAAGGGCGAAGCAAGAAACCAAAAGACGAAGCGTACTGGGAGAAGCGCTTCGGCTGGATGCTGGAGGGAGAATAATTCAGGTGGGTAGATAGCCAGGCCGCAGGACCACACGCGCCTCGTACTGAGGCGCGACTGCTGCCGGTGAATTCACGCGCGCACACCGACAGGGAAGATGTACAGCGGCCGCTGGTCTGCCGGTGCACCGACGACATCCGCGACCATCTGGTCCCCAAACGCACCAATCGAGACAGTCGAGTCCAGACCCGACGCTTCCCCGCGTCACCGCCGCACTCCCTCGCCATCGGGAGGCCGAATCGCCGCTGCGCACTCGGTACAGAGACCGGCATCTCGGTCGTAGTGAGCGGTGCAAACGAGCGCCCCGCACCGTCTACACTGATATTCGGCCGGTGTTGCTTCACAGATAGTGCAGATGCCCTGAATGCTCATCTCACGTCGTCGTCAGCACTGCCATCTCTGCTCGGGCGACAAGACGGGCAGTCGTGCTTCCGAGGAATCGTTCGGTTCCCGCACTTCGACCACGCGTCCCCATCGTGATGACGTCGGTATCGACCCCGGTCGCATACGCGAGAATCTCGTCTTCGGGGACGCCGCGGAGGACATCAGTCGTCACCGGGAGGTTCCGGTCTCGGGCTTCTGCTGCAAGTTCGTTGACGGCCCGTTCCCCGCCTCGTTTGAGGAGTCCTACGATACTCCGCGGCGCGTCTTGGAACCCATACGTCGTCGTATCGACGACGTACACCACGTGGACGTGTGCACCGTATCGCTCGGCAATTTCCAGCCCGTGTTCTGCTGCGCGCATCGCGGCGTCGCTGCCGTCCGTCGGCACGACGACGTGATTGTACATCGTGTATCCATCACGTGAAAGCTCTGTCTCTGTATCGAGGCGCACGGCCAACACGGGAACATCCGAGAACGTCACCACACGCTGTGTCGTGCTTCCCAATCCAGATTCGCTGCGGCCGGTCTCACCGTGTGTCCCCATCACGACGAGGTCGATGTCGTTCTCACGTGAATAGTCGAGAATGGCGCGGTGAGGGATTCCTTCCGCGACGGTCCGAACCGTCTCGATTCCGTGGTTCGTCGCTTGGGTGGCGACTCGCTGTGTCGCATCTCTGCCACGCTTTTCAGAATACTGCCGGACTTCAGTTCGGTCCACGGAGGTCAACGTCGGCGGTTCGGGACTGGTGTCGACCACGTGGAGGACGTGGACAGTCGCATCCTCGATACGAGCGAAGTCGAGAGCACGGCCGATTGCCCCCTCGGCACCACCACCCCCGTCGATTGGGACGAGTATCTGGTCGTACATCACAGTTCACGGTAGGAGTGCGAGGGGCAAATAGACTCACCAACTGTCTGTCATTCTATTATTGTGGTCAGTTCGAGAGCGGACCCGAGACGACTATCGGGAGTTCAAAAAGAGACCGACGCGGCCGAAGCCGACGGCGATACAGCCCTAGTCGACTATTCGTTCGGTTTGACTAGGATTTTGACGTGGTCGCTCGCTGGGTCGATGAGTCGGTCGAACCCCTCTTCGACGAGTTCATCCAAGCCGATTCGGTCGGTGATGAACGGGTCGGGGTCGAGTCGGCCATCACCGAGCATCTCGATGACCATCCCGTACTCTTCGTCAGAGCGAGGTCCACCGAGGTACGCGAGCGTCCCGGTCACGGTTCGCTCCCCGAGAACGACGTTGTTCAGGTGCGTGCTCGCCTCCTCTTCCCAGATACTCACGACAGTCGTGGTACCGCTGGGACGCGTACTTTGAACGGCGTCGTTGAACGAGGCTTCGACACCCGCAACCTCGAACGATACGTCGACACCACCATCGGTGTTCGAGGTGATGTACTCGACAGCATTCGTGCTCGATGGGTCGACGAGTACATCGGCACCACAGTCCGCCGCACGTTCGCGTCTCGCCTGTCGTGGTTCGGAAACGTAGATGGTGCCTGCACCTGCCGCACGGGCGGCTTGAATCACTGCCAGCCCAATCGGGCCACTCCCGAAGACGGCGACCGAGTCACCAGCCTGCAATCCAGACCGACGGACTGCGTGTAAGCCGACACTCAACGGTTCGACCAACGCTCCGTATTCGACGGGCACGTCGTCGCCGAGCGGAACAGCGTGATGTTCGTCGACGACGACGCTCTGCGCGAACCCTCCGTTCCCCCCCGAGAGGCCGAGGAATCCTATCGAGTCGCAGATGTGGTAATTCCCCTCTCGGCACTGCCGGCACTCGCCACAACTGAGGATTGGGTTAATCGCTACTGCGTCGCCCGCTTCGAGGTCCGTCACCGACTCACCAACATCGGTGATGACCCCACTGTACTCGTGACCCATCCGAATCGGTGCCGTCTCCTGTGAGAGCGGGTGTGGTTCGTCCCGCGGGACGAAAATCGGTCCCGCAGTGTACTCGTGAAGGTCAGACCCACAGATGCCGCACGAATCAACCTCGATTCGAACTTGGCCTGGTCCGACGGTATCTTCCTCGACGTCCTCGACACGGATATCTTTCCGGTCGTAGTATAGCGCTGCTCGCATAACAGTTTATTATTGCTGTTATTCGCATTAAATGTTCTAGCAGGAACCAAACTATTATCTGACCGTTTTATTCAATAAATTAACACTGTCACGGGACACGGAACGATTGCTGACAACGGGTATCGTTGTTTTCCAAGACAGAGTTCCAACTAGCGCTGGTCGAGGAGCGTGTCTATTCGCTCGGTTCCAACCTCGACGTACCCGCCATGGAAGCAAAATGTGTGTTCGATTTCGAGGGAAGCGATTGCTTCGACACTCTCCCACGCCATCTCGAAGTCGAGAGTCACGTCCTCTCGTGGCCCGACGAGTTCCCCCTCTACCACGTTGAGTGCATCCCCTGCCACGAGTAGTCGGTCTTCGGGGAAGTAGTACGACGTGTGTCCGGGCGTGTGGCCCGGGGTGTGAATAGCGTTCATCGGACCAGCGATGGTTGCGAAGGTTTCGCCGCCAGCCAGTCGAACGTCGACTGTCGTTGGTTCGAGTCGTATCGACTGCCCACCGCCTGATTTGAGTGGTTCCATGTCTCCTTCCAAGTATGGCGTTTCATCTTCGTGGGTGAAGACGACGGCGTCGGTGTGGTCGACCACTGCTGCGAGACACCCAGCGTGGTCGAAGTCGTGATGCGTGACGACGACTGCCCACGTGTCGCCGACTTCGAGTCCATTCTCCGCCAGTGCAGCAGACAGGTCGTCGAGTCCGTCTGGAAGGCCGACATCCAAGAGGAGAACACCGTGTCGCGTCTCGACTGCAACAGGGCTAAGAGTTATTTTCTGATCACCGAGCGATACGTCGAGTGGGAGACCGTACACACCAGTCGTGAGTTCCATGTCACTGTATGGATGGCCATCCGCTTGAATCGTGACGCAGTTTGGGCGACAAGATAGCCACTCTCCGGCTCATCAGATGTCCGAGGTCGCTGTGTGACGGTTCCAAAAAACCGAAGTCGGTGACCCGCGCCCACGAGTACGGGTCAACGAGAAGTCGTGACGTGAGGTGACGACCTGAGCTATTCGAAGAGTTCGACGGCCTGCTCGTAGCGGGCCGACGGTTCGTCCCAGTCGACGACCTCGAAGAACGCACTGACGAAGTCGCCACGTGCCGGACCGTAATCGTAGTAGTAGGAGTGTTCCCAGACGTCGAGGGCGAGGATGGGGTGACTGCCCCAGAGCGCGCCCTGGTCGTGCTTGTCGACTACGACGTTGCGAAGTTGGTTCGAGAACGAGTCGTAGACGAGGAGCGCCCAGCCACCGGCAGCGCCGGCAGCAGCCTCGAACTCGCCCTTCCAAGCTTCGTAGGAACCGAAGTCCTCCGCGATGCGGTCCGCGAGCGCACCCACCGGTTCAGCACCACCGTCGGCGGACATGTTCTGCCAGAAGAGGTCGTGCAGAATGTGACCGGAGCCGTTGTGCGTGACGTTGCGGAGCGCACCTGCAGAGGAGCTGAAGTCCCCCGCATCGCGGTTTTCGGCCAGCGTTTCTTCGGCCGCGTTCCATCCGTTGACGTAGCCCTGATGGTGGGTGTCGTGGTGCCAGGTGAGAACTTGTTCGGAGATGTGTGGTTCGAGTGCGTCGTAGTCGTACGGAAGCGGGTCGAGTTCGTAGTCAGACATTGGAAATTCCATCTGATACACTGCACTGCAAGCACATGTAGCTTCCCTGAATTCGATTTACGTAGCCGTAGTGATATGTCCTGACCAGTGATTCTAGGGAGATGAGTCCCCAATAGCAACTTCCGGTAGCGCACCGATTAATTGTGGCCAGTACCAAGTTTACACGTGAATTTCGACGAGACACCGGACACACGGCGTACAGGGGCGATTTCTGGGGAGGACGTTCGCCACGGAACAGGAGTCAACTCGAATCGGGCCTTTCCGACGAACAACTACCCCTCAAACCTCGACCCATTTGTCCTGTTCGAGCGGTTCTACATCGACCCGGAGACTGGGTTCCCGATGCACCCGCACCGTGGGTTCGAGATCGTCTCGTACATGCTGGGCGGTGGAATGGACCACGAAGACTCACTCGGTGTCTCTCACACCGCATCCGAAGGCGACGTGATGCGAATTACGGCGGGGCGGGGTATCCGCCATTCCGAGTTTCCAGCCGGTGGCGAGGCGTGTAACGGCCTCCAACTGTGGGTGAACCTTCCCCGTGAAGCCAAGACTGTCGAACCGGACTACGCGGACGCGAGCGGTGACGAACTCCCGACTGAGCAAGTCGACGGCGCGACTGTTACGACCGTCATCGGGGACGGGTCTCCCATCGAACTCGAAACGCCGATGGAGTACCTGGACGTTCACGTCGACGACGCGTGGACGTGGGACATCTCCGAAGGGTGGACGGGGTTCCTCTACGGTGTCTCGGGGACAGGAACAGTCGATGAAGAGCACTTTGAAAGTGGAGACGTGTTCACCGTGCGCGACGCACAGAGAGTCGACATTCGCACCAACGACGCACTCCGCTTCGTCGCCGTTTCTGGCCGACCACACGGTGAACCGATACGTCAGCGCGGACCGTTTGTGCTGTGAGTCCAGTGTTCGGGACGCGGAGTCCTCTGGGACGAGTTAGCGTGAAGTATCCGAGGAGAATCCCAATCGCATCCGACACTCAGATTCCTTTTATCACGTTCGTCAGGCCAATCGTCTCGGCGACCACCCAGAAGATAAACAGAATATACGCGAGAAGGAGTGCGTAGGATTCGAGCCTCGTCAGCCTAAGGTCGGTTCGTAGGATAGCGAACAGGAACACGGTTGCGAGGGTCAAGACACCCATCATCGGGACTGCAACCGCGAAGTCGACTGGGACACTCCCAACGATGAGCACACCCACAGGAATCGCGACCAGCAGGTCGAACGTGTTCGACCCGAGAACGTTTCCGAGACTCGTCGCACCCCTGTTGTCCTGCGCAGACCGGACACTGACGATCATATCCGGGAGACTCGTCGCGGCAGCGATTATCGTCACTCCTGCGAGGAACTCCGGGATTCCGAAGGTCTGGCCGAGTGACTCGACGCTCCCGACCAGTTGTTCGACCGCCAAGAGGATGACGAGTAGTCCGACGGCGAGTCGTCCCCATTGGCGAGTTACAGTGATTCCATCGGTGACGAACTCACCCTCGTAGTCGCCGACATCCTGCCACTGTATGAACAGATACAGTCCATACAGGAGCAAGGGAATCAATGCGAGTGGGCGAGTAATCAACCCAGCAAGTTCTGGGCCGTCCGGGACAGGCACGTAGATTACCGCAAGGGCGAACGTGACCACGAGTGCCGAGACTGCAATCATGTAGAACTGCGCCTCCTTGTAAACGATTGTACGACTAGCTTCGAGGTCATCTTCGGTAGCCAACCCCGAGAGTGCTGGAATCACGAGTATATTGAAGATAGCAGAGCCAACGATTGCGCCGACACCCATGTTGAACGCACCGTTGAGGGCCGTGAAGACGACGCTCGTGAACTCTGGAAAGCTCGAACCGACCGCGACGACGACCGACCCCTGAACGACCGCTGGAAGCCCGTAATAAGCCGAGAGTTTCTCGGCAGATTCTTCGAGCCAACCACTCCCAAACCAAATCAACCCGCTCGCAACGAGAATCGTAACGACATCGAACAGTGGAGAGTCGGGGAGCACACCACCGAGAGGCATTGGTAGGTTCCGATACAGTGAATTGATAGAAGAAGCCACCGAGTCTCACGCTTCAGTCGTTTTACGCTGGTATCGAGGGGTGTGACGCTTCAGTCTTCGATGTAGATTTGTTCAGAAGGTACCTCGCCCAGTGAGTCGTTCGGAAGGTGCCATACAGTGAATAGACTTCATACGAGGGTTCGTCCAGATGTCGCACCACTCATCGCTTCGATTCGTCGATTTTCGGATGCCGCTCGAGTTGCTGTGGGTCCGTGTCGGGGGAGAGCGACACTGCCTCAATTTCGACGACGTCTTTCACTGTTCTCATTCCACCGATCCCTGGCACGACCAGTCGCGGGTTTTCTAACGCCTCACCATCTCGTTCGACCGCCAAGAGACCCGACATCGCATCCCCGATAGCGACGTAGACGTGACAGTCGTCAGCAGAGGTGACAGCGAGGTGGGTCGTTTCCGAAGGAGAACCGGCAACCTCGACGATGGACTCCAGAGGGACACCGACCCACGTGGACTCGTGCTGTGGACCGGACGCGCACGTGACTGCGACGTCTCGAGTCACGTGTGGGAGTTCAGATATCTCCTCTTGGTCGAGTTCTGCCTTCTCGCGCCCTCGAACGAGTACCGGCGTGGTCATTGTTGCGGTAATAATAGACACCAGTCAGTAAGTAGTTGCGGCCAAGTAGTCGTGTTGCACGACTTGCGAGGGAGGCGTTCTGAAAGTTGCGTCAGCGGGGGAGTGGAGGGGTCGTGTGTGGAGCGGTGGAGGGAGTGTGCGTCAGCGGAGGGGAGTGTGCGTCAGCGGAGGGTTTGGGGGGTTGCGTCAGCGGGGGGGTTTGGGGGATACGTCAGCGGAGGGCTTGGAGGGATACGTCAGCGGAGGGTTTGGAGGGTTGTCGTGTGTGGAGTGTTGGAGGGGGTTGCGTCAGCGGAGGGCTTGGAGGGGGGTGCGTCAGCCGGGGTCACGGGTTCGAAACTTCCGTTAGTGGTTTCGTTGGTTGCGTGGCCTGTCTCGCAAGTGTCTGTGCAACCCGCGAGCGCGTCCGATGTCGCGGTTACACCGAGCGAACGACGGTTTGTTGTGTTGCACATCGCATTCTCCCGTATTCGAGAGGAGTAGATAATGGGGGAGAGTAGTCCCGATAGTTTTCCAGACAACAACCGTTTCGACTGACTGTTTCGACTGTTTCATTTAGATTAACAGAATGTTTATTGGCCCATCCTTACCAATACATTACATTACACTAGATATCCTAATCACCACTCAATTCGGTTCAGTTGCGGATTTTCAATCGTCTCGAACTCGTGACCCTACCGAAAATACAAATTATTTACCCATTATAGTTAAGGTTCGTTGAAATATATTCGAGTGTCGATAGATAGCAGTTCTCGTCCGGGGCTGGAGAGATCGGGAGCTACCGAAAAACATTATTGAAGATGTGAATATAATACTGGGAAGAATGTTAAATAGTTATTCAAAATGGCCCTCAGACAAATAAACAAAACATTATACTCCAAGAGATTCGACAGTCATAGAACGAACACATGTCTCTCCGAAACGCCTCGTGGTCTGGGTACGCCCTCTTGGTGGCGTTCCTTCTCGTCTCCGCAGGCGTCACTCCGGTTGCCACTGCGGCGGTAGACGGCGCAGAGATACGTGACATCGAATACGCAGGACCAGGCGTAGTCGCGTCTGAGAACGAACAGACGTACGTCACAGCGTGGCAACCAGCGAGCATCACCGTCGTCGTTGCCGCCGAGCAGGGGACCTACGACCTCTGTATTGGAACCGAAGGCTCTGAGTCGACGATTCTCGAGTGCACGCAGATGCAAGCGACAGGGAGCGAACAGCGTGTCACGATAGACGTCGAACAGTGGCCGATGAATGCGACGGGCGAGCAGGTTCTCACTGCCGAGGTTCGGCCGGCAACCGGTGGCGAAGCACTCGCGACGGCGAGTCGACCACTGGTCGTCCTCCCTGCCGAAGGTGACGCAGACGGGGACGGCCTCGGCAACCAACGAGAACTCGAATACGGGACCAGCATCCGAGTCGCCGACACCGACAACGATGGATTAGAAGATGGGGCCGAAGTGAACCGGTTCGAGACGGACCCGACGAACACAGACACCGACGGTGACGAACTCAGCGACGGCGTCGAAGTGAACGAACATGGAAGTAACCCGACTGAGGTCGACACCGACGGCGACGGACTCGAAGACGGCGTCGAAGTGACGACGTACGGCAGTGACCCGACGAAAGGAGACACCGACGGTGACGGCCTCATCGACAACGAAGAAGTCGAGCAGTTCCAGACAGACCCGACTGTAGCCGACACTGACGAAGATGGTCTCGAAGACGGGCCAGAAGTGAACATCTACGAGACGAGTCCGACAGCGGTAGACACAGACGGTGATGGTCTCACGGACAGCGAAGAATTGACTCGGTACGAGACCAACCCCACCGAAATCGACACCGACGGTGACGGACTCGAAGATGGTCGTGAAGTGGCAGTCACCAATACGAACCCGAATCAGGGCGATACAGACGGTGACGGCATCGGCGATGGTACCGAAGTCGAAAACGGGACCGACCCGAACGATGCACCAGGTTCTGGTATCAATCCCCTCGGTGTCGGCGTCCAACCGACGGTGGCAATCCTCCTCATCGGTCTTCTCGCCGTCATCGGCGGTGGTGTCGCCCTCGCAAGTGGCAAGGTAAGTCTGCCGAGCAGAGAGTGGGTGTCGGGCCGTCAGGGTGAACACGGTGGAGAGACACCACCCACTGGGTCGACTCCGACTCAAGGACAGGTATCGACAGCACACGAGCAAGCCGACCAACCACTCAGCGACGAGGCCCACGTTTTCAAACTCCTCGACGAACACGATGGGCAACTTCGTCAGTCCGCAGTCGTCGAAGGGACCGGGTGGTCGAAATCGAAGGTCAGCCGGGTGCTCTCACGGATGGCAGACGACGGAGAGATCAAGAAAATCAACATCGGCCGCGAGAACCTCGTCACTCGACCAGACGCCGTCCCGGAACACGCGAAGTCACCGTTCGAAGATATCTAAGTCGCACCCCAGAGTCAGGCTTTTCAGGTACCTTCGATATTCTCTGCCGTGCCCCTATTACAGTTCGAAACGACCGTCGAGATGACTGTCCAGCAAAAGCGCTCGTTTGCAGATGCCGTCCGAACGTCGTACAGTAGACGCATGCAGACTGGTACGGGCCACGTCGCCGTCGTCATTCGACCCAGGGGAGCAGGAGAACTATCGATAGGGAGACAAACCGACGACGACCGACTGCTGTTCTTGGACGCAGAGATTCGGAGTGGTCGAACGTTCGAACAGAAGCGGTCGTTCGCGCTCGAAGTCATGGACCTCACCGCAGACGAGTTCGACGTTCCCGAGCCAAATATGAAAGTCGTCTTCACGGAACACGAGGGTCGGCAAATGATGGGCTACGACCGTGTTGGTTCCGATTGGAACCCAGACGAAGAGACAGATACCTGAGTTCGTGTGAGAGGGCTGGACTGGTAACTACTCGTGACTGAACAGGCGAAGAGTGGATAGCGAGTCGCGTCAATACACCAACCAGTGTGGCCCCACGCTGATTTTCCACGGGGCGACTGCTTGGTTCTGTGAGAACAGGTGTATCCCACAGACAGAGCGGATTCCGCTTTCGAGCGACACAGAAGTCGGCGAGAGTCGAACAAGTAATCCGGGTCCCACAAATCGCTATTCTACAGCGTTCGAGGCAGATGCCTCGCGGCTTGACCCCGAGGCAATTCACTCACGGCTGGACAGATTAGCGAACCGTCGGTTCTTCAGTCATCTCGGCGAACGCGACGGTCTGTTTGACGTCGGTTATCTCGACTTCGACGTTGTCACCGGGTCGGGTGTCGGGAACGATGATAACGAACCCTCGTTCTACCTTCGCGATGCCATCGCCCTGGTCACCGAGCGTGTCGATTGTAACCGAGCGGACGTCGCCTTCCTCGACAGGTGGACGCCGGGCACCATAACCCTGAGAGTTCGTTGGCTGCTGTTGCGAATTGGAGTTCTCCCACTCGTCTTCAGTTTGCGCCGATTCTGTCTCGTCCGTGTCAGTTGCCGACTCCGAAGTCTGCTCCGGCGGCGTCGACGTCTCGGCAGCGGTTAGCAACGCAACTCGGTACGCCTCTTCAGTAGAGAGAGAACCACTTTCGACGAGTTCCTTCGGAATCGGGACGACGTAGCGGTTCCCGTCACGTTCGATAGACGCCTCGAACAGTAGCCGTAGAGAGTCTGAAATACCAGTCACTAATCGGAGTATGAGCAACAGTGGCTTAAATCATGGTGAATTTCGGGGGCTACGTGCTACTCAAGGGTGGTTTCTGCACTTTTCGTCCCATAGCGTGGATTCCACATGATTAGAATTATTTAAATTTTGTAAATTATTGTGGTTCGAGCTATCTCTCGGGGACTCACTACACAGATTATTTGGATAATCCATTTTGGAGTTATCCAGCAATGAGAGGCACGAGAGGGCGCAATTAGACTGTCCCCATCATGTGGCAAAATTTAGATTATCCAGATTATTTGAGCTACTCTCCAATTCAAGATAACCATAATTATTTCAAGAATGCCGAGAATCACACAGTGCGATACAACCTCAACTCACCATGTCACGAGCAGTCAGCGTCTGTCTCCTCAAAGGCGGTATCGGAAAGTCGACGACTTCGATCAACCTCGCGCGCGAACTCGCCCACAGGGGCAACGACGTCCTTCTGATAGACTTGGACCCGAACGGGCACACGACCACTGGCCTCGGGTTTGGCGAAGAGTTCTATTCAGATGCGCACCTCGGCGACGTCCTCCTCGACGATGCCGAACTCGAACCGACAGAACTCATCCTCGAGACCGACTTCGAAATTGACCTACTGCCGGCGAACGACCGAATCGAGCAGGTAGAGTCAGACTTGGGCGGTGTCATGATGGGGTCTGCACGCCTCAAACAACGGGTGGTCGACCCGCTACTTGGTGACGAGTACGATTACGTCGTCGTCGACTGCCCGGCAGCACGTGGGAAACTCAACGACAACGCGCTCTACGCGACACAGAACCTCGTGTTGCCGATGCGCCCAGAATCCGGTGCGCTCTCTGGTCTCGAGAAGACAGTCAAACGACTCATCCAACCTGCTCGCGAACACTTCGACCTCGAAATTCTCGCCGTCGTGCCGACAGACCTCAGAGACCGAATCGACCACGAGCGACCGACTCGACGACTCATCGAAGCTCTCGTTTCGAAGCCAAACATCGCGTCGAAGATCCCGAACTTTGGATACGTCGACCCCAGTTTCTTCGAGGCTATCGACGACGGGTCGTGGGACGACGACCTGCCAAAGCCGGGGATTCGACACCGTTCCGCTATCGACGCGTCGATTCGGGAGCACATGCCGCTTCGGGATTACGATACTTCGTGTGACCAACTCGAGTGCTACGACGAGTTGGCGCAAATCGTCGAGACCGGTGAGGTAGACCGATGAGCGACGATCCCTTCGGAGACCTCGACGCCGCGATGGGAGACAGCGGCCCATCAACCCCAGATTCTGAAGCAGACGCAACTCAGGAACAAACGACAGAGACGGACGAACTACCAGAGACAGAGCAAGAGGTTTCAGAACGGTCCCCGCTCGAGGACCCTGCCTTCGAGTTCGACGAGACAGTTCACAAGGCACTCTACGTCCTCGAAGCCGTCGCAGCGGAGTTCGACGACATCATCACTTACGATGTCGAGCGTGAACTCACCAGAGACCACGGGCTGAAGAATGTCAAAAAGAGCGAATTACACAACGCTGCGCTCGCCGTGATCGCAGAACATCCCGACTTGATCGTCGACAGGGTACTCGAGCAACGCGGCATCGACGACGAGTGAAAGAATATCCAGATAATCCAAAGTACGCGAGTTATTCAAGGCAGGTGGGTTAGGACAATTATCACAAGTACGTTCAGTCGTCTTCTGACCGTGAGCCAACAGTCGGTTTGGGCACAGTAATCTAGGTTGCCCAAAGGATTGAACATAGGTGGGTTCTTCAAAGAATCTGTATTTTTCACATAATTCAGATTATTTAGATGGTGTAGGGCAATTGAGATGGATTGAAACCACAAGTCAAGCAGGACTGCGGAAGAACGCAAGTGTCTCGAATGATTTGAGTCTCCTGCATTACGCAGATAATCTATAATGAGTGAATAACGAAACGTCGACGGACGGACGACAGAGGGAGATAGAACAGGAGTCTCCACGAGTACGACGTACTCCTTTTCAGAGGAGGCCCCACACGTCTCGAACAGTATCCAGAGCAACACATTATGTAGATTATTTCTACTAGGGGTCTACTTCGAAGAGTCCAGATAATCGGCCCACCAAGACCAAAACACCCGATTGTAAAGTACGTGGATACACCAGACGATCAACAGAACCCAAATAATCTGCATTATTCAAACTATACAGATAGCGCGAGAGATATAGATTACCTCGCCCACTGCAGTCGTACTAGTAGCTGGGTGATTCACCCGGGAAAAACGATATCGTCGGTGGACGCAGAATAATTTGAATGATTCAGATTATACAAATTACATGAAGTACATGAACTACGTATCTCGAAAAGAAGAATCGGCAGCAAATTCCTACCGAGAGCGTCTGAGACACGAAGAGAAAAGTCGAGAATTACGAGCGATTCGGCGAGAGGGTCGTCATTCGAGTGTAGAGATACGACTATCCCTGAGTAACACCCGTTTGACGATGTCTGGGTCTTCGAGGAGTCGATGGGTTCCATGAACCCCCTGGCCACGACCACGACCCCGTACTTCAGATTGGATGACGTTGAGGAAGTCGAGTTCTTGAAGTAGTTCTTGGACTCGACGTTCAGAAAGTTGGTCCATGTCGAGGTCGTCCGCGACGGTGAGATACTGACGGTAGATTTTGTTCGTCGTTACCTCGGCAGTCTTCCGACCACCTGTCTGGAGAACGAGAGAGTACAGAACGGCTTTCGACTGTGTCGCGGTCCCCTCGAGGAGTTCACTGAATCGGTCGGCCTCACTTTTCTCTTTTGCCGCTCTCACGTGGTCGTCAGAGACGGTATCAGCACCCTCTTTCTGGGCAATTCGGCCAGCGTTGCGGAGGATGTCGATAGCCTTCCGGGCGTCTCCGTGTTCCTGTGCTGCGAGTGCACTCGCGAGTGGAATGACGTCGTCCGTGAGCACACCGGGCTTGAACGCGTCCTTCCGGTTTTCGAGAATTTCGCGGAGTTGGTTCGCGTCGTACGACGGGAAGACGAGTTCGTCGTGGGCGAAACTCGATTTGACGCGTTCGGTCAATTCCTCGGGGTAGTCGATCTTGTTCGAGATGCCGATAATGCCGAGACGAGAGTCGACGATTTTCTGATTCTCGCCTGCACGCGAGAGTTTTCGAAGAACCTCGTCGTCGCGAAGCATGTCGATCTCGTCGAGAATGACGATGGTCACGTCAGAACAGGTGTCGAGGACTTGCCACAGTCGGTTGTAGTAATCACCAGTAGAGAGTCCACGCTCTGGAATCGACATCCCACTCTTCGAAGGGTCGTTCACCTGTGAGGCGAGCGTCTTGATGACCGACGCCTCGGTGTGTTGTTCACCACAGTCGATGACCGCGATTTCCACGTTTACGTCTTCACGACGTGCTTCGCTCTGTAACCGTTCGCTCACGAGACGTGCACTAAGTGTCTTTCCTGACCCGGTCTTTCCGAAAATAAACAGGTGGGTCGGTTCACGCCCGAAGATAGCGGGGTTGAGTGCCTGTGCGACCTTGGACATGTGCTCGTCACGGCCGACAATCTTGTCGGGGCCAGGTAAGTGCGAGATTTTGAGGATATCCTCGTTGGCGAAGATGGGTTGGTCGTAGCGAAAAAGTGGGTCTCGACCACCCCCATCAGTCTCGTCCGATGTCATATGAGTTCGCTATTCATACCCATTCCTAATAAAAGTGTAGGGGGTAGCTCCGCGATTGTAACACCAACCAAATAGCGACTTAGAGAACCCTCACTCGACAGTTCAGCATGTACTTAGTAGATTAGTAGTATCGCGCGAGTAACCCCGTCAGACACCACCCTCGCGATTGTAACCGAGAATATGGGGGACTACCATCGCGTTTGTAACTGTGCACATCTCCGATGCGAGGGAGGGACCACCTTCGCGTTTGTAACCTTCGATACTGCACACCCTACTCGAAGAGGGAGTAGTGGGAGACCACAGTCGCGAATGTATTCAGAGCGACGAAAGTTCCGTGGCACGTGAATCGAGGACAGAAGTCGCGATACTCGATAGACTGACCGGGGAGGAGACCACCCTCGCGTTTGTAAACACGAGAATTGTTCACAGTGGTTTACTCACATCACGATTCTCAGTCTGATTGGAGGTATCCGGCGATGTCAGACACACCACCTTCGCGAATGTAACTCGAAAACAGAGGGGCAACCCTCGACGAACCACCCACAAAAGGATGTTATTGCCGCATGATTTACAAACGCGAGGGGGGTGTGTAGAATCTTTCTAGAGTCTCGCGTAGCCGTTACAAACGCGAAGGTGGTGTGTGTGTACTCAATGAGTGACTAGAAGACTAGTGCTGCTCTAGTACTAGAGACAAAACAACGACAACAACAGATTAGGACTAACTGAACTATGTTAACCGAGTAATCCTAAGTCGCTAACTCTCTCACCCACGACTTCAATCGCACGTTCGGCATCGGAAACCTCCTTCGCACCGGTGATCACGACCTTTCCACTCCCGAACATCAACACGACGACATTCGGTTCGTCGAGACGATACACGAGACCGGGGAATTGTTCAGGCTCGTACTCGACGTCTTCGAGACCGAGACCGACGGCGAGGGCGTTGAGGTTGAGCGTGTGCCGGAGGTCCGCACTCGAGACGATATTCTGGACTGTAATCTCGGGGTCGTCGGGAACGGGGAGTCCGAGTTCCTCGAACTCGTCGAACAAGATATCGAGAGCAGTGTTCACGCCAGCGACACTGTCTGCCCCAGTACAGACGATTTTCCCGGACCGGAATACGAGACACGCCGACTTCGGGTCCGTCGTTCGGTACACCAGCCCAGGAAAGTTATCTGGGTCGTAGTCTGTCCCCTCCCAGTCGAGGGACAACTGTTCTAAGTCCAGTTCGATTCCAATCTGTGTGGAGGCGACGACGTTCTGTATCTGGATTGACTCGGCGGCATCCGCTTGCGACATGATGTGGATTAATTGACATTCATTCTTGTTAAAGTACAGGGGTCGTTCCGAGCGTTCGACAGAGTAACACCAGATCCGCTAGTCTCATCTCTCTCGTTTGGTTTCGATGGACTCGATGAGTACCGCCTTGGAATTAGTATCGGCCCTGGAGTTCGTCCATTTGGCACTGTACACACCGGTCGTTGGCGAAACACGACACGCTATCGTACGGACAGTCGTATTCCTCGACCGACACGCTCATATTCCGTTTCCTGTCTTCCCACGCTGACTCCCACACGTCGATGTCCATCTCTGCAGAGGTAAACACGACGTCGTCGTCTCTATCGATGATTTTGACCGCAGCCACTTCGTCTCGATGCTCTCTGACGACCTCGATTGCTTTGGTATACGACGAACATCTCATCTCCGTGGTCCCGTCGGAATCATGCAAGAGACGGACCCTAATCCGCCCATCGTAACTCTCGGTCGGGCGTGTCTCATCGACCATGCGTAGGTTGTTAGAAAGCTAGCTCAAAAACCTGTGTCCGACTCGAGTTCCTGTCTCCTTTCGTCGTTCTCACCACCTTCTTTCGTCCTCCTTTCACCTAATACCGTCTGCCGTACCACTTCCACGACAACGTCGGCGACTCAGTACGTATTCGAGGTAACAGTCCCGACACGTATCCGTACGAGTTCGTTTTCTGGCCACGCGGACTCGTCGGCACCGTACTTGGTGTTGATTCGCCGAGTTGCATCACGTAATTGTTCGTCGTCGTCGACGACTGTCGCCGTCCCGAGTAACGTCACTCGCCACTGTGCCTGGCCGTCGATATCTTTCTGAATCGAGAGGGCGACGCGTGGATTCGACCGAATGTTCGAGAGTTTCCGTCCAGTAGTGAGGATTTCGACGACTGAATGCTCCGCGTCGAAGTAGTACCACACCGGTGCGACGTGGGGTCGTCCGTCGACGCACGTCCCTACGTGTGCCATCAGTGGTTCGCTCGTGAGCAGGTCGGCGACTTCCTCTGACACGTCCGTCATACATCGGATAGGCTCTCGGGCCGAAAAGGTCTATCTACGACATCGGTTGTCGACGCAACTCCCAGTCTAAGAGAGACGACTCTGCCGGAACTTTCGGGAGCTGATAATCGCTGAGCACGTGCTGAATACAGAGCGAAAGTCGGTCACTACAGGTCGTACACGTCGGGACGGGTGTGCCTGAGACTCTGCAGTTCCCGTCTCGTGTCTTCGAGATAGTCCATGTCGATAGTCGCCGTCACCACCTCTTCTGTATCTTTGGCTTTCGAGATGACGTTCCCCCACGGGTCGACGACCAGGGTTCGTCCGTATGTGGTCGGTGACGATGGCTTCTCGCCGATTTGTGCTGGTGCGATGACGTAGGACTGATTTTCTATCGCTCGCGCGCGGAGTAACGGTTCCCAGTGGTCTTTTCCGGTGAACATGGTGAACGCTGCAGGCACGAGAAGTACGTTGGCTCCGCGGTGTGCCATTGTCTGGTAGAGGTGTGGAAATCGAAGGTCATAGCAAATTGAGAGGCCAAACGTCGCGATATCGGTTTCGACAGTCACCGCTTCGGTCCCCGGAGCGACGCGTTCGGACTCTTCGTACTCGACGTCGCCGTCGAGTTCGATGTCGAATAGGTGTACCTTGCGATAGGTGTCCAGAACGTCACCCTCGGGGCCAATCATCACCGACGTATTGTACACACGGTCGGAGTCTGGGATGCGCTCGAAGAAACTCCCCGTGTGGATGTACAGGCCGTAGGCCTTCGCTTTCGCGGCAAATTGGTGGACTATCTCACCGTCTATCGACTCAGCTACGTCGGGGTACTGGTCCTTTGGTCCGATGTAACTCATCATCTCGGGGAACGCCACGAAGTCGGCCCCCACGTCTGCTGCTTGGTCGACGAACTCGAGTGCTCGTTCGACGTTGGCCCGTTTGTCGTCGTTCGAGTCCATCTGACATGCTGCGGCAACGAACTCACTCATCCTTGCTAGTCGGTGCGTTGGCGAACCGTATGGTTTTGACCCTCCACAGGACGTTCGCGTTCCTACATTGACGACTTTCGCAATATATGGCTCAAGATGGACATTCGCAAAGTTCTAATGGTTCTAGTAGGCTCGTATGTGTAATGACGTACGAAAATCTCGATTCCAAGCTTGTCAACGCACTCCTCGACGATGGCCGAACGAGTCTCCGGAACCTCGCCGAGCAACTCGACGTCTCTGTGACGACTATCTCGAACCACCTCCGTGACCTAGAAGAAGAGGGTGTCATCGAGGGATACACACCCCGCGTCAACTACAGTGCACTCGGGTACGACGTCACTGCAGTCATGCAACTAAAGGTCGAAGGTGACGCACTCGGCGATATCACCGACGAACTCAGAGAACAACCCCGAATGGTCTCAGTCTACGAAGTGACCGGGAATTACGACGTCATCGCCATCGGCAAATTCCGGAACACGGACGACATGAACGCCCAAATCAAGGAGATACTCGGTGAAGCGGCGATTCGCGAGTCGAACACGAGTGTCGTGCTCAACGCCGTTTCGGAGAACGAGCAGTTCGAACTCGACGTCGACGAATAAGACGTCTCGCTTCGGGATACTCACACGTCGTCTGACGATAGAGCGTCCAACTGTTCTGCTTCGTCTCTGTACCGCTGGTACGTCTCCATCGCCCAGTCACGTGCTTCTGAGGAATCTGTATCGACGAAGACCGAGAGCAGTCCTGTTTCGTCGTATCCCCCGAGTCCAACTCGGTCTTCGAAAATCGCGAGACCGAACGGAAGGTCGTCGTGTGTTGAGAGCGTCAGTTGGCCGGCATCGACCGCGTTTGCAATCGCATCGGGATACGTCTCGACCATCTCTTCGACGACGGCTGACAGATAGACGACGTCTGTCTCCATCCCTCCCAGTATCTCGTCTCGGATTTCTTCGACGTAGATTGGTGCAACCGTGGTCGTGTCGAATCCGTGGAGGCTCCGTGAATCACGAAGGAGTTCCATGAATCGAGCAACCGGGGCGTACGGGTTCGTGGGCTTCGATTCCGTCATCGTCGCACCATCGAACAACCCCGCTTCAAGTTCGACAGACCGGTCGGTTAGCGTCTCGAAAAACGGTTGGAGCCGTTGTGCAGCAGTGATTCGTCGCCGGTAGGCGGTCACCTCGCGTGCGACCGTTTCTCCGAACGGTGAGAGTTTGAACTCCACGCCGTCTTGGACGAGCAATTCTTTCGATTCGAGGCCGCGGACGATGCGATGAATCGTCGTCCGAGACACGTCCAGTGTCTCCATCAGGTCCGACCGTTCCAGAGGGCCATCCAGCAGTGCAGCGAGCGCGTCCGCTCGTTTCAAGGCCGCTATTGGAAGATTGTTGTCTTCGGACCCTCCGGTACCCATTGGGCGTGATAACTCGTCCAAGTCGACATAATTCTTCGGACATGAACTCCCGATAAACAAATTTCAATTGACAGTTGTTTCAGAGAGTGAAATCCTGTTCGCACTCCGGACTCTGCACGGTGAGTGCATATAGGATAGCTGACTGAGTGGGGAATTTATCAACATGCTTCAGTTTGGGACTCTCTATCGAAGTGGAACGATTCGGTCTACCGTGTCCGTTATCCTCGCGGTTTGTCTGGTCCTCTCTGTCGTCGTCGGGTCTGTTGGGGCAACGCTCGAATCCGCGGACCCGACCACATCAGAACCATCTTCCGTCGAGTCCATCGGTTCGTCCGGTGATACTGCGGAGGCAGCGAGTGGGTCGCTAACGTGGCCGTCTCTCGGTCCGGGAGACTGGCCGACGACCGGTCGCGACGCCGGTCGGTCGGGATACAATCCGAACTCGTCTGGTCCGAAGACGAATCCAACTGCTCGCTGGACGTACGAATTCACAGACGACGTGAGGGAACTTCCCGCAGTCGTCGCTGATGGCTTCGTGGTAGTGCCCGGCGAGACGAGTCTCCGAGCACTGGACAACGAGACGGGCGACGTGGTCTGGAACATCTCCGGCGTCGACCTCTCGTCGGTGTCCGTCTCCGATGGCGTGGTCGTAACGACCGAAGTCGACTATTCCGGTGACGAAATCCGCGCCTACCATCTCTCGAATGGAACCGAAATCTGGAACGAAACCAACTTCGAAACTGATGCGACGGTCGTCTCGGGGGGGACGCTCTACACAACCCGAGGGGCGTATCTCTACGCGTACGACGTACAAACTGGTTCCCAACGCTGGTCGACCGATATCAACGACGACGTCTCGATTGGGTTGTCGGCGGCGGGCGAGACGGTCTATGCGACCGGTCAAGTGAACAATCGGGACTACGCCATCTATGCCCTGAACGCTAGCGACGGAACCCGTCGGTGGAACTTCGAGATGGAAGGTCCGGTGTCGATGTCACCGGTCGTTTCGAACGGGTCGGTCTACGTCGGGAGTGGGTCACCGACGTACGATCCGAAATTCTACCGTCTGAACGCCACTGATGGACACATCGAGTGGGTCATCGATATCAATGCCCAACCGACGGGGGCGGCCGTCTCCGAGGGTTCAGTCTACGTCTCGTCGGGACACACAATCCGGGCGTTCGACGAACGCACGGGCACCCAGACGTGGCTTCACCGTCTCTCTGGGAGCCTCGAGTACGGGATTGCCCACTCGGAGATGCGAGCGCTCTCACCGACCGTCGCTGACGGCGTCGTCTACGCGGCGAGCGAACGAGGCCACCTCGTCGCGCTCGATAATGCAACCGGTGCCGAACAGTGGACGTATCGCATCGACGGCCGCGCAATCGACCTTGCGGTTGCAGACGACCGACTCTACGTCCTCGGTATCGACACCCGAGACACCACCGAGTTCACGCGCGTCTACGCGATAGAAGAATCTCCGTTCCAATTCTCCGGGTTTACTCTCTCGTCGACGGCGCTCACCCCGGGCGAACAGTTCACGGGGGAGGTGACAGTCGAGAACGTCGACGACGAGGCGCGGAGTTACAACCTCTCACTGATGGCTGACTCGCCACTTCCCGTGGAGTGGTGGGCGCTCGACCACGCGAACGGAACGTTGAACCCGGGTGAGTCCACGCCGCTCACGTTTACTGGACGGGTCGATACGAGCGGTTCGTGGAACGTCTCAGTTGCCCGCGAACTGGAGGATGACGCTGCTATCGGCCCAGTGACACTGACCGTCAGTCACCCAACCCGAGTCGACGATTGGCCCGGCATCGATTTCGACGCCGGTCGAACGAAGGCGAACCCGAATACGTACGGCCCGAAACAACACCTTCAGGAAGTCTGGAACCTCTCTTCGTTCGACGGGAGCGTTGCACCCGCTATCGCAAACGGAACGGTCGTGGCTGTCCACAACAGAGACGACAACGCCGACAACGCCGACATCGTCCGCGGATACGACGAGACGACCGGTGCCGAGAAGTGGGCGTTCAACGTCTCCGCGCAGGACCGAAATATCGCTGGGTCACCGACAGTCGACGACGGCACCGTGTTCCTCTACACGACGCCCTACAACTTCGACAACGCTGGACCGGATGTCGTAGATGCGTCCGTCTTCGCACTCGACGCCAGCGACGGCAGTGTCGAGTGGGTCCACGACACGACGATGAACGACACGTCGCTGAGTCGTGACCAAGCACCAGTCGTCTCGAACGGACAGGTGTACGTCGTGGGCGGCACGCCAGAGGACACCTACGACGCGAACGCGACGCTCCTGGTACTCGATGCCGACACGGGAGCGGTGAGTTGGCGGTACGATGTGAGCGACGACGGTGGCACTGAACTCTTCGACTGGGTTTCGGTGTCGAACGGAACGGTCGTCGCGTGGCTTCAAGACGAAGACTACGTCGACGGAGCATGGGAAGACCACGACCGACTGATTGCCTTCACCACGAGTGGGTCGAGTACGTGGTCGACGAGCGCGGTGGATTTCGACCCATCGGAACCGCCCGTCGTTCGGGATTCGCACGTGTACGTCGTCAACAGAACGACAAACGCCGATGGCGAGGCGGCACAGACACTCACGGCGCTCAACCTCGCTGATGGGAATGTCGACTGGGAGTTCGTTCCGTACGACCTCCACCAAACCGTCGATACGTGGCGTGTCTACGAACCGACTGTCACGAACGATGCGGTATACGTCCGACAGCAAGTCATGGAGGCGAGTTCACCTCGGCGAAACGAACTCTACCGCCTCGACCCGTCTACCGGCGCACTCGTCTGGAACCGGTCGATTCGGGACCTCGAAACGATATTCGCCGTGGATGGACTCGTCTATGGTGGCGACGGCGGCGGTGATTACACGTACGTCTACGACGCTTCGACCGGCGAGTTCTACGGAAACACCGACCTAACGTCTCGCGAGCGTGGGGCCGTGCAGGCACTGGCGAACGGGACGATGATTCTCTACGCCGACTCGACGACACCGAACGACTTCCGCGTCCTTCGAGAGGGAGGCGTAATCGAGTTCACGGACCTCACAGTCGACTCCCACGTCGTCTCCGTGGACGACAACGTCACCGTCACTGCGACGGTCACGAACCTCGGGTCGCACGCGCGCCAGTACGACGTGAACCTCGACATCGCCCCCGACGACGGGAACACCAACCACTACATCTGGGACTATCCGAACCGGGAGGGGACTCTCGAACCGGGCCAGAGTACGACGCTCACGTGGACGGTCACCCTCCGAGAACGCGGCGACGTCGTGTTCGTCTTGCAACCGTCAGGCGACGGTGATTCGATGGCACGGTACATGTACGACCGAGAGGGAAGCGCCACGGTGAACGTCGGCGACGCCGAGGATGGCACACTCGTCGCCCTCGGTGGCCCGCGTGACCTATCGCCGACTGCCGACTCGTGGCCAAAGGCGAGTTTCGACGCCGGCAACACCGGGAACAACTCCGCGACCCAAGCGCCGACTGCAGTCGGCTCAGACGTCACAGCGTGGGCAGTGAACCACAGTTCCGAGTGGACGACTGGACCGATTGTGGCCAACGACACCGTCTTCGTCGGCGGAACCGACAACAACGGCGACGCGGTGTTCGCCTACAATGCCACTGACGGAACGCTTCGCTGGAAGTACGAAACCATCGGAAGTGTCGAGGGTTCACCGACCTACGCGAGTGGCTACCTCTACACGGCAGACAGCAGAGACCGCGTCTACCAATTCGATGCGTCGACCGGCGAACGTCTCTGGACGTACGACGTTGGCGGCGACGTTGGCGGTATCACCGTCGTCGACGACGTCGCATACGTCACCGGGTCTGGATACGCGAATTCGAAGTACTTCGGCGTTCTCCACGCCCTGAATGCCACCACTCGTGAGGTCCTGTGGACGTTCGAGAGAGATAGCAGGATGTACGGCATGGAGGTAACTCCCGCAATCGAAAACGGGACTGTCTACGTAACGAGTGACGGCAATTCGACGCACGCAGTGGACGCCGCGACTGGGACCGAGATGTGGAGTCGACAGATTGCGGGCCGGTCGTCGGGACTTCACGCTCCTGTCGTCGCCGATGGCGTGGTCTACGTCGACAACCAGTCGAATGGGCGACTCTACGCGCTGGACGCGGCCGATGGTCGCACGCTGTGGAACACGTCGGCGAACGTCGATGGCTATACTGGTACCTCGCCCGCACTGGCAAACGAGACGCTGTTCTTCACGTCAGACGGCATCCTCCGTGCCATCAATGTATCGAGCGGCGAGAACCGATGGGCGACGAGTATCTGTACCGCTGCAGAGTTCTCTCCAACCTACGCCGACGGGACCGTCTTCGTACCGACAACGGACAGTTCGATTCGGGCGTACGACGCCGATACCGGTGGCCTCGTGTGGAAATATCAAGAAGACTACTACGAGGCGTTCACACCGGCGATTAGCGGTGGCGTCCTCTACGCTACGGGGTTGGAGAACGCCAACTCGGAGCACCCACTCCTCGCACTCGAGGGTGGCACGACGAATCAGTCAGACTCGTCGATTGGATACACCAATCTCGCAGTCTCGAAATCCAACGTGTCTACCGGTGAGTCGTTCTCCGTCTCTGCTGTGGCAGAGAACACCGGGGATGTCGCGTGTGGCTACACAGCCGAACTGTTCGTGGACGGGGCTGTCGCCGATACAGTGACCGGCACTGTCGGTTCCGGTTCCTCCAACACGGTTGAATTCACGCACGACTTTTCGACGGTCGGGACGCACAACGTTTCCATCGAGGGCCTCCCACCGAGTAACGTCACCGTCAGTGCACCCGTTGCGGAACCTGCCGTCTCACCATCGACACAGGATTTCGGTGACGTGGACCTCGGGTCGTCTTCGCAGCGATACGTGCAAATTTCGAACGAAGGGACCGACACGCTGTACGTCTTCGACGTAACGCTCACTGGGTCGAATACCGGTGACTACACGATTACGACGACGCCGCAGTCGAACATCTACGCTGGCGACTCAGACTATATCTGGCTTCGATTCGACCCGAGTGCGAGTGGACTCCGGACGGCAACGCTCGAATTCGACACTAATGTCGGAATCGTCGAGGCCACCCTGATTGGAACTGGAGTCGGACCTGCGGAAGTCGCCGTCTCGCCGACCAGCCACGACTTCGGAACGGTGGAAGTCGGTAACACCACGACGACGAACGTCTCTGTCTCGAACGTCGGCGGGTCACCGCTGTCGCTCGGCAGTTCGTCGGTGACTGGCACCAGTGCCGGCGCGTACACCGTCGTCGGTGGGTCTGGCACCGCGACCATCGCTGCGGGTTCGACTCACAACGTCACCGTCGAATTCGCACCGTCGGTCACGAGGGTCGCAGACGCGACACTCGAACTGGCAACCAATGATAGCGACGAATCGACCGTGAGCGTCGGAATTTCCGGGAACGGAACGATTACGGAACCGAATCAGAAACCGGTCCCCGGTGCCGACCAGTACGTCGTCGTAGAAGGCGAGACGCTCTCGGTAGACGCACCGGGCGTCCTCGAGAACGACCAGGACCCGGACAACGACAGTCTCTCTGCGACCCACCACGGAACTCCGGACAACGGCTCGTTGACGTTCGTGTCCGACGGGAGTTTCACCTACACTCCCGACTCCGGCTTCACGGGTACGGACTCGTTCGTCTACCGCATCCGAGATTCGGAAGGAACGTACTCGTCGTTCGTCACCGTCACCGTCGAGGTTCTCCCGGACCCGAACCGGAAACCGGAGGCTGTCGGGGACTCCTACGCTGTCCACGCAGGTGAGTGGCTGAACGTGAGTGCACCGGGACGGCTCGCGAACGACCGTGACCCAGACGGGGACGACTTCAGTGCCAGCCATCACGGCGACCCGAGTCACGGCACGCTTAAATGGTCTTCCCAGGATGGAAGTTTCAACTACACACCGGATTCGGGCTTCACGGGGACGGACTCGTACGTCTACCGGGTGCAGGATGAACACGGCGAGTACTCCGAGTTCGCCACGGTGACTATCGAAGTCCTTCCCGCGAAAAATCGCGACCCAACTGCTGTCGACGACACCTACACGGTTTCGCAGGGTGAGTGGTTGAACGTGAGTGCCCCCGGTCGACTCGCGAACGACTACGACGTCGACGGTGACTCGTTCAGTGCCTCTCACCACGGTACCCCCGACCACGGAACCTTGGTCAGGTCTTCCCAAGACGGCAGTCTCAACTACACACCGGACCCCGGATTCACGGGAACAGACTCGTACGTCTACCGGATTCAGGACGATCACGGTGCGTACTCAGGGTTCGCTACGGTGACTATCGAAGTCGTCCCGGACAACAGGGACCCGACGGTCGTCGACGACCACTACGCGACCCTCGCCGACGAGTGGTTGAACGTGAGTGCGCCCGGACGACTCTCGAACGATTACGACGTCGACGGCGACTCGTTCAGTGCCTCTCACCACGGAGACACCACGAACGGGACACTCGACCGGTCCTCACAGGACGGAAGCCTCGTGTACCTCCCGGACTCGGGATTCACGGGAACAGACTCGTACGTCTACCGCGTTCAGGACGGCCGGGGCGAGTACTCCGCGTTCGGGAACGTCACTATCGACGTGGTCGACCCGACTCGAACGGACCCGGTTGCAGTGCCTGACCACTACACGGTATCCGAAGGGCAGTGGTTGAACGTGAGTGGACCGGGAACGCTCGCAAACGACCTCGACCCGAACGGTGACAACGTCACTGCGCCGCACCACGGGACTCCCTCGAATGGTACACTCCACCGGTTCTACGGAAGTGGCGGCTTCCAGTACAAGCCAGACGATGGGTTCACCGGAACCGACACCTTCGTGTATCGAGTCGAGGACGACACCGGTGCGTTCTCGAACTACACCACCGTCACCGTCGAGGTTCTCCCGGACCCGAACACGACGGCGAACCGTGCTCCGACTGTCGTCGACGATACCTACACGGTGTACGAGGGACAGTGGGTGAACGTGAGTGCGCCCGGTCGCCTCGCGAACGATTACGACGTCGACGGTGACTCGTTCAGTGCCTCTCACCACGGCAATCCCGACCACGGGACGCTGGAGCGCTCCGCCCAAGATGGGAGCTTCAGATACAAGCCGGACTCGGGATTCACGGGGACGGACTCGTACGTCTACCGTGTCCGGGACGAACACGGCGAGTACTCCGCGTTCGGAACGGTGACTATCGAAGTCGTTCCGGACCCGAACAGACGGCCAGATGCTGTCGACGACCACTACTCGGTCTACGCGGGTGAGTGGCTGAACGTGAGTGCACCGGGACGGCTCGCGAACGACCGCGACCGGGACGGAGACTCGTTCAGCGCAAGTCATCACGGCACCCCCGACCACGGGACGCTCCAGTGGTCCTCTCAGGATGGGAGTTTCAGATACCTCCCGGACTCGGGCTTCACGGGAACAGACTCGTACGCCTACCGAATTCAGGACGAACACGGCGAGTATTCGACGTTCGCAACTGTCACCATCGACGTGCTCCCGAACCCGAACCGTGCACCGACCGCAGTCGCTGACAACTACGTCGTCCGGCAAGGAGAGACGCTCTCGGTGCCTGCACCGGGGCGACTTTCGAACGATTACGACGCCGACAACGACTCGTTCAGCGCGAGTCACCACGGGACCCCGGATAACGGTACGCTCCAGCGGTCTTCGCAGGATGGACGTTTCACGTACACTCCCGACCCCGGATTCACCGGCGTCGACAGCTACGTCTACCGGATTCAGGACGAACACGGTGAATATTCGTCGTTCGCACAGGTGTCCATCACCGTCGTCGACGCCTCGTCGTCCGGATTCGCCGACATCACGGTCTCACGGGACCGCGTCGACTTTGGAACAGTCCCCGCGGGAACCAACACCGCCGAGACGATTACCGTCGCAAACATCGGCGACCAGAATCTGACCTTCACCGAAGCGACAATCACTGGACCGACCGGCACGTTACTCGGTGGGGCCACAGACGGGTCGGAGTCCACGATAACCGAGATGACGCTCTCGAACCCGAGCGCCGTCCCGTTCGATGTGACCGGTGGGAACGAGTCGGTTGTCCTCGGGTTCGGCGGAACCCACGCCGTGACCGTCGAGTACGCACCGAACACTACGGGCACGGCAAACGCGACGCTCGTCTTGCGGTCCGACGACCCTGACGAGCCCTCCGTGTACGTTCCGCTTGCCGGAGAGAGCGTGGACGACACCGCCCCGACTATCGACACAATCTCTGTCAACGGTTCGTACCGGAATGGAACGACAGTTTACGCGAACGAGACGGTGGATGTCGAGGTGAACGCGTCCGACGAGTTCGGGAACGTCAGTGACGTCCAGGTCACACTCGACTCACGAACTTCGCAGTACCGAGAGACGACGGACGCGACATACAATGGCACGTCGAACAACTGGACGGCATCGTTCTCGTCGAGTCAGATTCACGACGATGGTCGCTACGACGTCGTCCTAACGGGCGACGACGACCGGGGGAATTCGGCGGACAAGACTGTGACCGACACTGTCGTCGTCGACCGAACTGCCCCCAATTTAGCAGCGACGATAACGCGCGTTGATGCGACGACGGCCAACGTGACCGTCGATACCACCGAGACGGTTCGGCCCGCCTCGATGGTCGTCGATGTGGAACACCCAGACGGCACTGTGGACGCCGTCACCATGGTCGACGAAGGAACCCACTGGAACGGGACGTTCTCACTCTCGACAGACGGACAGTACAACGTCTCCGCATCGGCAATCGACTTCGCAGGGAACCGTGGAACTGACAACGCGTCGAGCCTCATCGAATCTCACAGCACCGACAGCAACAACACCATCACTGCCCAGATACTCCCGTCTGAGCTGTTCGTCCGCTTTACGACCGACCAACCTGTCAACGACACGTTCGTCACGATGACCGAGCGTCGAGTGTCGGCCGAACCGCTCGTCCGCGGACAGGCAGGTGTGAAATTCCTGAACGCGGCGCTCGGCAAGCGTCTCTCGGACAACCTCAGTTACGCCGTCATCGGCATCCCTGTGGACCAGTCGCTTCTGACGAACACCAACACGGACGTCGACGACGTGACAATCCGGTACTTCAACGAGACCACGAACCAGTGGGAAGACGTTCAGACGAACGTCGAAAACGTCACAATCAACGGTTCGACCGGTCAGTACTGGGTCGCAAACGTCTCGCACTTCTCGACGTACGGTGCCGTCGCAATCGACAATGCAGCACCGACGATTACCGCGACGACTCCGGATGATGGTCGCACACTGTCCGCTGGCACCACCTCGCAGACGCTCCGCGTTGAGTACGAGGACACCCAGAGCGGTGTGGACGCGAGCAATGTTGCGGTCCTCTACGACGACACGCTCGTAACCGCGGATTCGGCGACCACGATTACGAGCGACTACGCCGAGTTCCAAGCGACCGGGTTGACCGATGGGACCAGTCATACGCTCGACGTGACCGTGGAAGACGAAGCGGGGAACACCCACACTGAGACCATCTCGTTTACCGTCGATACCGCGTCTTCGGGAGGGGGGACCAACCCATCGACTGGGAACGGCGGAACCGATGACACGTCGTCGACCGACGACGGCGGTTCTTCTGACTCCTCAAGAGACGACGACCCGGCCCCCGCCGGTGACGTGACTTCCGACCACTCGGCCGACACAACCCCGACTATCGACGTTTCGTCGCTCGAAGACGGTGGACTCGTGGTTCACATCCGAAATGCGTCTGTGGGTGAACCACTGTCGACTGCTATCGTGAACGGTGACCTCGGCACGACGGGTGTCACTGTCGAACACGTCAGCATCAGTCCCGACGCAGACGGCAATAGCACCATCCGTCTGATTGGAAGTGGGTCGTCGACTGGCCCTGCTCTCTCTTCGATGCAGGGTGAGTCCATGGCGTTCGTGACGATAGTGGGTGCCAAGGGCACCGATACGACAATTCGATTCTCTGTCGACCGAGGTATCCTCGCCGACCGAGACGTCGAATTCGGTGACGTGGTTACGTACAGTCTCTCTGACGGCACGTGGACGGCCGTCGAAACTGACCACGTCGAAACGACGGCAGCGAAAGTCGTGTTCGAAGTCGAGGGCACCGACCTCGGGTCCCTTGCTGTGGCGACTCACAAGCCACAGCAGACGACGCCGACGGCCACACCGACATCGACACCGACTCCGGACGAGACGTCGACACCGACGTCGACACAGACGACTACGTCCGAGACACCCGGATTCGGCGTGGGTGCCGCGATGCTCGCTCTGGGTATCGTCATCGGCTTGTTCGGACGACGGAGGAAGCACACCCGCTCAGGCAGGAAGTAAGCGGGACAATCCGGCCGTTTCGACACTCGGTCGGTGATTAAATCTTCGACGCGTCGTCTTTGTAGTGGGAAAACAGCGTCTCTGCCCAGTGGATACTCTCTGCAGTATCGTTCACGAGTATCCCAGTCATGAGCGCCTCGTCTCTGAATTCGATGGCCATCTGCACCGATTCTGGACCTTCGGCGACGTAGAATCCGAACGGGACGTCCGCAGTCGTCTTCCAGAGTGACAATCCGCAGTCCAGAACCTCCGCCAGTTCACCCATATTCTCTCGGTCTAAGTCGGCATATAGCTCCGTTCCGAGAACGAACTCCGCTCGTAACTGGCTCGCTTCGACCCGTACGCGGACGAGTTTTTCGTTGTCCGACGATGCTGCCGGAACGACTCCACGAACCGTCGTCGCAGATTCGAGAAGGTCTTGCGCACGGGCGAGATGCTTATCGATAGCGTCGGTCTCAGGCGCGACAAACTCTGACCCGACGAACACGATGGGGTCGATTGCATCCGGTCCCAGTCCTGCGAGCACCTGCCCGAGTGGTGCTGTTTGCGTCAATTCGTCGTAGCGTCGAAGGGCGGTGTGACCAAAGAGGGTCGGTCGCAGTCCCTCGGGAGTCTTCTTGACGAGTCCGAGGTCGACCAACTGCGTGACTCCTTTGTACACTGTCGATTTGGCGTCTGAAACCTCGGCCGAACGTGTCGACGCTCTTCCGTCACTAACTGAACCGACGATTCGTCAATTTCTCTCGTTTGGATTCCTCGCCTGGCTCGGGGCGACGGTTGCGTTCCGACTCGCTGGACACTATCTGCTCGACCCCGCATCACCACTCATCGTCGGTGCGTTGTACGTTGCAGTCGTCCCGGCGATGAGTGGTCTCGCATTGGCTCTGTACCGATGGAATGGTGTCACGGGAGCGAAGCGACTCGAGGCAGCAGTCGCGTTAGTTCTTCCGGGGATGTTCCTCGATACAGTTGCGATAGCGTTCTTCGGGTCCGTCTTCCCGAACATGGTTCCGGGTGCGGCCAAGCATTTCGGTGGGATGTTGCTTCTCGCCTATGCAACAGTCCTCGTGACCGGATTTGTTCGGCGGTGGTAAGCACGTCGAAGTCGAGAGGAACGGCAGGCACGGTACCCTCGCGGATGTAAACGTCCGATATCGACCTCGAGAGCCCTGATTGGTGGATGACAGATTCGTGTATTCATCTCGACTCCGCACGTTTGGTCCCCCTACTGTAGAAATTCGGTGGGTGCTACGCCTCGTCTAGTGGGTTCGTCGGGTATCTTGGAATACGGCGAGCATCGTGTGGGTCCCATATCTTTAACGCGTAACCGATGATTTAGACTGAGGATGACTACTGAGCCGCCACCAGCGAGTTCCGCAGAGGGAGCGGGGCCGAAAGTGGGTTTGTTTCTCCTGCTGACGTTTGGTTGGTCGTGGGGATTCTGGGTTCCGAAGGCTCTCGCTGCCGAAGGACTCGTCGAGGGCGTCCCCGTTCTCCCCGAACTGGGTGCGTTTGGTCCGACTGTCGCTGCCTTCATTCTCGTGACGTACACGAACGGCATCTCCGGGGCTCGACACCTCGCGCGACGCGCAATTCGACTCGACTTCCCGAAACGGTGGTTGATTCCGGCGTTGTTCCTCTCTCCCGCCATCGTCTTCATCTCGCTCGGCGTCGCCATCGCCACGGACGCCTCGCTGTCGTTTCCCTGGGCGGACAATCCAATCGTCCTTCCGGTTGCGTTCGTCGTCATCTTCTTCCTCGGCGGACCCGTCCAAGAAGAGTTCGGCTGGCGAGGGTATCTCCTCGACCCCGTACAAAAGCGGTTATCGGCGCTCGGCGGTGGTCTCGCTGTCGGCCTCGCTTGGGCAGTCTGGCACATTCCACTGTTTTACGTCCCGAGTGAGACCATCTACTACCAGAATCCATTCCTCGGCTTTGCGGTCTCTATCACGTTACTTTCCGTCCTCATGACGTGGGTGTACAACAACACGAACGCCAGTCTCTTGCCCGCCCTTCTGTTCCATGCATCGTTCAACTGGTCACAGGGGATGTTCCCGATACTCGACTCAGACCTGGCGAGCCTCACACTCGTTGGACTCCTCGTCTTCACGACGGTCGTTGTCGTCGTCTACTGGGGGCCGACCAGTCTCACTCGGGCAGACGGAGAGTCGGCGTCCCGTTCGGGGCTGTGAACCCCAACTGTGTGACTGGGAGATGGCGATTTCTTGACTGATACTCCCTTGTATGCTGCACGCGTCTTCCGACCGTAGTTACGTAGAATCCTGAAAAAATAGTCGCCAAGCTTCGTCTTCGTTCGTCGTTGCGCCCGGGTGGACGCTTTCTACAACCCTGCGTACGGACCGGCTTTCGCTTCAGTCAAGCGCTGGACTTGCTCTTTTGAGAGGTCTACCGTCGCAGCAGCGAGATTCTCCGTGAGTTGGTCGACAGTTCGAGCACCGACGATAGGTGCGGTGACGCCGTCACGGTGCATGAGCCACGCGAGCGCAGTCTGTGCAGGCGACGCGCCAACTTCGTCGGCGACTGCGTCGAGTTCGTCGTGTAGGTCGAAGTTCTCCTCGGTGAGGTACGCCGCTTCGAACCGACTCGATTCAGCGGCGCGTGACTCGCCCGTGAGTCCTTCTTCTCGGGTGTACTTCCCGGTCAGGAACCCTTGGCCGAGCGGACTCCACGGGCAGACGGCCATCCCATAGGACCGAGTCATCTCCAGATAGTCTCCTTCGATTTCGCGGTCGACGAGGTTGTACCGGGGTTGCGAGACGGTGAACGGTTCCCATCCCTCGGCACGGGCGATTTCGTTGGCCTTCGCCACCTTCCACGCGTTCGGGCGCATCGTCGACGCACCGAGGTAGTGGACCTTCCCGTCTTCGACGAGACGGTTAAGCGTCTTCATCATCTCGCGCGTCGGCGTGTCGTCGTCCCAGCGGTGGATGTACAGCACGTCCACGTAGTCGGTGTCGAGACGGTCGAGGAGGGCATCGATTCGGTGTCGGATGTTCTTTCGGTTGGTGCCGCGACTGTTGGGGTCTCCCTCTCGAATCTGCCAGAAAATCTTCGAGGCGATAGTGAACCGTTCGCGGTCACGGTCGGAAAGCCAGTCTCCAATCCACTCTTCGCTCTTGCCGCCACCGTAGACGTCGGCAGTGTCGATGAACCGACCGCCTGCTTCCTCGTACGCGTCTAACAGTTCGTGGGCGCGTTCCTCGCCGATTTCGACGTTCCCTTCTTCAGTCTCTTTTCCGAACCGCCAGGTGCCGAACTGGAGTTCGCTCGTCTGTAATCCTGTCTCGCCGAGCGGAACGAAGTCTAGGTCGACGTCTTCGAGAGTGCTCATTATCCTCTTAGTGTACGGCGATTTGTACGAAAAGTGTTGGGTACTCGGTGGTGGTCTCCGCTTCCAGTTCACGACCCGTCGTCTCCTTCGACGCGTGTTTGCTGTCGGAAACGGTTCAGTCCGACCGTTCCGAGGGGGCGACCTGAGCGTCTCGTGAGAGAACAGGAACCTCGATGGTAACGACAGACCCCTCTGGGTCGTTCTCGGTGAATCGAACGTCGCCCCCCGCGATGTCGGTCCCCCACTTGACAATCCAGAGGCCGAGCCCACTCCCGTGTTTGAGTGGGGTTTCGGTTCCGTCTTCGAGGACCGCCAGTTCGTACTCCGCGATGCCGGGACCATCGTCTGCAACCTCGACGTGAACGGTGTCTCCTTCGACCTCGACCGTAATCCACACGTGCGGTGTCTCACTCGGGTTGTGCTCGACCGCGTTTTCGATAGCGTTCGAAAAGACTGGTCGCAGTAACCCCGCGACAGCGACGTCTTCGTCCGGGTGGCTTCGTTCTATCGTAGCCTTCGGATACGAGTCACGGGTGGATTCGATACATCGGTCGAGGAGCGATTGGAGTGATTTGGGCTCCGTTCTGTCGCGGGTCTTGTCGAAGAGTTCGATCGCTTTCCGGCCCTTCTTCCCGATTTCTTCGATACGTAACGCCCGTTCTTTGACCGTCCGTGCGTTCTCGTCGTCTTCGAAGCGGCTGACGTAGCCGTAGATGACGTTCGTCTCGGTGCGGATGTTGTGTCTGAGTACTCGGTTGAGCACTTCGAGACGTTGTTGTTGGCGAAGGTGCTCGCCGATATCGTGGAACGTTATTACCCGGCCGATGGGTGTTCCACGGACGTTCGTGATTCGCGTCGCCACCACGTCGTACGGGTGGCCACCGAGTTCGTCACCGATAGTGAGGTGTCCCGGGAGTGCCCCGTCTTCGGGGAGACGGTCGTACTCGGGGATAATCTCGTTCGCAGGTGCCCCGAGAACGTCTGTCGAATCGACGCCGAGAATCCTGACGGAACTGTCGTTCATGTCGACGACGTAGTCGTTGGCGTCGACGACGATTGCGCCGCCTTGCATCCGGTCGAAGAGGAACTGCCGAGCGCGCTTGTTTGGTGCGGGACTCGTCCCGAGGAGTCGAAACTGCGTGAGTGCCGCGAGGTAGACGATACCGGAGACTGAAAACGCGATTGGCGTCGGGTCGACGCCAGAGGTCGGTAAGAGGCCAGCCAGAAACAGGATGTTGGTCACCCACGGTGCGAGCAATCCGACGACGAGCGCGGCGCTCTGCCCCCGGAAGGTGACTGCGTCACTCGTGAGCAAGCCGAGAATCGGTATCATCCCGAAGATGCCGAGAATGTACGTGTACGCCGCGGTAATCCAGAACCATGGTCCACCCTGTTCGAACAAGACGACACCGTTCAGTTCGACACCAGTCGGTCGAACGTAAAGCAGGTCGTGGTACTGTCCCGTGAGTGCGAGGATGACGGTCAGAACGGGGACGACCGAGAGTGCTCCAACGTATCGGGGTTGGAGATACTCGTCGCGCCCGGTGTATTCGAGTGCGAACAGGAACCAGGCGACGGGAATCGCAACGACGCCAATCCACGCTAGATTCGCCCAGAGTAGTTTCGCATCGAGCGTGGGTGCACGGAGTTTGAAGATGATGCACGTGGACCACCAACTCTGTGCCACGAGGAGTGCGACGAGCGGTTTCGACCCCGGTTCAGGCCGCGCCCGCCATGCCAGTATAGTCGCTGCCGACCCGATGGCGATAGAGATGAACAACAACGGTACCAGAGATATCGCAGTCGCCACAGATACCGCATACAACCCTGCCTTGATATATGAAATGTCGCATGCACCAAGACAGCAGCTGAAATGACAGTGTATCTTCAGACGAGAAAACGACGAATAGAATCTACCGAAAGTAGATTAGAATCCACCCGCGGTGAGTGCGAGAATGACCGCCATCACCACGAGGTGTTTGGCTTCACCTGCGATTCCGAGACGACTTTCGTGGTCGGTTCGGCCGACGAACGCGGCTAGCACCAGAGCGTAGCCGAGCCCGACGAGAATCGCGAGAGTCAGGATACTACCAAGGAGTCCGCGCAGGTACGCGAAGACGACGAACCCGACGAGGAAGATGTCGAGTCCGTAGGCAATCTGGCGTGTCCGGTCGACGCCGAAGACGACTGGGAGCGTCGACACGCCGATTGCTTCGTCAGCCTCCACGTCGTTCACGTTCGGAATCTCGGTGTTGACGAACGTGTCGAGGAAGTAGTAGAAGAAAATGACGGCAGCGACGGGCGTGAAGGCAGCGTCGGCGAACGCCAGCGGCAAGAACACCAACGAGATAGCCCACGCGAGGGCGACGATGACCGAGTTGACGACGAGTATCTCCTTCAAGCGCTTGAAGTACGACCCGATGGTCGGGAGCCAATCTGAAGCGTAGAGAACCCAGAACACTCCGGGGATGAGTGTGACGCCGAGCGCAACGGGACCACCGAGCACGGATATCGCTATCGCCAATCCGTACGTTGCGGCGGTCAACACCGAGAGGGCACTCTTGTGCCTTCGCACGAACGACGACTGCTCGGGGTTCGAGACTTCGTCGGTGTCGACGTCGGCGATTCGGTCACCCGTGTAGACGGCGAAGGTGACGAGTCCGATGATGAGGAGTGCCGGATTCGGTTCGATGGAGAGGGCGGCCATGACCGTCGCGACTTGGACCATCGCGATGAAGACGAGATACGTCGAGGTGTGAATGAGGACGTCTTTGGTTCGTTCTAGATGTGTCAACAACGTAGAAACGAACTGGCTGTGCTGGTGGTCGGCACCGTCCGAGTAAATGGACAGTCTTCGTGGTTCGCTAGACATGATTTCTCCGACGACTGATGGACGATTCGCTTGGCCCACCACCCGTCAGATTCTACGATACTCCTCAGAACCGTCAATTGAACGGCCAAATCGTGTCAGTAACCCGTCTATTGATGTCCGTTTGGGAGAATTCTCCACGCAAAACATTTGGATAATCCAAATCACTCAGATACTGTCGTCGCTCCCTACGCCGAGAACGTTCGAAGCGTCCCGTGAATGCTCAGAGTGCTCCGTGAATTTGAGACAGGGCCGACCGAGTTACCTCGGACCTGTCACGCGTCGTACCCCGCGTACTCCATCAACTTCGAGAAGATGTCAGTCTTCATCGCGTCCTTGTAGACGACACCGTTGAGCATGCCGCCGGGGTAGAAGTTCCCGTTCATGACGTGGTTGACCTTGTGGCAGTGCATGAGGTAGATTCCCGGGTCGGCGTCGGCGGTGAACTCTACTGTGTGGCGTTCGGCGGGTGCGATGTTGGTCACGTCTCTCTCGTACCGTGCCGCGTCAGGGATGACACCGCCGTCTTTTTCCACGAGTTGGAATCGATGGTTGTGAATGTGCATCGGGTGGCTCATGTACCCCGCGTTCACGTAGTGGACGCGTACCTTGTCTCCCTGTTCGACGATGATGGGTGACCCGTCTTCGGGGTGGAGCGTTCGTGGTGCACTCTTCCCGTTGACTGTGAACACGTCTGGATTGCGGTTGCGCGGACTGTAGGTCACGTCTTCGCCAGCCATCTGTCTTGGAAGCCGTGAGTCCCAGTCCTTGACCGTCATGAAGTACTCTTTGTCCGCCGGTTCGTACCCCTTCGGGTCGACCCGGAAGATGCCGAACATCCCCATGTCGATGTGGCGGTGCGTCTGGTAGTGGCAGTGGTAGAAGTGGGTCCCGGGAACGTTCGCCGGGATGGTGTAGGTGTGCTTCTCACCGGGGTCGACGCGGATTCCAGTGGTCGTGGGGACACCGTCGTCTTCCCACGCCTTTTGTACCCCGTGGAAGTGGACCGTGTGTGGGCGCATCCCGTGAGTGTTGTCGAGGGTCACCTCCACGTCGTTCCCTTCTGTCGTGCGGAGAATCGGTCCTGGAACACTCGGTGACCCGTCGTCTGCTTGGAACGCCCAGACCTGTGGGAACTCGATGGGGCCACCCATCGTCTCCTGTGGATGGACGGCGTGGCGGGCGGGCGTACTCTTGAGCGTCACCGACCCACCCTGTTCGTCTACTTGCACGACTTCGGGTGAGGACGTATACGGCAACGTCGAACTGCTCGCCGACGCTGTCGCCGTGTCGCCGTCATCGATTGCCGCGTTCGCATCCCCGTTCGTTGGTGCGGTACATCCTGCGAGTCCAAAGAGGCCTGCACCACCAGTGGCGGCGAGGAACTCGCGACGAGACATCGTCGAACCGGGGGCACCGACGTACTTGCTCATTGCATTCGGGCGTTGGCCGGGGGGGTCGGTATAACGTCTCGACGGTTCCCGCACCGGCGGAGACTGTTCGAACATGTTCGGCAACGACCCTACGGTTCTCCCACCGAAACGAGCACCGTGGGCGTACCAGTCAGAATCGACGGCCATCGATTCGGTTCACCATTCCACTGCGCCCCATACACCTTTCACGTCTACCGTCGAGATAGGTATCGGAGACCCAGTACAATACTCACGAACTCCCTGCTGTGTGACCCCTCCTAAAACTGAGACGATGTCCACGAATCCGCTCTCTGAGGCGTTCGAACCGGACTTCCAATCGGTGTTCGACTCGCTCACGAGTACCCAGTGCCGAACTGTGCTTCGAACACTCGATAGTCCCATGACCGCCAGCGAAATCGCAGACGTGTGTGAGATGCCTCGGTCGACCGTCTACCGGAAACTCGAACAGATGGTCGACGCGGGGCTTCTCACCAAACGTGACAATGGCCAATCCGCCGCCGAATACTCACTCGGATTCCGAGAGGTAGTCGTCACACACCACGCTGGCGGGTTGGAACTCTCAGTCAGTTCGCAGTCTCGCTCCGCGTCTGACCAACTCTCTGAGTTGTGGGCAGAAGTAAGGACAGAGGCGACCCGGGACGAATAGCTCTCATTCGGTCGGGACCAGACCCCTCGTTCTCACGCGACTGAGACGGTGTCGCGGGCGAGGAACTCTTTCATGACTTTTCCTTCCGCCCGGTGAAGCTTCTCGCTCGTCGTCGACTTCGCCAGTCCGACGGCCTCGGCTAACTCGGTGAGGGTACACGTCCGCGGCGTATCGTAGTATCCTCGCTCGATTGCCGTCTCGACGAGTTCGTACTGGTCGTCGGTGAGGAGCGTCTCGGTGTCGATGGACTGGTGAATCGAGAGGAGGTCGAACGGGATTCCGAACTGAGTGAGTTGCTCACCCAACTCTGAGAGGTTCTCTCTCGGTGCTGTGACCTCGACGACGACTTCGCTGTCGACGATGGTAATCGGGAGTTCGAGTGGGATTCCGACTTCGCTGAGCGAGAGAATCAAGAGTGGTTCTGTCGTCTCGAACTGGACCAACGCTCGGTCCGAACGGGCCTCGAGAATCGTCACCGAGACGACAGTGTCGTACTCGTCCAACGCGGTCACGATGGGTTCGATGTCTGTCGCGTGAATCTCGACGAGTCCAACGCCCGTCTCCTCGGCGGGCATCGCGGCGAGGACCGTGAACTCGGCCTCGGGGTATCGACTGGAGAGGTCGGACACCCAGATTTGCTCGGGAAGCGTGAGTGAGAGTGTCGCTCGGGGCATCTGTATGTTGTACCTCTCGGCTGTTAGAGTCAAAAGTGTGTGCGAACATGTTCGGCCATCCGGTCGGCGTTCGGGAACGAGCGTCCCCGGTTTTCCATCACAATGCCGTCGATTCGACTGTCGGGCGAGGTGTCTCGACACCATCGCCACGAAAAACTCATGACCACGAACGATTCACCTTCCACAGCGGTCGGCCGACGGAGTGTCCTTCGACTACTCGGCGGCGCTGCAGTCTCTGGGTCTGCCCTCGGAACCGTCGCCGAGACAACGACTGCACAGACGAGCGAAGCAGCCCTCGACACGTGGTTCGAAAACACATCGAACTACGACGGCGTCGTCGACAAGACTGGCACGTCTACCGTGACGGTGACCGTCGGCGCAGATGGCAACGGCGGTGCGTACGGGTTCGGGCCTGCTGCCATCCGCGTCGACCCGGGAACGACAGTCGTCTGGGAGTGGACCGGCGACGGAGGCGTTCACGACGTGACCGCCGAAGACGGGTCGTTCGCGAGCGAACTCGTCGGCGACGCTGGACACACGTTCGAGCACACCTTCGACGGTGAGGGTGTCTCCAAGTACGTCTGTTCACCACACGTATCGCTGGGGATGAAAGGTGCAGTCGTCGTCGGTGGCAGTGTCACCCAATCGTCCACAGGCACCGCCGAGTCGGAGACTGCATCCTCACAGGGTGAAGACGTCGACGCGTGGTTAGAGAACACGTCGAACTACGACACAGTCACCGACCAGACGGGCCTCGAACGAGTGACCATCGACGTCGGTGCCGAGGCGAACGGCGGGGCGTTCGGATTCGGTCCGGCGGCCGTTCGCGTTTCACCGGGCACGACAGTCGTCTGGAAATGGACTGGCAAGGGCGGGTCACACAACGTCGTGGATACGGACGATGCCTTCGAGTCACAACTCACCAGCGAGAGCGGCCACACCTTCGAACACACGTTCGAGGAGGCAGGTACGCACACGTACGCCTGCACGCCGCACGAGACGCTCGGTATGAAAGGAGTCGTTGTCGTCGCCGAGGGTGGTGACGGTGGAAGCAATGCACAGGTTGCCGAACCGTTCGACGACCCGAAGATGGAAGACTTCGGTGGACTCGCACTCGCCGGGACGTTCGGCGCGGCAATCGCGTCGCCGGCGCTCTTTGGCGTGTTCCTCTGGTTGAAAGAAGATGAGACGGGTGGCAAAACCTACCCGGAGAAAAAACCTGAGTAATCTCCGTAATTCGTCTGCGTTCTTTCGGTCATTTGGCTGCCACGAGAACTGCAGGTTTTTGACATTCGACAGTTGAAGGGAACGCCCCGAACATCTTCGTCCGCCGTGACGTGTTCCGGGAAGCGTCGTATCCGACCTAAACCCTCGACAGTGAACCACCTCCTGT